>CALVTH010000010.1 GCA_944360115.1 uncultured Clostridia bacterium
CTGGTGGGCGGATTCGAACCGCCGACCTATTCATTACGAGTGAATCGCTCTACCGACTGAGCCACACCAGCACTCGCCTAGCGATTATACCAAAGTGGAAAACAAAATGCAAGCGTTTTGACAAAGCGGACGATGTCTGCGACCATTTCCTTCATTCTATGATGTCTTGCGACAAATGTGAGAACTCGGGCGGGGCGAAGTGCGAAATAAATTGCGCGGCGACGCTTTTCTTTGTTGTCACGACGGACGGGGAAGTTTATAATTGTGGGTGTAGAACAGGAGGTGCGGCTATGGCTCCAGGCAAGGTTTACGCAAACTGCAACATCGTCGATGTCGAGGACGGCTGCAAGATACTCGAAAATTCGGACATATTCGTCGTGGACGGCAAAATCGCCGACATCAGACCCCACGGCGTGGCGACCTACGGGTGGAAGGTGGAAGATATGAAAGGGGCGTACGCCGCGCCCGGACTCATCAACCTGCACGCCCACCTTTTCGGCACGGGCGCCCCGAGCAAGGTCATAAGCGGCGGCGGCGCGCAGAAAGTCGTGCTTAAACTGCTGTACACGCCGCTCGGGAAATTCGTGCTGTCAAGACTCGTGGCTTCGGCGGCGAAACAGCAACTGATGTCGGGCGTCACCACGCTGCGCGCGGTGGGCGATTTCCGCAATTCGGACATCGAACTTGCCGCGGAACTCAGAGCGGGCAAGGGCGCGGCGCGCGGTCTAAGACTGTTTGCTTCGGGTCCCGCGATTACGGTGGCGGGCGGTCACGGCGCGGGGACATTCGCGCTGACCGCCGAGAAGCCCGAGGAACTTGCCGCGCTGGCGGTTGCCAACATCGACGCGGGCGCGGACTTTGTCAAGATATGTATCACGGGCGGGGTTACCGACGCCAAGAAACGCGGCGAGCCGGGCGAACTCAAGATGACCGCCGAGCAGGTGAAAGCCGTGTGCGACGCGGCGCACGCCCGCGGCAAAAGGGTGGCGGCGCACATTCAGAGCAAGGAAGGAATGGAGATTGCCGCGACCTGCGGAGTGGACACGGCGGAGCACGCCGCACTTATGAGCGAAAACGCCCTCCGTCTTTTCAAGGAAAGGGGCGGGGCGGTGGTCGCCACATTCTCGCCCGCCTTGCCGTACTTCAAGCTGCCGCCCGAAATCACCAAACTGGGCGACGATTGCGCGTACAATTCCGAAATAGTGCTCAACGGCATGAAGGACGCGGCGCACCAAGCCGCCGACAACGGCGTCGCCGTCGGAATGGGCACGGACGCATCCTGTCCTTTCTGCACGCAATACGGCAGCTGGCGCGAGGTGGTGTATTTCAACCGTGCGGGCGGCTTCACCCCCGAACAGTCGCTGTACACCGCGACGCTCGGCAACGCGAAGGTGCTCCGTATCGACGACGAAACGGGGTCTCTCGAGAAGGGCAAGAGCGCGGACATAATCTTCACCAAGGGCAATCCCGTCGCCGACCTTACCGAACTTTCGCGGGTGTTCTGCGTGGTGGCGCAAGGGCGCGAAATCGCAAAACCCAAGGTTAAACGCAATAAAAAGATAGATAAACTGCTTGTCGATATGACAAGCACGCTTTGAGCGGTGCGGGAAAGGCACGCGGACAAGGCAAAAAAAACGAAGCGGGGTGCACGGTATGGCATACGAAATCGATTATTCGGAATTCATTGAGATAAACGACAACAGACAGAACATAAGAGTGCGCGCGGCGCGGAGCGGCTTGCCCGTGCTGTTGTTTCTGCACGGCGGTCCGGGGGTGTGCGACAGACATCTCGTGCTTGCCAACCATTCGGGGCTTGCCGAAAAATACACGCTCGTGTGCTGGGATCAGCGCGCGAGCGGAAAGAGTTATTCCCGCGCGGCAATCGAGAACGGAGTGTGTCTCGAGGATTTCGTCAGCGACGCGGAGTTTCTGCTTGAATATCTCGCGGGCAAGTTCGGCGTGCGTAAAATCATCGTGGAGGGGCACAGTTGGGGCACCCTCATCGGCACAGAACTCGCCGCCCGTCGTCCCGACCTCGTCGCCGTCTACATAGGGCAGGGGCAGCTCGTCAACGGTGTGGAAAACGAAAAGGCGTCATACGAATTCTGCCTTGCCGAAGCGGCGCGCGTCGGCGACAAAAAGGCGCTCGAACTGCTGGCGGGCGGCGCGCCCGTGAACGGCGAATATCCCACGCACAAGGCAATGATGGTGCAGCGCGATTGTCTCACCCGTTACGGCGGCGTGAATTACCGCGAAAGAAAGGGGCTTGTCAAATCGTTGCTGATGCCGCTGCTGAAATCCAAAGAATACTCCCTCGGCGATGTCATGCGCTATGCGCGCGGCGCGCTCGCTCTCACGGACATCCTCTGGAAAGAGGTTGTCGGAGTGCGTTTCGACGAGAAGGTGAAATCGCTTGCAATGCCCGTCGTCATCACGCAGGGCAGACACGACTACAACACTCCGTCGGCAATCGCAGAAAAGTGGTTCGCCGCCCTCGACGCCCCTTTCAAAAAGTGGATATGGTTCGAGGATTCCGCCCATTCTCCCGCCGACGAGGAAGTGGAGAAATGGGAACGCGAGGTCGAACTCGCCCTCGACGAAATCGCCGAGAAATTCCCGCTCAAGTGACCGCCGCCCGGATAAGCGCGGCAAACGGCAAGACAAAACCGCACCTCTCGGGTGCGGTTTTCGATATTCTTTTGCGGTAGGGTGCCCCGCGGTCGTGCGTAACGGGCGGGAGAGAGGACGGGGAAAGGACGGTCAATAATCCTTTCTGCCCACGATGTAGTCGATGTCCGTGTTGAAAAAATCGGCAAGCAGCCAAAGACTGCGTATGCTGGGCTCTTTTTTGCCGAGCAACCACGCGCTTATGGTGTTCTGTTTCAGCCCTATCTTGTCGGCAAGTTTCACCTGCGTGAGGTTGTTCTCGCGCATAAGTTCCTTTATTCTCGTGGCGACTATAATGTTCATATTTTCCCCTCGAAAGGATATTTCTCCTCCGATAATATCCCCAAGGGAGTATCTTTTTAAAAATTAGCCCCATGGTGCTATTTGTTCCTTGCCCGTTTCTTGATTTTTAATCCGCACGGCGGAAACGGACGGCTTCCGCGGCGGATTCAATATGTTGCGCCTGTCGCGCGCGCGGTCGCAATATATTTGAAAAATGTTTCAAAACCCCCTGCGTTTTTTTTGACATCGCCCTGCGGATAGTGTATCATTTGACTATGCTTACGAAGGCGAAGGCGGTGAGTCTCAAGACGGGGTATTTCCCCTCCCGCTTCGGCGGTCTCTGCACCGGCGCGTATCGCGCGGCTTTCCGTCTGCAATCAGTGTGACACCACGCAGTTTTCGAGAGAGAACTGCTTTTTTTATACAGGAGCGATTATGAAAAAAGTTGCGGTGATTATGGGCAGCGACAGCGACCTTCCCGTCGTCGGGAAGGCTATCGACACCCTGAAGGCGTTCGGCGTGGAATGTGAAGCGCATGTTTATTCGGCGCACCGCACGCCCAAGGAAGCGGCGGAGTTCGCTTCGACGGCGCGCGACAAGGGCTTCGGCGTCATTATCGCGGCGGCGGGCAAAGCGGCGCACCTTGCCGGGGTGCTTGCGGCGCAGACGACGCTTCCCATCATCGGAATTCCCGTCAAGAGTTCGACGCTCGACGGATTGGACGCGCTGCTTTCCATGGTGCAGATGCCCGCGGGCATACCCGTGGCGACGGTGGCAATCGACGGCGCGGCGAACGCCGCGTTGCTGGCAATCGAAATTCTTGCCGTCGGCGACGCGACTCTGCAGAAGAAACTCGAGGAAAAGCGCGCAGCGGACACCGCGGCCGTGCTCGAGAAAGACGCGAATCTTCGCAACGCGTAAACGGGGGAGAATATGGAGAAATCTTTCAGCGAGTCCTACAAACAGGCGGGTGTGGACATCACGGCGGGCTACCGCGCCGTCGAACTGATGAAGAAACACATCGCCCGCACGATGACGGCGGGTGCGCTGTCGGACATCGGCGGTTTCGGCGGATTGTTCGAGCTGGACCTCACCGGCATCAAGCGTCCCGTGCTCGTCAGCGGCACGGACGGCGTGGGCACCAAACTCAAGCTGGCTTTCACCCTCGACAAACACGACACGATAGGTATCGACTGCGTGGCAATGTGCGTCAACGATGTCATCTGCTGCGGAGCCAGACCTCTCTTTTTCCTGGACTATATCGCCTGCGGAAAGAATGTTCCCGAGCGCATTGCCGACATCGTGTCGGGCGTGGCGGAAGGGTGTGTGCGCGCCGGCGCCGCGCTCATCGGCGGCGAAACGGCGGAAATGCCCGGATTCTATCCCGTGGACGAATACGACCTTGCGGGATTTGCCGTCGGCGTGGTCGACCGCGACAGCATACTCGACAACAAGACTATGAAGAAAGGGGATGTCGTCATAGCGTTGCCGTCCAGCGGCGCACATTCCAACGGATATTCCCTCATACGCAAGGTGTTCGAGGGCGAGGATATGGTCTCGCCGCGTGTGGAACTGGGCGGGAAGAGCCTCGGCGAAGCCCTGCTCACTCCCACCGAAATATATGTCAAACCCATGCTTGCGCTGTTCGGCGCGGCGAAGGTGTCGGCGGTGTCGCACATCACGGGCGGCGGCTTCTACGAAAACATTCCGCGCAGTATACCCGCGGGGCTGTCGGCGGTCATCGAAAAATCCGCCGTTCGCGTACCCGCGCTGTTCGGACTGATTGCCGACAAGGGCGGCATACCCGAGCGCGATATGTTCAACACTTTCAACATGGGCGTGGGCATGAGCGTCGTGGTCGCGAAAGAGGACGAAGCGACGGCGCTTGCCGTCCTGAAGGAAAACGGCGTCAACGCCTACATCGTCGGCGAAATCGCCGAGAGCGACGACAAGGTGAAGCTGGTATGACGACCGCCGCGACGGACAAAGTGAAAGTGGCGGTGTTCGTGACGGGCGGCGGCACCAACCTGCAAGCCATAATCGACGCCGAAAAGAGCGGCATAATCTCGACGGCGCGCATTGCGCTGGTGGTGTCCAGCAGGGGAGACGCCTATGCGCTCGCCCGCGCGGAAAAGGCGGGCATACCCACCGTCGTGTGCGAGAGGAAGACTTTCCCGTCGCAAGCCGATTTCGAAAAGGCAATTCGCGCCGCTCTCGACGAATACGGCATTGAACTCATAGTGCTGGCGGGATTCATGAGCATACTGTCTGCCGATTTCACCGCGCGTTATCCCGAGCGGATAATCAATGTCCACCCCTCGCTCATTCCTCTGCATTGCGGCAAGGGATATTACGGATTGCGCGTGCACGAAAGCGTGCTTGCCGCGGGCGACAAGGTGACGGGAGCCACCGTGCATTTCGTCAACGAAATCCCCGACGGCGGCAGAATCATTGCGCAGAAAGAGGTGGCGGTCGAGGAGGGCGACACCCCCGAGACGCTGCAACGCCGCGTAATGGAACAGGCAGAATGGATATTGCTGCCGCAGGCGGTGGAGAGCGTGGCGCGCGAGATACGCGGGCTGTAAAAACACACAAACAGGGGTTTAACCGGATAAAAAGCCGATTAAACCCGCTGTTCAGACAAAGGACGAAAACTTCTTCGGAGGGTTACAATTATGAGCAATTCGGCAAAAGAGGACATCGGAGTTATTCTCCGCGGCAACGCTTATCCCGGCAGGGGCATTGTAATCGGCAAGTCCGCCGACGGCAGGTCCGCCGTGTTCGCCTATTTCATCATGGGCAGAAGCGAGAACAGCCGCAACAGAATTTTCGTGGAAAAGAAAGACGAACTGGTCATCTATCCGTTCGACGAAAGCAAGGTCTCCGACCCCTCTCTCATCATCTATTCGCCCATGCGCCGCGTGTGGAACAAATGGGTGGTCACCAACGGCGACCAGACCGACACCGTCGTCGACGGGTTGCTGGCGGGCGAAAGTTTCGCCATTGCTCTCGAAAAGAGGTGCTTTGAGCCCGACGCCCCCAACTATACCCCCCGTATCAGCGGAATCATCGACCTCGACGACGGCTTCTCCTACAAGATCAGCATACTCAAGTGCGGCGACGGCAAGGGCGGCGTCTGCGACAGATATTGCTTCCGCTACGAGCCGCAGGACGGGCTGGGACATTTCATTCACACCTACAAGTGCGACGGCAATCCGCTGCCGTCCTTCGAGGGCGAGCCTACCAGAGTGGCGGTGCCCGCCGACATCGACGAATTCGCTTCCACGCTATGGAATTCCCTCGACGCCGACAACAAGATTTCGCTTTATGTCGGGTATATCGACCTCGACACCCGCAATATGACCACGCGCCTTTTCAACAAGCACGCCAAATAACGGAGACCAAATGAAAGAGTTCGAACTCAAGTACGGTTGCAACCCCAATCAGAAGCCCGCGAGAATTTATATGGCGGATGGAAGCGAATTGCCCATAGAGATACTTTCGGGACGCCCCGGGTATATCAATTTCCTCGACGCGTTCAACAGCTGGCAGCTGGTCAAGGAACTTTCCGAAGCGACGGGCGAGGTGTGCGCGACTTCATTCAAGCATGTCAGTCCCACTTCCGCCGCGCTCGGCAGAAAACTCGACGACAAACTCAAGAAGGCGTGTTTCGTGGACGACATCGCGGGACTTGACGACAGCCCGATTGCCTGCGCCTACGCCCGTGCCCGCGGCACGGACAGAATGTCGTCCTTCGGCGACTGGATATCCCTTTCCGACACCTGCGACGAGACCTGCGCCAGAATCATCGCCCGCGAGGTGTCCGACGGTATCATCGCCCCCGACTACACCCCCGCCGCGCTGGAAATCCTGAAAGCCAAGCGCAAAGGCGCGTACAACATCGTCAAAATCGACCGCGGATATGTTCCCGCCGCCGTGGAGCACAAGCAGGTTTACGGCGTGACATTCGAGCAGGGCAGGAACAATTTCGTCATCGACCGCGCGTTGCTGTCCGATGTCGTCACCGAAAAAAAGCTCCCCGAGAGCGCGGAGACCGACCTTATCGTCGCGCTCATCACGCTGAAGTACACGCAGTCCAATTCCGTGGCGTACGCCGTGGACGGACAGGCAATCGGCGTGGGCGCGGGGCAGCAGTCCAGAATACATTGCACCCGTCTTGCGGGACAGAAAGCCGACCTGTGGCACCTCCGTCAGCACGACAAGGTGCTGGGACTGAAGTTCGCCGACGGCGTGGGCAGACCCGAGAAAAACAACATAATCGACATCTACCTTTCCGACGAGAGCGAGGATGTGCTCGGCGACGCGGTGTGGGAGAAGTATTTCGCCGTGCGTCCCGAGCCGTTCACGCGTGCCGAACAAAAGGAGTATCTTGCGGGAATACGCGGGGTGTCTCTTGCGTCCGACGCATTCTTCCCCTTTGACGACAATGTAATGCGCGCCTACAAGAGCGGCGTCGATTACATTGCCGAGCCCGGCGGTTCCGTGCGCGACGATCTCGTCATCGACACCTGCAACCGTCTGGGTATAGCCATGGCGTTCACGGGAATGAGACTGTTCCACCATTGAGCCGCAGTCGGAGCCGTGTTGACCGCGGCGGCGCGCCGCGGAGCGATAAGCGTTGAGGATGATATGAAAATTGCCGTTGTAGGTTCGGGCGGGCGCGAGCACGCCATAATCAAAGCCCTTGCAAAGAGCCCCCTTGCAGAGAAGATTTACGCGCTTCCCGGCAACGGCGGCATGAGCGACATCGCCGAGTGTGTGGCGGTGGGCGCAAAGGACATTCCCGCCATTGTGCGGTTTGCCGTGGACAACGCCGTCGATTATGTCGTCGTCGCTCCCGACGACCCGCTCGTGCTCGGGGCGGTGGACGCCCTCGAGGAAGCGGGGGTGCCTTGCTTCGGACCGCGCGCCAACGCCGCTGTCATCGAAGGCAGCAAAGCCTTTGCAAAGGGGCTTATGGCGCGGCACGGAATCCCCACCGCGCATTACGCCGATTTCAGCGACGAAAAAGCGGCGCTCGGTTACATCGACGGACTGAAAGAGGGCAAAATCGTCGTAAAGGCCGATGGACTTGCGCTTGGAAAGGGCGTCATCATAGCCGAGAACAAAGCCGAAGCCGCCGCCGCTGTCCGTTCCATGATGTCGGAAGGCAAGTTCGGCGCCAGCGGCAACACCGTCGTCATAGAGGAATTTCTTACGGGACCCGAGGTGTCCGTGCTGGCTTTCACCGACGGCGAGACCGTGGTGCCCATGGTGTCGAGCATGGACCACAAACGCGCTCTGACGGGCGACCTCGGGCTGAATACCGGCGGTATGGGCACGGTCGCGCCCAATCCCTGTTACACCGACGAAATCGCCGCCGAGTGCATGGAAAAAATATTCCTGCCCACCGTGCGCGCGATGAAAGAAGAGGGCAGACCTTTCAAGGGATGTCTGTATTTCGGGCTTATGCTCACGCCCGACGGACCCAAGGTCATCGAATACAACTGCCGTTTCGGCGACCCCGAGACGCAGGTGGTGTTGCCCCTTCTCGAAAGCGATTTGCTCGAAGTCATGCTTGCCTGCACGGAAGGCAGACTGAAAGATGTCGAGGTGCGGTTTTCCCGCGGCAGCGCCTGTTGTGTGATAATGGCTTCCGAGGGCTATCCCGCCGCATACGGCACGGGTTACGAAATAGTCGTCGACGAGGGGTGCGACTGCGAGATATATTATGCGGGCGCAAAACTTTCCGAAGGCAAACTGCTGACATCGGGCGGCAGGGTGCTGGGAGTGACCGCTGTTGCGGACACGCTGGAAAAGGCGGTCGAAAAAGCGTATGACGGCGTGAAGAAAGTGCATTTCGGCAACGCGTATTACCGTCTCGACATCGGCGCGAGAGCGCTTGCGGCGGAAAAGAACGCCGAATAACGGCGCGGAGGAATTATGGTCTACAGAGTCTTTGTCGAAAAGAAACCCGAACTTGCCGCCGAAGCGCGCGCGCTTCTCGCAGACGCCGTCGGCACGCTGGGGATAAGCGGACTCAAAGCGGTGAGAATAGTCAACCGCTACGATGTCGAGGGCGTGGACGCGGAGTTGTTCGACTACGCAAAGCGCAACATTTTCTCCGAGCCGCAGCTCGACATAGTGTCGGACGCGCTCGACGAACGGGGCGCGGCGGCGGTGTTCGCCGTCGAGCCGTTGCCGGGGCAGTTCGACCAGCGCGCGGACAGCGCGGCGCAGTGTATACAGATTGCGTCGCAGAAGGAAAAGCCGCTTGTGGCGACAGCGCGCGTGCACCTGTTGTACGGCGACATCACCGAGGAGGACGCCGAGCGCATAAAGCGTTATGTCATCAACCCCGTGGAGTGCCGCGAAGCCGGATTCGGTCTGCCCGAAACGCTGAAAGCGCAATTCGCCGTGCCGACGGAAGTCGCCACCGTCGAAGGTTTTCTCGACCTCGAAGGCAAGGATTTCGAAGCGTTCGCAAAGAAATATTCCCTTGCAATGGACGCCGACGATGTCAGGTTCTGCCGCGACTATTTCAGAAGCGAGCGGCGCGACCCCACGCTCACGGAAATCCGTATGATTGACACTTACTGGTCCGACCATTGCCGTCATACCACATTCCTCACCACCATAGACGGCGTGGAATTCGACAGCGACCTCGGCAAGGCGGAGTGGGCGGCGTATCTTGCGGCGCGCAGACAGCTGCACCGCGAGCACAAGCCGATAAACCTCATGGACATCGCGACCATTGCCGCCAAGCAACTGCGCGCGGAAGGCAAACTGAACAATCTCGACGAATCCGAGGAAATCAACGCCTGCACCGTCAAAATCAAGGTGGATGTCGACGGCAAGGACGAGGACTGGCTGCTGCTGTTCAAGAACGAGACCCACAACCACCCCACCGAAATAGAGCCTTTCGGCGGCGCGGCGACCTGCATAGGAGGCGCGATACGCGACCCTCTGAGCGGCAGGGCGTATGTCTATTCGGCAATGCGCGTCACGGGCGCGGGCAATCCGCTGGCTTCCCTTTCCGAGACCCTGAAAGGCAAACTGCCGCAAAAGAAAATCGTCACCACGGCGGCGGCGGGTTACAGTTCGTACGGCAACCAGATAGGACTCGCCACGGGCATAGTGGACGAACTTTATCACGACGGTTATGTGGCGAAGCGTCTGGAAATCGGCGCGGTGACGGGCGCGGCTCCCGCGCGCAATGTCGTGCGCGAGACTCCCGTCGCGGGCGATATAGTCATACTGCTCGGCGGGCGCACGGGGAGAGACGGTTGCGGCGGCGCGACGGGATCTTCCAAGGCGCACAGCACGGCTTCCCTTGCCACCTGCGGCGCGGAAGTGCAGAAGGGTAACGCTCCCGAGGAGCGCAAACTCCAGAGACTTTTCCGCAATCCCGAGGCTTCGCTGCTCATAAAGAGGTGCAACGACTTCGGCGCGGGCGGCGTGTCCGTCGCAATCGGCGAACTTGCGGACGGTCTGGAAATCGACCTCAACGCCGTGCCCAAGAAATACGAAGGTCTCGACGGCACCGAACTTGCAATCAGCGAATCGCAGGAGAGAATGGCGGTGGTCGTAGCGGCGGAGAACGCCGAGAAATTCAAGCGGCTGGCATACGCCGAAAACCTCGAAGCCACGGTTGTCGCGGTGGTCACCGATGAGCCCCGTCTCCGTATGAAATGGAACGGAAAGACCATTGTCGACATCTCCCGCGAATTTTTGAATTCCAACGGCGCGGAGAAGCACACGACGGCAAGAATCGTCGCCCCCGCAAAACGCGACGCGAAGACCCCGAAGAGTTTTGCCGAGGGTATGCGCGCGCTTGCCGGCGACCTCAATGTGTGCTCCAAACGCGGGCTGTCCGAACGCTTCGACAGCACCATAGGAGCGGGCACCGTGCTCATGCCTTTCGGCGGCAAAAAACAGCTGACCCCCATACAGTGCATGGTCAACAAGGTTTCCGTCGAAAAAGGCGAAACAAGCACTTGTTCGCTCATGTCCTGGGGGTTTAACCCCTATATCAGCGAAAACAGCCCCTTCCACGGCGCCTATCTCGCCGTCGTGGAAAGCGTGTCCAAACTCATTGCGGCGGGCGCGGACAGAAAGGATGTTTACCTCACTTTCCAGGAGTATTTCGAGAAGCCGATGTCGGTGCCCGAGCGTTGGGGCAAGCCCCTCGCGGCGTTGCTGGGTGCCTACCGTGCGCAACGCGATTTCGGCATAGGCGCGATAGGCGGCAAAGACAGTATGAGCGGCACTTTCGAGCACCTCGATGTCCCGCCCACGCTGGTGTCGTTTGCCGTCACCACGGCGAAGACGGACGACATAATTTCCCCCGATTTCAAGCGGGCGGGGAGCAGAGTCGCGCTGTTTGACTGCGAGTACGGCGCGGACGGTCTTCCCGTGGCGGAAAGCTTCCTTTTCAATCTCGACCGCGTGTCCGCTCTCGTCAGGGCGGGCAAGGCGCTTGCCGTGTGGACTCCCGCTTTCGGCGGCATTGCCGAGGGCATTATGAAGATGAGTTTCGGCGGAGGCTTCGGCTTTTCGTTCGACCCGTCCGTCACCCTCGAAAAAGCGTTCTCCGAAAGGTACGGTGCGTTCATCGTCGAACTCGCCGACGGCGCGGAAGGCGGCGAGACGCTCGGCACGGTCACCGAAAAAGCCGAATTCACGCTCGGCGGCGACAGCGTGTCCGCAGAGGAAATTCTCGCGGTGTACGAGGGAAAACTCGAATCCGTCTTTGCCTGCAACATCAGACAGGAAGGGCAGGGACTGCACAAGGTGGCGTACGAGTGCGGCGGAGCGAAAAAGTCGGGGCTGGGGATTGCCAGACCCGAAATCCTCATTCCCGTGTTCCCCGGCACCAACTGCGAATACGACACGGCGAAAGCCGCGGAGCGCGCGGGCGCCAAAGCGCGCATTTTCGTCGTCAACAACCTCACCGCCGACAGCATAGCGCAGTCCGTCGAGGAGTTCGCGCGGCTGGTGGGCGGAGCGCAGGCGATATTCATTCCCGGCGGCTTCTCGGGCGGCGACGAACCCGACGGCAGCGGCAAGTTCATCACTTCATTCTTCCGCAACGCGCGCGTCACCGACGCCGTGCGCGACCTGCTCAAACGCCGCGACGGTCTCGTGGCGGGAATCTGCAACGGTTTTCAGGCGCTCATCAAACTCGGGCTCGTCACCTACGGCGACATCACAGAAATCGGCGCCGACGACCCCACGCTCACATACAACATCATTTCGCGTCACCAGTCGCGCATAGTGCGCACGCGGGTGTGCTCCGACCTCTCTCCGTGGCTGTCCAGGGTCAGGGTGGGCGACATCGTCAATGTGCCCGTTTCGCACGGCGAGGGCAGGTTCATGGCGAACGCTGAGTGGCTCGCGCGCCTGGAGAAGGCGGGACAGATTGCCACGCAGTATGTCGACCTTTCGGGCAATCCCACGGCGGATGTGGCGTTCAATCCCAACGGCAGCGACCTGGCGGTGGAGGGCATAACCTCTCCCGACGGCAGGGTGCTCGGCAAAATGGGGCACAGCGAACGCGTCGGCGCGGGACTGTACAGGAATGTGGAAGGCAACTACAATTTGGGACTCTTCGAGTCTGCGGTATATTATTTCGGCTAGGAGGCATTATGGCAAAGTATTTCGAAGAACCGTCGAGGACATTCAGCGAGTATCTCCTGATACCCGCCTACACCGACGAGAACTGTATCCCCGCAAATGTTAGTCTGCGCACCCCGCTCGTCCGCTTCAATAAGGGCGAGGAGCCGCGGATTTCGCTCAATATACCTCTCGTGTCGGCTATCATGCAGTCGGTCAGCAACGACACCCTCGCAATAGCCCTCGCCCGCGAAGGCGGCATGAGTTTCATCTACGGCTCGCAGACCCCCGAAAACGAAGCCGCCATGGTGCGTCGCGTCAAGAATTACAAGGCGGGTTTCGTGGTGTCCGACTCCAACCTCACCCCCGACGACACCCTCGCCGCGGTGGTGGAGCTCGTCAAGGTCAAGGGGCACAACACCATTGCCGTCACCGACGACGGCACCAGCTCGGGCAAACTGCTCGGCATTGTGACCAGCCGCGACTACAGGGTCAGCCGTATGCCTCTCGACCTCAAGGTGAGCGAGTTCATGACTCCGCGCGAGAAACTCATCACCGCGCCTCTCGGCACGGGACTCGCCGAAGCCAACGACATCATCTGGGAACACAAACTCAACGCCATTCCCATTGTGGACGAGAACGACCACCTCGTGTATTTCGTCTTCCGCAAGGACTACGACCAGCACAAGAAAAATCCTCTCGAACTGCTCGACGAGAGCAAGCGTTATATGGTGGGCGCGGGCATAAACACCCTCGACTACGAAAAACGCGTGCCCTTGCTCGTCGATGCCGGCGCAGATGTGCTGTGCATAGACTCCTCCGAAGGGTACAGCGTGTGGCAGAAACGCACCCTCGACTTCATACGCGGCAAATACGGCGACAAGGTCAAAGTGGGCGCTGGCAATGTCGTGGACAGGGACGGTTTCATGTTCCTTGCCGAAGCGGGAGCGGATTTCGTCAAGGTGGGTATCGGCGGCGGCTCCATCTGCATAACCCGCGAGCAGAAGGGCATAGGTCGCGGGCAGGCGAGCGCGCTCATCGAAGTGGCGGCGGCGCGCGACGAATATTTCAAGAAGACGGGCGTGTATGTGCCTATCTGTTCCGACGGCGGCATAGTGCACGACTATCACATGACTCTGGCTCTCGCCATGGGCGCGGACTTCCTCATGCTCGGGAGATACTTCGCCCGCTTCGACGAAAGCCCCACCAACAAACTCAACATCAACGGCAATTATGTCAAGGAATACTGGGGAGAGGGCAGCAACCGCGCGCGCAACTGGCAGCGTTACGACCTCGGCGGCAAGTCGGGTCTGAGCTTCGAAGAGGGCGTCGACAGTTATGTGCCTTACGCCGGCAGACTCAAGGACAATGTCGAACGCAGTCTTTACAAGGTGCGTTCCACCATGTGCAACTGTGGCGCGACGACAATCAAGCAGCTGCAGAAAAACGCCAAACTCACCGTGGTGTCCGCCACCAGCATAACCGAAGGCGGCGCGCACGATGTCATCCAGAAGAACACGACTTACATCAACAACTGATTATGACTATCATCGACGGAAAACTCGTCAGCAGCGAGACAAGGAAACAAATTGCGGCAGAGGTCGCTTCGCTCCCGCAGGATAAATGCGGAAAAATCGGACTTGCGGTCATACTTGTCGGCGACAACCCCGCAAGTCAGGTGTATGTGCGCAACAAAATCAACGCCTGCGCCGAAGTGGGCATCGCGTCCACGCTGGTCAAGATGCCTGCCGACGCCACCTACGAAGAGGTGCTTGCCAAAATCCAAGCCCTCAACGCCGACCCCGAAATCAACGGTATTCTGGTGCAGCTTCCCCTTCCCGGACACCTCGACGAATCCGCGCTGTTGCGCGCGATTGACCCCGCCAAGGATGTGGACGGCTGCCACTATGTGCAGAAAGGCAAACTCTGGATAGGCGAGCCCGAAGTCATTCCCTGCACTCCGTACGGAGTGATGAGGTTGCTCGACTACTACGACATACCCCTCGAAGGCAAGAGGGCGGTGGTGATAGGTCGCTCCAACCTCGTGGGCAAACCCCTTGCGCAACTGCTTCTCGACCGCAACGCGACGGTCACGATCTGCCACAGCCGCACCAGAGACCTCGGCAAGATAACCGCCGAAGCCGACATCGTGTGCGTTGCAATAGGCGTCGCCAAATTCCTCAAAGCGGATATGGTGAAAGAGGGCGCCGTGGTCATCGATGTGGGTATGGACCGCGACGAAAACGGCAAACTTTGCGGCGATGTCGACTATGCCGCCGTCGCGCCCAAATGCTCCTACATCACGCCCGTGCCCGGCGGCGTGGGACCCATGACGGTCACCATGCTGCTCAAGAACACCGTCATGACCTACCGTCTGCAACACGGTCTTGCCGAATAACCGCGGTCGCGGAGCGACGCGTACGCGTGCAGGTTTTCGCGGCGGGCTGAATGCCCGCCGCTTTTTGCTCTTTGTCGCGGTCGTTTCAAAGGTAAATGGACAAGACTAAAAGCGCGTTTTCCGCAATCTAACCGCGCGGTTTCGAAAAATCCGTCGTTTATTCGCGGCGGACGGACGCGCGTCGGGCGACGACGGACGGGTGTGAAATGTCGCCGTGTGCCGTCCGGCTTTGCCTTCTGGCGGGTGACCGCGGGGGCGTCTTGGGTTTTTTGTTGACTGACGCGCGCGCGTGTGGTAAACTTATTAACAATTGGGGGAGCGGGCGCGCACGCGCGCCGCGCTTCTCGGGAGGTTGTATGAAATTCGGCAAAATCGGTCATGTGGGTATCGTCGTCAGAGACATAGCGGTGGCAAAAGAGCAGTATTCCCGCATTTTCGGCATAAAGGACTGGTACGAACTTACCTACGACAGTCCCCTCGATATGACTTATCGCGGTGAAAAGCGCAACTGCAATGTCACCCTTTATTTCGGCGGCAAGGGACATACCGTCATCGAACTCATTCACACCGAGGGCGATTCCAACATCTATACCAATTTCCTCGAACGGCACGGCGAGGGCATACACCACATCGAGTACAATGTCAAGGACCTCGACGCTGCAATCGCTCATGTCGAGAGTCAGGGCTGGAAGGTGCTGCAATCGGCGTCTTTCGGTTCGGCAGGCGCGAAGATACGCTATGCGTATGTCGGAGCAAGCGAGGACGACGCCGTGGTCGAACTCATCGAGACCACCCTCGGCGGCGGCATAAAGAAGGGCGATATGCCTTTCGAGACGCAGCTTGCGGCGCTCACCGGCAACTATAAGAAATTGAAATAACAAACACGGGGACGCGGCGAATCGGCGTCCTTTTTTGCGCGGAGGATATATGGAAGACAAAATTCCCGTCGGAGAACAAAAGTACAAGAAACTGTTTTCGCCTATGAAGATAGGCACCTGCGAGATTAAAAACCGCATCGTCATGCCCCCCATGATGGTGGGTTTCGGTCAGCCCGACGGGCGTCCCACCGAGATGCTCATGGACTATTACGAGGAGCGCGCCAAGGGCGGCACGGGGCTCATCATCACCGAGATTACCCGCGTCAACGACGACCACGGTGCGGCGGCGTTCAATCAGCTGGCGATGTCGCACGACTATCACATCGAGCCCATGCGCGAACTTGCCAACCGCGTGAAACGCCACGGCGCCAGGTTCTTCGTGCAGCTTCATCATCCCGGCAGACAGAACATCGGCATTATGATACACATGGTGCCGCTCACCAATTTCTGCTCCAAAATCTGCAAGAATTTCCCCAATCTCGTCTACAAAATGGCGCCCGGAATCGGCAAGAAGATGATTGCCAAAGGTCTGGTGTTCGCTTCTCCCGGTCCCTCCAAGTGCGAACCGAGCAAGGTCGCGGGCGGTCATGTCAGAGCGTTCTCCCGCCACGAAATCAAGCAACTCATCCGCCAGTTCGTCGACGCGGCGGTGCGGTGCAAGAAAGCGGGCGTGGACGGCGTGGAACTGCACGCCGCGCACGGCTATCTGCTTCAGCAGTTCCTCAGCCCCAATACCAACAAACGCACCGACGAATACGGCGGCAGCTTCGAGAACAGACTTCGTTTCGTCGTGGAGATTCTCAAGGGCATAAAAGAGGAGTGCGGCAAGGATTATCCCGTCATCGTGCGACTTGCCGTCGACGAATGTTACGACAAAATCGGTCAGCCGGGCAAAGGCTACGGGCTGGACACGGGCGTCAGGTACGCCGTCGCGCTCAAGGAAGCGGGCGCGGACGCCATAGATGTGTCCTCCGCCGCATACGACACCTACAACTACTGGCTGGAACCCACTTCCTTCGATTGCGGATGGCGCGCATACATGGCGCAGGCGGTCAAGAAGGCCGTGGGCGACCTGCCCGTGCTTGCCGCCAATGTCATACGCTCGGCGGAGCAGGCGGAAAGGCAGATAGAGAGCGGTATGCAGGACTTCGCGTCCTTCGGAAGACCGCACATCGCCGACCCGCATCTCGCGGAAAAAATGCGCGACGGGCGCGAGGACGAAATCAAGCGCTGCATAAGCTGTCTTTACTGCATAGAGAGCATGATGGACAATGCATTTGTCGGCAAACACGGGTGCTGTTCCGTCAATCCGTCTCTCGGTGAGGAACGCAAGTACAACGACCTGCCCGCCGACGGAAAGGGCAGAAAGGTGATAATCGTGGGCGCGGGCGTCGCGGGACTGACCGCCGCCGAAGTGCTGGCGGGTAAGCGCGGCTTCTCCGTCACCGTCTACGAAAAGGAAGACATAACGGGCGGGCAAATCAACCTTGCCGACAAAGGTCCCAAGAAAGAGAAAATCGGCTGGTGCGCACACGACCTCTACACCGCCGCGACCAAGGCGGGAGCCAAAATCGTGTGCGGCGTGACCGTCACTCCCGAACTCATCGAAAAGGAAAACCCCTACGCCGTCATAATCGCAACGGGCGCGGTCGCCGTGAGACCCCGCTCGATTAAAGGGTCGGACGGCGCGAATGTGTTCACCACCACCCAGATACTCGACGGGTCCGTCCGACTCGAGAACAAGAATGTCGTCGTGGTCGGCACGGGCATGACGGGTCTCGAAACGGGCGAACTGCTTGCCGAGGGCGGCAACAAACTCACCTTTGTCGAAATGGCGAACGAGATTGCCCCGGGAACATGGTTCCAGCACCTTGACGACGCGCTGCCCAAACTCAAAGCCGCGGGGGCGGAATTCGTCCTCGGCACCAAACTGCTTTCCATTGACGAAACGGGCGTGGAAGTCGCGGCGACCAAGGAGAAGAAACCCGCGCCGCGTCACATCGGTTGCGACGCCGTCGTGCTGTCGCTCGGCTCCCGTCCCGTCAACTCGCTTGCCAAGGAACTGGAAGGCAAGGTGGAAAGGCTGTTCGTCGTCGGCGACGCGTGCAAGGTGGGCAGGATAGCCAACGCCACCTCCGCAGCCTACAATGTGGCGGTCAACCTGAAGTGACAAAACGCAACAAAACAGCGCAACACGCGCTTTAATGGTTGATAACGACAACAAAACCGCCGTTTCGGCGGTTTTGTTTTGTCTTTCCGTTCGACCGTTTCCGATTACTTCCCGATTTCGGCGAGGAACTCCTCGATTTTGTCGAGGGCTTTCTTTATGGCTTCGACGGAGTAGGCGTAGGAGATGCGGATGAAGTCCTTGCCGCTGTCGCCGAAGGCACCGCCGGGGACGACCGCCACATTCTTTGCGTCGAGCAGGGCGAGGGCGAACTGTTCGCCGTCCATACCCGTGGATTTCACGCAGGGGAAGGCGTAGAAAGCGCCGCGCGGCTCGAAGCAGGTGAGCCCCATTGCGTTGAGTCTGTCGACGAGATAACGCCTGCGTTCGTCGTATTTGGAGCGCATTTCCTTGACCTCTGCGAAGTCGTCCTTGAAGGATTCCTCGAGGGCGGCGAGGGCGGCGTATTGCGCCGCGGTGGGGGCGCACATTATTCCGTACTGATGGATTTTGTACACCACATCCATAACGGGTTTCGGCGCGCAGATGTAGCCGAGACGCCAGCCCGTCATTGCAAACGCCTTGCTGAAGCCGCTGAGCACTATGGTGCGCTCGCGCATATTGCCTATCGAAGCGATTGAGGTGAATTGCAGTCCGTTGTAGACGAGTTCGCCGTAAATCTCGTCGGAGAAGACCATAAGGTCGTGTTTCTCGATGATGGGGACGAGGGCTTCGAGGTCGGCTTTCTCCATGACGCCGCCAGTCGGGTTGTTGGGGAAGGCGACGATGATTGCTTTGGTTTTGTCGGTGATTGCCGCTTCGACTTCCGCGGGGTTGAGTTTGAATTCGTCCTCGATGTGGCACTTGACCGCAACGGGAGTGGCGCCGGTCAGGGACACCAGGGGAGCGTAGCACACGAAGCAGGGCTCGGGGACGAGCACTTCGTCTCCGGGCGCGCACACGGCGCGGAACGCCGCGTCGAGACCTTCGGACGCACCGACGGTGACTATGATTTCGCTTGCGGGGTCGTAGTGCACGCCGATGAATCCGTCGAGATATTTGGAGATAGCCTTGCGCAGTTCCATAAGACCTGCGTTCGCGGTGTATTGGGTCTTGCCGTCGAGAATGCTCTGAATGCCCGCGCGGCTGAATTTTTCGGGAGTGACGAAATCGGGTTCGCCGACGCCGAGAGAAATGCAATCCTTGCGCGTTGCCGCGATTTCGAAGAATTTTCTGATGCCCGAGGGTTTCATATCCCTTGCCACGGGATTGAGTTTGGCTTGATAATCGATCATTATTTTCCACCTTCTGAGTTAGCGGTAAGTTTTCGGCGCAAAGTTGCCGCCGACCGCAGCCCATAGAAAAACTCTATCACGAATTGATTAACTTTTCAACCTTTTTTTTGAATTTCCGCCCCCTTCCGAAACATATTTTCACCTTTGAAAACGAGGTGTCATCAAATGCGCATACGGCGATATAATAAATAGGCAGGTTGAATTGCGCGCCCCTGTGTGCTAGAATTACTGCGAGGTGCAATATGAAAAAAATGATTTCGATTGTCGGCGACAGCATAATAGAGAAGGGCGGCGACAAATATAAAGCGGCGTTTTCTATGGGCAAGGCTCTTGTCGACAACGGTTACAGAGTGGCGTCGGGCGGACTGGGCGGCGTTATGGCGGCGGCGTTCGAAGGCGCGCACGCTTCCGAATTCTACACCGAGGGCGACACAGTCGCCATTCTTCCTATGTTCGACAGACAGCAGGCAAACCGTTCCGCGGACATAATCATAGCCACAGGTCTCGATGTCTACCGCAATGTTATTGTGGCGAATTCCGACGCCGTGATAGCCATCGGAGGCGGCGCGGGCACTCTCACAGAGGTGTGCAACGCGTGGGCGCTCAAACGCCTTATTCTCGCCTTCGAGGGCGTGGACGGCTGGAGCGATAAGATTGCGGGGCAGCGTATGGACCACCGCGTCCGCTATCCCGACATCGAGGAAGACAGAATCTTCGGAGTGAAAACGGCGGACGAAGCAATCGCCGTGCTCGAAAAGTATCTCAACCTCTACACCGCCTCGCACGAGGGCATAAAGTTCGGGGATTGATATTGCTCGGTGCGCAACCGAGCGGAATATCCTAATTTTCGACGCGCCTGTGCGGGCGCGTTTTATTTATCAATTCGATTCGCACCTGCACAAATATACGGCAGAGAATAACGGGGCGTAATGCGTCTGTTCACCCCGACAAAGAAGAAAGCACAGCTTCCGCTGTGCTTTTGCGTGGTCTGGGTGAGAAGATTTGAACTTCCGGCCTCTTGAACCCCATTCAAGCGCGCTACCAAGCTGCGCCACACCCAGTCGTATTTCCGATTGCCGACTCATTATATAGCACGGCGAGAAATTTTGCAACGGTTTTACGACTCTTTTTGTTTTTTGCGTGTCTGAGTCGTGACGACGAGCACTCCGACGCCCACGGTGGTGACGACAACGGCGAGGACTATCGCCGCAATTTGCACGGGAGTCAGCCCTTCGAGTTCGACCTCTTCCTTGAGAATATAGCCGTGCGTGCCGTCGCAGAGCACATACCACCAGTCGCCCGCGTCCTCCAGGATTTCCATTCTGGTGCCGTCGACGACGGTGGAGATTACGCCCGCGGTTTCGGAGGGAGCGGAGCGCAGTTCGACAATGCCGCCTATGCGGGTGCCTATCGCGCGCCCGAACTGCTTTTCGCGTTCGGGAACGACGACAACATACTCGGCGAGCGCGGAGCGGGGCACATAATACAGCACGCCGTCTTTTTCGACGCGCGCCCATGCGCCGCCGTCAAGACCTGCCGCGTCGTCGAAACTTTCCACGCGCAAAGCCGTTTCGCCCGACGAAACGCCGCCGAGGTGCGGGTAGACGCGGAGCACGGTGTCTGCCGCCAGGTCGTAAACGCCGCGCGTGACGGTGGGCTCCGCCGCGACGAGCGCGGTCTCGGGGATATAGCCCAGCGAGCGGTTGGCGTAGGCGTAGACATAGCCCGCGACGGAAGAAACATTCTCGAACACTAGCACCGTGGTGTCGGCGGGTATCGCCGTCACGGTGTCGAATCTGTCAAGGTCGGTGAACATCTCGGCGTCGGCGGAGGTGACATAAAGTCCCGACGGGGTGTCGGGCGTTACCTGAGGCGCGACGGGGGGAGTGTAGGTGTCCTCGGTGACCGCGCCGATTGCGGCTCTGCCGACGAAGCAACTTTCCGAGGAGAATATTATGTCCTCGCCGTCGAGAGCGAGCGCCACGGGGGCTGCGGGATAACCCTTGTCCACGAACACGCAGGAGCGCATTTCGGAGAGGGTGCTCAGACCGTTTTCGACGACGGAGATTCTGTTTTCGGTCGGGTATGCCACATAGAAGTCGCCGGCGTAATCGATGACGAAATCGCTTGCCCCCGCGAAGTCGCAGGGACGGAACGCGCGCAGTTCCGCGCCGTCGGCGGACAGGGTGTGCATACCGCTCTCGGTCATCACGAACAGATAATTGCCGCGAGGGGAAGGCTCCACGGCGATTGCGCCGTCCAGTCCGTCCTTTATTTTGGTGAAATACAGTGCGTCGAGGCGGTAGAGAGCGGAGTCCGTGAGTATGTACAGACTGCCGCCCGCGGTGACGATGTCGACGGGTTTTTCGCCTGAAGCGACCACTCCCGCAGCCGCGGCAAACGGCGCGAGTTCGTTGCCGTCTATGTGGAAAACCCCGCCCGCGCCGACCGCCACATAACGGCCGCCGTAGTAGGCAATGCGCGAGACCGCCGCGCCCGTCGCGTATTCCGCCGCGGCGGAGCCCTTGTATATCGCGACGCGGTCGTTGCCCGTGTCGGCTATGAGCGTGGCGTCGCCCGAGAGCGTTACGCCCGTGGGGGAATCGAATTTGCCCTGGGTGCTGCCGCGCATGGAAAGTTCGGCGGAGAGGGAGACGGTCTTTGCCGTCCAGTCGACGGTGTACACCCTGACCCCGCCGCCGTCGACGACATAGAGTGCGTCGCCGTATGCGGTGAAGACGGTATCCTTGGTGCAGACTATGTCGGTGTCGAACAATGCGGAGCCGTCTGCCTTGTCGACCGCGCCGAGAGTCACGCCGCCCTCGCCGTTGTCGTACGACACGAAAATCCCGCCGCTTGCGTTGACAGCGCGGTAGGGGATGAGTTCGCTGGCGCAATAGGTCGCCTCGGCTTTGGTTATGTCGTAAATGTAATAATTCCTCGGACCGTATGCCGAGCAGAAGAGATAGACGCAGAGGTTTTCGGCGGCGAAAACATTTCTGCCCGAGAGGGCGCCCGAGTGGGTTATGTTTTCGCGGTAGGGCGAAAGGTCGCTGTTGTAGACGAAGAGTTCCTCAAGCGATTTTATGTAGAAATAATTGTTGTCCGAGGTAATGTATTCGGCGTCGAGTTCGGTCTGTTTGCCCTGGTCGTCGGGCGCGCTCATGAGCGTTATGTCTTCTGTCGCGAACGCGGGCGCGGGCGCGGAGAAGTCGGCGGAATAAAATTCGTCGTAGGTGGTGCCGTCGGAGGAACAGGCAATCAGGGCGGTGTCGGCGGACAGCCATATACCCTTGACATTTCCGTACGGCGCGGCGACGGTGAAGAAGGAACTGTCGCTGCGGTCGAACACGGTGACCGCGTTGTCGGCGGGGGAGTCGCCCTCGTGGAAAATGGCGATGTAACCCGCGCTTGCCGCCGCGTATTTCGCGTTCTCTATGGGGAAGAAGTCGGTAGCGGACGGGGCGATGAGAGTGTAGTCGAGGGGTTCGTCGGCGGCGGGGGCGGCGTAAACGGAGTCCGTGCCCGAAGTCGTCGCAACGCAAAACGCCGCCGCGACAAGCACGGCAACGACGAGGGGCAATGCGACAAAAACCGACATTTTTCTCATACCCCAATTATATATAATTGGTTTAAGTCCGTCAACAAATATCATTCCTGTTGAAAAAGGGGCGGGAATGTGATAGAATAACTGCGATTATTATGGGAAAAAAGAGATTTTTCTACGGCAATCAGCGCCCCTCCCGCGACGGTGAGACCGAAAAAAGGGACAAGGGGACGGAGAACGCCCGTCACGGCGACGAGCAGCGTCGCGGCGGCGGCAGGAAACGCGGAAGCACGCCTCCCGCACGCCTTCGCTACACCGAAGAGAAGCGCGCGATTACGCTGTCCGCGCTCGGAGTGGGCGAACATCTTGCCGAACTGCTGACCAAGAACAGAGTGACGACGGCGGGCGACCTTGTGTGCAGGACGGAAAGGGATATGTTCCGCATACAGGGTTTCAACAAGAAAATGCTCCTCGAGCTCAAGAAATGTCTTGCGGCGAAGGGTATGGATTTCTTGCCCGAGCGCACCGACAAACCGCAGAACAAACCCGCGGCGGAAGCGCGCGCCGAAAGCGCGGGCGACAGGCGTGGCGAGCGCCCCGAAAGGGACAGAGCCCGCGACGGCGCGGCGGCAGGCGGCGGCGAAAGACGGCGCGGAGACAGACCCGCACCCCAGCGCGAGCAGAAGAGAGAGGAGCGCAAAAAACTCACCGAGCCCCTTCCCGTCGAGGAATGGAGAAAGGTGCAAAAAAGCGGAAAATGGGGTTTCTTCGACGGTTTCAACACCGTAATCCCCGCGATTTACGACGAAGTGTTCTGTTTCAAGGACGGGTTGGCCTCCGTCGAACAGGACGAAAAGTGCGGTTACATCAACCCCGCGGGCGAGGTGGTCATACCGCTGGAATACGAGACCGCGATGAGTTTTTCCGAAGGTTACGCCTCCGTCGTCAAGGGCGGCAAGTGCGGTTATATCAACAAGGAAAACGAAGTGGTCATACCTTTTGTTTACGACGCCGCGACTCCCTTTGAGGACGGTGAAGCCAAGGTCAAGAAAGACGGGCGCTGGGGGACGATTTTCCCCGACGGCTCCGTCAAGTGGATTTAGGAACGCACAATGACCGCCGCACGCAAAAGAACGCTGATATGTCTTGCGACATTTGTCATCGCGCTGATACTTGCGTGCGGCTTTTTGTTTTCTTCGGCGCAGGTCGCCGAAGCCCTTTTGCCCGAAAGCTGGACCGACGCTGCGGCGGGTGACACGGGCGACTGGTATCTCGACGGCGACAATCTCGACATCGACGGCGTGAAAAGCACCGTCGACAGCTGGCGCATTTCCTCGGCGTACGACTTTTCCGCGCTCGCCGACGATCCCGTCGTCATCGCCGTCATTGACTCGGGCGTCAATCCGTCGCACGACATCTTCGGCGGTGGCGGCTCCTGTCCCGATGTGTTTTTCAGGGATTCCTCGGGCGCAATCGTGGGCGCCAACACGGCGGGCGGCGCTTCCTTCGTCGACGACGCTTCCGACAGACACGGCACCCATGTGGCGGGAATAATAGCAGTGCTCATTCACGCGTTGGACCTTGAGGATTACATCAAGATAATGCCCATAAAAGCGGGCACTCCCGAGGGGACCAAGACCAGTTTCAGCCTCACCGATGTCAGGGAAGCCATAACCTTCGCCCTGTCCAACGGCGCCGACATCGTCAATATGTCCCTCACCGCCGACAGCGCGGGGTGGAACATCGTGAGCGATTCGAACGCCGACACCGCGCTTTTCGTCGCCGCGGCGGGCAACGACGGCAAATCCTCCGCCAGCGGCAATTTCTATCCCGCCGAGTCCGACAATGTCGTCGGCGTGATGAGCTACGCCGAGGACAGTCTCGGCGGCAAGACATTGAGTTCCACCAGCAATTACGGTTCGGGCTTTGACATCGCAGCCCCCGGCAATCTCATTCTCAGCGCGGACGGGTCCACCGCCGACGGATACAAGAAACTTTCGGGCACCAGTATGGCGTCGCCCGTAGTGGCGTTTGCCGCCGCTTTGCTCGAAGTCAAGTGGCGCGCCTCCGCCTTCGAGGAAGTGCCCGACGGCGTGTCGGAAGCCAGAAGCGCGCAGCAGGCGCTGTCCCTGCACTCGGCAGACACCGCGTACAGCACCAAAGACCGCAAATATTATACCGCGCTCGACCTTTCCGCCCTCGTCGGCAAGAGTTTCGTCTACAGCGAAGCCAAAGGCGAAATGGTGATTGCCTCGGGTTTCGTCGATGTCGAAATGGAAGTCGTTTCGGGCGATCTGACCCTCGGACGGGCGGGCACGCTGGAACTCGGAGCCGCTTTGCCCGAAGGCGAGGACGCGGCGGAGTACACCTTCGTGTGGACGGTGAAATTCGGCGGCGGAAATGTGTATTACGGCACGCGGCAGAATTTCGCGGTGTCGTACAACGCCGCGGATGTGGCGACGATGAACACGGTCTCCGTACTGCTCGAGGTCTATTCGGACGCGGGATTGCTCGTCGGGTCGGACACGCTTGTGTTGTCGCCGTCCTATGCCGACGAATCGGATTTCGCCATTAGCGTGGACGGCAAAGCCATAGGCGACGAATCGCCGTCGCAAAGCGTGGACAGCGGGACGGTGTTCTCGGTGTCGTACATCGAATACGCCTCGCCCGATACGGAAACGGTGTGGTATCTCGACGGCGAGGAGGTCGCGAGGGCAAACCGTTTCGCGCCCGAATTCGACGCGGCGGGAACGCACACCGTCAAAGTGGTTGTGTACGAAAACGGAACGGCGGTTTACGAGCGCAGTATCGTCGTGGAGTTCAACGCCAAAAGCGTCGCGCCGGACGATATCTGGGGTAAAATAGAGCAGTCCTTCGAGGACAACAGAGACACCTATATCCTCGTCGGTGTGGTGCTCGGGCTGGCGGTGGTAATCGTCGGCGCGGTGGTCATTGCGATCGTGATACGCCGCGGCAACAGGCGGGCGTGACCGCGGGGCGGCGAAAGTCGGATACAACAAAAAATCCACCGGAATTCCGGTGGATTCGTTTTGTCTTTACGCTGATATCACGCCTTCTTGAGTTTGTCGAGAGAGCGGCAGACGGTCGCCTTTTTGCGGGCGGCGGTGTTGGCGTGGAAAACGCCGTCGGACGCGGCTCTGTCGATGATGGAGACGGTCTCGGGGAGAAGCTGTTCGGCAAGAGCGACATCGCCGGCTTCGATTGCGGCGTTGAACTTCTTGATGGCGTTCCTCACGCGGGACTTCTTTGCGACATTCTCCGCGTTCCTTCTCTTGGAAACCAGAACTCTCTTTTTGGCGGACTTGATGTTGGGCATATTTATTTCTCCTGTATTTCGTCTTGTAGTCGAATGCTTAGACATATTACCACACCGCAAAATTTGTTGCAAGCGTTTGGCATTGTTTTTTCGCGCGACGGGATAATAAATTTATGAAAATATTCGATTACGACACCGATATGGCGGCTGACAGCCTGGAAAAGAATTCTCTCGGCGAAATCGCCGACGCCAAAGAACTGTCGCACGGAATAGTGCGCCGCACCGCCAACCTGCGCTCCAAGGAACTTGCCGACAGGATAGGCAGAAGCCGCGGCATATATGTCACATTCGACTGCCCGCCGTCGGTGTTCGACAAGGAAAAATCCGTCGCCGCGCTCACGGAATACATCGCCGCGACTCTCGTGGGAATGGCGGGAGTGCAGGGCAGGAGCGCGCGCGTGCTCGCCGTGGGACTGGGCAACGACGAAATCGCCGCCGACCGTCTGGGAGACCGCACGGTCAAAATGCTCAGGGTGTCGCCCGCAAGCCAAGCCGAGCGCAAACGCAGGAAGGTGCGTTTGTCCGCCGTGTCCGTCGGTGTGGAAGGGGTGACGGGAATACGCACCGCCGAAGTGATAGAGGGGGTGTGCTCCCGCATAGAGCCGTCCTGTGTTCTCGCCGTCGACTCGCTTGCGACGGCTTCGCCCGACCGTCTGGGAACTTCCTTTCAGCTGACGACGGCGGGTATAACTCCGTCGGGCGGGATAAGCGCGGGCAGGACTCCCGTCAGCCGCGAAACGCTGGGCGTGCCCGTGATAGGAATCGGAGTGCCGCTGGTGCTGTCGATGCGCACCGCGCTTTCGGAATTTGCGGGGGAATACACGGCGGCGATAGGTTGCAAGGGCAACGAATTTCAGTTGCGTCGCATAATGGACGAAAAGAAACTGGGCGCGCTCGTAGTCGCGCCCAAGGATGTCAAGAGCAGGGTGGAACTTGCGGCGACCGTCATCGCGGGGGCAATAAATCTGGCTTTCGGAGAGTGACCGCATAAGGGGCGAGGGGTGCGGCGTCGCACGGGAAATAAAACTGTATCAAAAGCAAAATACTGCGTTAGATTGCGGAAAACGCCGTTTTTTCGGCGTAAGTTTTCAGCAGATGCAGCAGCAGCCACCTGTATTTTTTATCCTCTCTTTCTCCCGTGAAACGGAACTTCACGCGGTACACCTCCGCCGCATATTCCTCGTCGTCGCGGCAACCCTGCGGGGCGTATTTTTCCGCCGTGCGGCCAGGGTCGGCATACGGGAGGGCGAAGCCCGAGGGCGCGGACCGCTGCGGCTCCGCAAAGGCTTTCTCGGACGGGTGTGCGTCGGAAACGCGGCTTTCTGTCAAGTGTGCGGCGGACGGGGCGGAAGCAGACAGACTGGCCTCCACCTCTTTCACCACGGCGGCGTTGCCGTCGCTCAGAGGAGCGGAAGGATACATCGCCGCAATCTGGTCGGACATGTATATGTAATGAGAGCAGCCGAGCACCACGCGTTTCACGCCCTCGCGGGGCAGTTTCTCTGATAGATAGCCGCACAGCCCCGACATATCGGGTCTCAGGCGGCTTTTGGCTTTGAGCGAGGCGGTGATTTCCACAAGCACGGCAAGTTCGCGCGTGTCGGCGGTGAGGAAGCCCTTTTCCTTCGCGCCGAGTCCCGCAAGCGTGAGAGGAGTGGCAAGCACCAGCGTTTCGGACGGCGAAAAGCCGTCGAGTCGCGGGTGCAGTTTGAACACTCCCGCGGGGTCGGCGGTCACCGAAGCCGTGTTGCAACCCAGCACTATGCGGGTACATTCGCCGCTCATCGTCGCAACGGCGGCGTTTACGACGCGCTTCACCTCGTCGGGGGATTTGGTACCGAAAGGCATACGGGCGTTGTCGGCGTAGTAGAGGAAGTCGCATTGCGGGAATTTCCGCATAAGGACGGAGAGGGTGGTCAGCCCTCCTATGCCGCTGTCGTACACGCCGATTGTGGTTGCCATACAAACAGATTTATGCCGCTCGGCGCCCGCTTATCACACCCCAAACGGAAAAAATGCGTCACGCGCGGAATATTGCGCTTTTTTTGCTTGATTAGTCTTTCAATTTATAGTATCATTTATTGGAATTTCGCTCCGTGCGCATTTCCCGACGGGAGAGGGCGGGGCGGCGGCGTTTGCCGTCGCGGCGGGGCGCGGACAACCGTAAATCAATCACGAGGTATATTATGAAGACTTTTGCAACCGATTTCATACGCAACATCGCGCTCATCGGGCACTCCGGCGAAGGCAAAACCTCTCTCGCCGAAGCAATGCTTTTCGAAGCAAAATCCATCGACCGTCTCGGCAAGGTCGACGACGGCTCTTCCACGATGGACTTCGACGACGAGGAGATCAAGCGTAAAATATCCATCAGCATGGCTCTTGCCAGCGCCGTGCACAAGGGCGTGAAAATCAACATTCTCGATGTCCCCGGTTTCTTCGACTTCGAAGGCGAAATGGTGGCGGCTCTCTCCGCCGCCGACAGCGCGATAGTCGTGACCAGCGCGTCCGGCTCCCTCACCGTCGGCACCGAGAAAGCCCTCGAAATGTGCCTCGAAAAGGGCGTTCCCGCTTTCATATTCGTCAACGCCGTCAACAAGGAAAACTCCGACTTCATGTCCACCGTCGACGCCATTACCGCGCGTTACGGCAAGGTCGTCCCCGTCGAACTTCCCATTATGGAAGGCGGCAAGATGACCGGTTATGTGGATGTGTTCACGGGCGCGGCGTACACCCTTGACGGAAAGAGCGTCGATGTCCCCGCCGCACTCAAGGCGAAAGCCGACGATTACCGCGGCAAACTCATGGAAATGGTCGCCGAGACCGACGAGGAACTGATGATGAAGTTCTTCGAGGGCGAGGAGTTCACCGCCGAGGAAATCAACCGCGGCGTGCACGCGGCAATCGCGGGCGACACTTTCATCCCCCTCATGGCGGGCAACGCCACCACCTGCACCCGCGTCGGCGGTCTCATGGACAAAATCGTCGATCTGCTTCCTTCTCCCGCGAAGGCGAAGAAAGCCAAGGCCACCAAGGACGGACAGGCCGTCGAAGTCGCTTGCGACGCTTCCGCGCCTTTCTCCGCGCAGGTGTTCAAGTCCATCGTCGACCCCTATGTGGGCAAACTGCTCATTCTCAAAGTCAAGAGCGGCAAACTCCAGAGCGGCGACACCGTCTTCAACAACACCGCCGAGAAACCCGAGAAAATCGGCACAATCTATGTGCTGAAAGGCAAGAAACAGGAGCCCGTCGATTTCCTCGAAGCCGGCGACATCGGCGCGCTTGCGAAGCTTGTCTACACCAACACCAACGACACGCTGTCCGCTCCCGAGAACAAACTCGTGTTCGACAAGATCGAATTCCCCGCGCCCGTCATCTCCTACGCGGTCAAAGCCGCCAAGGACGAGGAAAAAGTCATTCAGGGTCTTATCAAAATGCAGGACGAGGACGCCACTTTCAAGGTGGAGAAGAATGTCGAAACGGGCGATGTGCTCATCAGCGGTCTCGGCGAAGCGCAGCTTGACATAATGTGCAAGCGCGTCAAGAACAAACTCGGTCTCGACATCTCGTGGCAGGAACCCCGCGTGGCGTACCGCGAGACCATAAGAAAGACCGCCGAAGCCGAAGGCAAACACAAGAAGCAGTCGGGCGGTGCGGGTCAGTACGGCGATGTGTTCATCAAGTTCGAGCCGGGCGCCGAGGACGGCGAATTCGAGTTCGTCGACGCCATAGTCGGCGGCGCGGTGCCCCGTCAGTTCATTCCCGCGGTCGAAAAGGGTCTGCGTGAAGCCATCAAGAAGGGCGTGCTCGCGGGCTATCCCATGGTCAACATCAAAGCCACGCTCTACGACGGAAAATATCACCCCGTCGACAGCAAGGAAATCGCGTTCATCACCGCCGCCAAGTTGTCCTATCAGGAAGGCTGCGCCAAGGCGGCTCCCTGCTTCCTCGAACCCATTATGGAAGCCAAAATCACCGTTCCCGACGAATACCTCGGCGACATTCTCGGCGACATGAACAAACGCCGCGGCAGAATCCTCGGCACCGATGTCGTCGCGGGCGGCAAACAGGTCATCACGGCGGAAGTTCCTCAGGCGGAAATGTTCCGTTACGCCACCGACCTCCGCAGCATGACCCAGGGCAGGGGCAAGTTCTCCATGACCCTCATCCGTTACGACGAGGTTCCCGCCAGCGCCAACGCCAAGATTATCGAGGACGCCAAGAAGCGCGAGGAAGAGTCCAAGAAGTAATCCTCGAACATTCGCAAAAGTCGTTAAGCCCCGCCCGAAAGAGCGGGGCTTTTTTTGCCCTGCGCACATTGCAGGACGCGCGGAGGTTACGACCGAAGGGGAAGAAGGTGACGAAGCAAGCGACGGAGGCGGCGCAAACGGTACGGCGGAGACTGCGGCGAACGGCGCGACGAGGGTGCGGATTATGGCGCGACGAGGGGAATGGCAAACGGCAGCGCAAAAGGTGCGGCGACGAGAACAGATGGGGAGAGAGACGAGGGGAAGATAAGTGGAAGTCTGCGTCGTAAGAAGCGGGCGGACGGGGCGGAAAATGTGACGGCGGAGCTACAAACGAAAACGCGCAAACGCGGGTTGAGATGTGCGTTTGCGCGTTTTAATGTCGCGTTTGTGCCTTATCTGCGAAAGTCAGCGTTTGTCCACCAGCATGGGGACGGCGCGTTCGATGAGCAGCCCGAAGCGCAGGTCGGTCTTTTCTTTGAGGGAGACTTCTATGCAGGCTTTGCAGAAATCGACGGCGCACTGAGCCGCGCGCTCGAAGCTCATTCCCGCCATGAGTTTGCCTATGAAAGCAGATGACAGACAGTCGCCCGCACCGTGAATGTACGCCTCGAAGTTGGTGTTGTACTGGAAGGCGATTTTGCCGCCCGCGAGGGTCGCCGTGCCTTGCACTCCGTCGCCCGTCACTCCCGACAGCAACACGCGCTTGTAGCCCTTGTGGCGGAGTATGTTGAGAATCATCCGCGCGTTGGCTTCGTTGGGTTCCAGCGACATATCGAGGTCGGCAAGCATACGCCCTTCGGTGAAGTTGGGCATGACGATGTCGGCAATCCTGCAAAGCTCGAACATTCTGTCGCGGTAGGCGTTGTCGAAAATCTTGTACAGCGAGCCGTTTTCCGCCATGGCGGGGTCGACGGCAATCACCGCGCCGCGCGCTTTCATGTCCGTGGCAATCTTTATCGCCGCGTCGACGGTCTCCATGGAGCCGAGAAAGCCCGTGTAAAGGCAGTCGAAGGATATGCCGAGTTTGTTCCAATGCTCGTAGGAGGGCAGCATATTTAAAGCAAGGTCTGTATAGGTAAAACCTTCGATGCCGTAAGTCTGCGTGGAAAGCAGGGCGGTGGGAAGTCCCACGGCGTCGTGCCCGCAGGCGCAGAGAATGGGAAGCGCGGCGGTGAGCGAACATCTGCCCACCGAAGAGTAGTCCTGTATGGTGAGAATTCGTTTGTTCATAGCAACCATTTTATCACCGCGGCACGGCGTTTTCAAGGGGCGCGGGAAAATCGGCGCACTATTATCCTATTATCTTCGGCGCGGGCACGCACGCGGGGGCGCGTCCGCGACTCCCGCGCGGGGAAACAAATTTGAGTTGCAAAACGGCGTGCCTTGTGCTACACTACAAAGGCTACGCTAGACGGGGAGCCGGCGGTGCCCTGTGAACTGCAATCCGCCATAGCAGTGTCGAACGCCGACCGAGGCCTTTCTTATGGTTGGCCGCACCGTACAAGGAGCGTTGATAGCAAGGTCCCGTGCAACATTATGCTGTGAACCGTGTCAGGGCTTGACCGCAGCAGCACTAAGCAGATGTTAATGTGTGCCACGGGGAAACTTTGAAGGAGCCACCTATACGGTTACCGCTTCGGTTTGAATTGTCGGAGTCGGTGCGTAGTAAACCCGAACGCCGCAAGTGCGGCGTTCGGGTTTTTCTGTGCCTTTCGGCGGTTTTCGTGTCTGTTGCGATAATGCCGCGCGGGTCTGGGCGGGGCGTCGCGCTCGGGTGCGGCAAAGCGTCGGGAAGGGGAGTCCGTCGGCGGTCGGTTGCCCGAGGGTTATTTCCTTATCTTCTTGACCGTGGCGGAGCGGCGCACGATGCGCGTTGCCACTTCGGCGTTTTCCGTCGGCGCGGCGGGCGCTTCGCTCAGGCACATATTCTGCATTTCGTTGCAGAAGGAGTTGATGAGCGCCTCGCTGGCGTTTTTCTTGGCGAGCATACTGAAGGACAGATTGTCCGCCTGCGGCACGACCATGGTGAATTCCTTGGTGTATTTGTCCATATCGTCGATGCCATCGAAGCCCGTTTCGAGCACGGTCTTGTATTTGTTTTCGGGGGTGACGGTCTGGGTGATGATGGCGAATTTGTCGAATTCCTTGACCTTGGTGCCCGAAAGGACGGTGCTCCTGAGCGCGAGGACATCGTAGCCGTAGTGTTCGAGGGGCTGGGTGTCGCGGAGTATGTCGGCGCGCACCTGCTGCCACTTGGAAATCTTGTAGGACTCGGATATGAGCCACTTGATGACATTGCCCGGCAGGTTGCGCAGGTTGTTGAACATATACCAGAACGGACCTATCGGGAAGGTGCTGTCCTCGAGCGACTTGTAGATGATGTTGAGTTTGTAGGCGGCGTCGGGATAGACCTTGACGGACACCTTGAAGCCGTTGTGGTCGTCGTTTTCCTTGACGATGAGAATGGTCTTGGTCTTGTATTTGTACACCCAGTTGAGAGTGCCGCGTTTCTTTATGCAGTAGACGCCGTCGAGGGAAGCGGTGTAGTCGATGACCTCTTCCATTGTCATGGTCTTTTCCTTGTGGGGGAGCAGGACGAGGTTCTCGAACTCGGCGTTGCCGACCATGTTCATCTTGATGATGTCCATATCCGACGCGCCGAACTCTTCGAGAGTGGGAACGACGGCGGAATATTTCTTGACGACGGCGTACACTTCGCCGTCACGCAGACGCACCGACCCGTAATAATTGGTGTTTACGGAGCCGGGCAACACATTCTCGTCCTCTTCGAGGGGCTGAATGTTGTCGTCGGCGGATATGTACTGCATCATGAGCGACGCATTGTCGGAGGAAATGGCTGCGATGACGGGAGCGGCGATTTCCGTCTTCTCGTCCTTTTTCTCGTATTTCTTGGCGCCGCGGGGAGAGACGAGGAAATAGACCAGCGCGGCGATGACCGACAGCACCATGAAGATGACGGTGAGCAGCACCATCATGACGGGGTCGTCGATTATCGCAAGGACGAAAGAGGAGTCGACGGATTTCTCGTAGACGCCGAGCAGACGGGAGGAATCGTCGACGGTGCCGTCGGTGAAAGTGACCTCGTTGCCGCTGACGGAAGTGACCGTTTTGAGACAGACGGCGGGAGTCGCGTCTTTGTCGAGGAAGACATAGCCGACCACATCGCCCGCCTTGAAAGAGGAGGTTTCTCTTATGATCGCGCCCTCTTTCTGCACCAGCCCGGTGACGGGATTGGTGACTTCCACGGTGTATTTGCCGTTGTTGTAGAAAAATCCGCCGTGAGCGTTTGCCGTGGCGGCGAAATAGACCGTCACTATGCTGATCGCGAAAGCCACCGCGACGAGGACGATGAGGACGATTCTCACCGTATTGGCAATTGCGGGGTCGCGCAAGCCGTAGGCTATCTCGAGGCTCTTGGATTTTTTCTTTTCGCTATTGTTCTTTTTGTCTGCCATAAATCCCACACTCAAACGGAAATACGACCGCGCGTGACGGTCACAATTTACAATAGATTAAAATCCACTTTTTGTCAATCGCCGCACGAAAACAGTCGGGTTGCATAAAAAGATAGCCGCACCGTTGCGTTGATAACGCCACTGTTATGCGGAGATTACGGCGGGAAAGGTTAAAAGGGCGGTTTTTGCGAAAAGGTGTTTATTGCCAAAAGGTGTACGGCGTGGTACAATTACCATGTGTGAGGAGGAGGAGTTTTGCAGAAGTACAGTTATAAGGCGTACGACTCCCTCGGCAAGGCCGTCAAGGGGACCATTGTCGCGTCGGACGACAAGAATTTCCGCGACCTTTTGCATGAGCAGGGTATGCGGTGTTACGAGTACCGCGTCGTAAACAAAGCCAAGCAGGTCAAAAGCAAACCTCTCAAAATCGGCGAACTCATCGCGTTCAGCCGTCAGTTGTCCTCTATGTTGTCTTCGGGTCTCGACCTCAGCCTCAGCCTCAAGATGCTGTATGAGCGCACCGAGAAAAACAAGAAAAATCTCAAACTCGTCGAGGCGCGCCTTTTCGAGGAAATCCAGAAGGGCGAATCGCTGGCGTCGGCGATGCAGAATCTCGACAACACTTTCCCCTCCCTTTACATCAGCATGGTGAAGTCCGGCGAACTCAACGGCAAAATCGACGAGTCGCTGATAACCCTTGCCGACTATTTCGAAAAAGAGCACAAACAGCGCAACCAGATAAAGAGCGCCATGAGTTATCCCATCATCCTGCTCGTCATCTGCGCCCTCGTCGTCGTGCTGATGTCCGTCGTCGTGCTTCCGCGAATGGCGGATATGATACCCGAAGGCACGGCGATGCCGTTGCCCACGCAGATTTTGCTGGGATTGAAGGATTTCGTCGTCAATCAATGGTTCGTGGTGCTGATGGTCATATTCGCGCTGGTGGTGTGCGTGCCCATCATAAAGCGCATACCTGCGGTTTCCATTTTCACGGGCAAGTTCGCCACGCGTATTCCCGTCATCGGCAAACTGCGCAAGATGCTTTACACGGCAACCTTCGCGCGATCGCTTTCCACGCTGTATTCCACGGGTATTCCGCTCCTCGACGCCATATCCATGAGCGGCGAGATCCTGAACAACAAATTCATTGAGATGCAGGTGAGGGAGGCCGTCATTTCCATAAGGAAGGGCAGCTCCATAGCCGAGGCGTTTTCCGTCGTCACATCCTTCGACACAATGCTCATGACGATGATTTTCGTCGGCGAGCAGTCGGGCACTCTCGACGACATTCTCATTCAGACGGCGCGTTATTTCGAGGAGGAGGCACAGGGAGCTCTCAAACGCCTCATCTCTCTCATTTCGCCCGTCATGCTCATGATAATGGCGGTGGTCATCGGCTTCGTGCTCATCGCGGTCATGATGCCCATGCTTACGCTGTACCAGTCAATCGGTTGACAAGGAGGAGTTATGTACATTCTGCACATAAGCGGGGATACGGTCAAGATTCTGGAAGGCGCCGTCGCGCGGCGTAAAATCGTCGTGAACAGCCTTTATTCCGTCGCCATGCCCAGCGATTATCTCGACAATCCCGACGAAAAAGGCTACGAAAAACTCGAAGCCGTCGTCACCAACGGTCTCCGCGACCTCGGCGAGGATTTCAAGAACAAGAAAATCCGCATCGTGCTCGACAACATCAACATTCCTTTCAGGGAAATGCTGGTGCCCACGCTCAACCGCAAAAAGACCATTCCGCTCATCAAGAACGAGATTTTCAGCGACGAGAAACTGGCAAACGGCAACACCGTCGATTACATCGAACTCGAAAAGAAGGTGGACGGTCAGAAGCAGACGCGCATCATGGTCACTTATGTCGACAACATCATCCTTGCCGATGTCCAGAAACTTTGCAAAAACCTCATGTTCAAGCTGCAATCCATCGACATAGGGCAGAACTGCACGGCGAAGATGTTGCGTTACACCGCGGACTCTCTTCCCGACAGTTATGTGTTCGCCGAATTGCGCGACAGCGTGGTCATGATAAGCCTCGTCATCGACAGGTCGTTCAAATACTGTATGTCAAAGAGCGTCATCTCTCTCGAATCCATGCGGTTCAAGAGCGAGCGCACCTATTTCGTCAACGACATCGGCAACACTCTGCGAAGCGCGCTCGAACAGTTCAGGAAACTCTATCCCGATTTCGATTGCAAGAGCGTCGTCATCGCGGGCACGGCGGAGAAATTCGAACTGTTGCGCAAGCCCGTCGCCGAAAAACTCGGCGTCAGCGTGCAGGCGCTCGTCGCTCCCGAAAATGTGGACAGCGTGTCGGACGAGGATTACAACGAATTTTTCTGCACCATAGGCGGACTTATAAGGGAGGGATAATATGCTGCGCAGAGACATCAACCTGCTATACAGCCTCACGCAGGCGACAAAGAAGAAGAGCTCGTCCAATCTGATGCTCGTTCTCGTCGTCGGCGTGGTGCTTATCGTCGGACTTATGACCTTCCTTTTCGTCGACGCAAAAATGACGGTAGAGAAAAACCAGTCCGTCATCGACGACCTCGACGCGAAACTCGGACAGACTTCCGTGCTCGCCCAGAAACAGAAAGAGTACAACGAACTCAAAACGGCGTATCAGAACGCCACCGTTTCGGCGATTGCGGAGCTCGCTCCGCAACAGTACGCGTATGCCGGCGCGAAGATGAGCAAGACGCTCATCGACGTGCTCATGCTCACCGACGACGCAGGGACGCCCGTGTTCAAGGTGGACATAACGCAGCTAATAATATCCGGCAACAGCATTACGTTGCAGTGCAGTTCGAAGACCGGAACGGACGCGGACTACGACTGCTACGACAAGGCGTGGGATTTCGTGGATTATCTCGCGGGCAACGCGCTTGCGGACGACAATCCTCTCGCCGCCACCGTGGTCGGCGGCGTTGCGATCAACGATCTTGTGCTCAAAAACGCGGACTATTTCACGGGGGTTGAGGACAATTATTCCGGTTTGCAGGCAAAGCCGGACAATCCGGAGGAGAGCATATCCTTCAATGTAAAATTCTCCGTCAACTGGGAGGCGCTGCAATGACATTCACGACAAGAGACAAGATATTGCTCGGCGTTCTCGCAGTCATACTCTTCGTGGGTATGATGTATCTCTACGGCGTCATGCCCGCCAACGAAGAGGCGGACAAGCTTGCCTCCGACGCCACCAAGAAGCAGCAGGAGCTCAACGAACTTCTTGCAAAAATAGCCGCGATAAACATCGACGCGCTGGATGACGAGTACGACGAACTGCTGGACTACTATTACACGACGAAGGAGTCGCTGGAAGGCGTTGCCAAGCTGCCCGAAGAAGTGGAGATAATCGCCCTCGAAAGAAAAATCGTCAAATTGCTCGACGACAACGGAATCAAGGGTTACAGCACCACGAGCTGGAAGATAAACAGACAACAGCAGACGGCGTCCTATGACGGAGAAAGCGTCATGTACGAAATCGTTCAGGCGGTTTGCCCCGTCCCCTTCAAAGTGGCGCCGGAAGTGTTCCACGATTTCATCGGAGCCGTTCACGACAACGAGTTTTACAGCATTTCGGACCTGTCGGTGACTTATTCCGTCGAGACTCATACCACCACGGACGAGGGCGGCAACGACGTTACCACGACCGAGAAGTTCGCGGAAGGCAATTTCACCCTCAATTATTTCATGGCGGCGAGAACGGAGCAGGCAAATCTGCCGAAACTGCTCCCCGAAGTTACCGGGCTTGCGGCGGACGGAGCCACATTGAAGTTCAACACCGTGGACAACGCCGTGGGTTACGAGTTCTACACCGTGTCGGCGAGCGGCACCGTCACCGCCGTGCCTTACCTGTACGTCAAGGACAACGGAGAGGCGACGCTGAGCGTCAAGTTCTCCTCGAATTATCTGACGGCGGGCGTGCACACCGTTGCCGTTCGCGCGGTCGGCGACAAAGCGGAAGGTTACTTCAAGTCGCCCTTGCCCGACAAAAACACCGAGACTGTGCTTGTTACGGTGTAATGCGCATAAAAAAAGATAACGCGAACAAACCGACGGCATAAAAACCGTTTTGCGTCAAAAGACGCTCCGTAAGAGCGGAGGCAAAATGAAAGCGCGACGTAAGAAAAGAGCCTTTTACAGAAAAGGAGCATCACTGGCAATGGTGCTGGTTTCCATAACCATTCTTACGATAATGGGAACGCTCTTCACCGCCATAGCAATGCGCTCCTACGAGTATTCTTACGCCAAACTGTGCAAGCAGCAGGCGTACTACACCGCGCGGTCGGGCATAAGCGCCTTTTACAGTATGCTCAAAAGCGAGACGGGGTTGCTCGACAGCATGACACGCGACCTCGACGCGTTGTGTTTTGCAAGCGCCGCCACTTATTCGGACGACGATTTCGACATTACGACCGTAAGACTCGAAGTGGGCTCGGCGGGAGGCGGTACGTCCGACGGATTGATTTCGGGCGGATTCTTCGACACTTTCCTCGGCGATTGCAAGCTTTACGTACGCTACGCAAACAAGGAGCGCAGTCAAATAAGCATAGAGGCGCACTCCACTTACAACGGTTATGCCGAGAGCGCGCGCGCCATCATAGCGCGCACGAACAAGGCCTCGTCCGAGCTGAAAAAAATCTTCGACAACACTTTCTGTCTGCAATCTCCCATCACCACAATCGTCACCGACGGAATCGACGGCGACGTGTATGTCTCTCAGCCCGCGCCTTATCTTTACGACGAAGACGGCAACTGGATTGAGGAAGGAGTCGAGGGCGTTTACAACAAAGTTCTCGAAAGCCTTAAAAAGACTTCGAGCTACGGTGCATACACGGAAGTGACTGCCGGACAGTACATAAGAGACAATAACGGAAATGTGGTCACGGACGAGAGCACCGATGTGGGCAAGTACAACAATGTTCTTCGGAAGATAGTGTACGCGAATGTTCAGGCGAGCACGGAGGACGCTGATAAAATCGGTCACACCAAGCCGCTCTCGATGGAAAACACCCCGATAACGGACAGAAATTCCGAAGGCCAGACATACTACAACGATTGGGTCGAACTGTATATGTTTTCGGCCGTTCAGGGCGACACCACCGTGGACGGCAATCTCTATGCACATTCCCGCATACTTCTCGGTCTCGTGGACAAGGACAGGAGCGGCAGACAGTATATCAGTTACTGGGACGAGTCGCTTAAGAGGGAAGTTTATCCCAACCGCGCGTCCTGGTATCAGGTTACGAGCAATCTTTTCCCCGAATACGGTCTGGAAGGCGGCGGCGAAGGGAGCGTGAAAGATTACGAACACGGTTTCGACGTCGATGTTTTCTTCGACCACACAAGAACGGAGGCGGTGCTCGATGTTTCCGTCTCGAAATTCCGCATCAACGGCAATATGTATTTCTGGGATGATGTCCGTATAGAGAATATGGACAGCACCCAGACGGAAAACGCGCTGAACGGCGTGAAGAACAACATTTATGCCAAGCAGAATCTGTACATAGACGGCTTCCATATCGACAGTTGGAGCAGTATCATGGCTTACGCCACCATGTCCACATCCAAGCAGGTCTCCGTTTACGGCGATGTGTTCATCGGCGAAAATGCTTTTATCAGGGGAGCCAATATCTACGGGGACATTTATTGCTACGGCGAAGAACTGACGCTGGTCGACACCAATGTCTACGGTAACATCTATTTTGCGGGGTCCAAATTCACTGCCGACCGCGTCACGGTTTCGAGCGGCAGTCTGTCGGTGAGTTATAACGGCTTAAACATCACGCAAAATTTGTCCGGCGGCAACGTCGTCATAGCGGGCACCAAGGGCAGCAGCAATTATTCCACCTACAACAGCAAGGCGGGCTTCGGCACTACTGCCGACACGGGCAACAACGCCGCTTCGCAGTGGGGAGCCACTCTCATTGATTGCAACATCTACGGCAATCTTTGGTCGGATGTCAATACTCACATAGTGTCCGCAAAGAGCCAGGCGGGGCTGGGCGTGACTCCGCCTCACCCGCAGACGGGATACAGCGAATACGGCAATATCTATGCCACGAAGTATCTTTACATCGACCTCATAATGCCGCGAAGTATCGGCGACGGCTGGACGCAGACCGACAAATATCCGTTCATAGAGAACTGGGTGAGCGGGGTTGACCTCAACTACGCTTACGCCACCGAAAACAACAGAATAGTGGTCAACGGCATGGTTTACGCCGAGCGTTTTCAGATGAAAACCAACCAGTCCAAGGTCCGAAATCTTGCCGAAAGCCAGCTCAACACCGTTTGCGTGGGCCGCGGAGGTCTGTACATAGACGGCTGCGAAGAATCGAGGCTGATTTCTCCGCAGAAGTGGAATATAAGCATATCCAACGGACTGTATTCGCTGTCCTCGGGAGCGTGTTACAACACAAGAATTAACGGGTCGCTCGTCGACACGGGAAGTTTTTCCGCCAACGCCTCGGAATCCGACATTATCAACAGACTCGACAGCAGCCGTTATTCAATAGACGACGCGCTCGAATCGGTGCATTACAGCGTGCTGAATTCGATGGGGACGACCGCGACGCAACTCGACGTGTTATACGAGACCACGTTCGGCTCGACAGAAGTCTGGAAGGATAAGGTCATCACACTGTATTCGTGGAGCGCGCCCACACAGTACGACGCGGACGACCCCGACGCAAACAATCCCGAAAGAACCATCGACTATGCCCGCGTCGTCGAAGGCAAGAACGAAAGGGGATTCAGAGACATCGACGAATACATCGATTATCTTCGCAGCGCGGAATCCGGCGGAAAAGCAGGGAGCGTCGATGGAACCACGCTTACCATCACCCAAAGCGCCTGGTTCTCGGGGCACGCCGACTTTTCGGCATTCGACAGGGTGGTTATCGACACCACGAAGGGCAATATCCACATCAAATTCAGCGGCGGCGCAACATTCGGAGCCCCCACCGCGACTTCCTTTGAAACGGGAAGCGACGTCATTCTGAAAGGCGGAAATCTCACGTTCTGGTATCTGTATGAGCCTGAGGGCTACGACATGAATTCGCCGACGCTTTCCGTCAACCCTTATACACAGCTGGGGCTCATACAGCAGGGGACGGGGGCGACTTACAGTTTTGACGGTCTGTACATTATCTCCAACGACGACTGTCTTATACAGTTCGCCAACGATGTGAGTCTGAACGGATTCGTTTATGCGCCGTATTCGCACCTGCTCCTGAAACCCGGCAGCTCGGGCACGCTCAACACCCTCAACGGTTGCATGGCGATAGAGAGCCTTATTCTCACCAGCGACGGCGACACCCTCGGTTTCTGGGACGACTTGTTTGCGGGCATAACATGGACGCCGCAGAAGATAATCGACGAAGTCGTCGGGCAATACGAGAACAGCCATTACGACTATGTAATGCCGCCTCTCATCATGGACGCGACTTTCCAGTACGGCGACGCCGTGGCGGAGCTCGAAAACTTCAACGAAGTCGTGTGGGAGTTCATGGGGTACTACTGATGAGAGCGGTTTTCCGGACAAAACAATCCCGCAAAAGGGGATTCACTCTCGTTGAGGCGATTGTAAGCATCGGGATTTTCGCAATCGCGGCGGTTATGATCGCAATGATCCTTTTCACCGCCACGAATATGGTGCAGATGTCCCTCGTGTACGACTCCGACAGAGAAAAGCTTTCCGAGGCGGCGGCGCTTTCGTCCAGCACGCGCGTCGATCCCGACGACCCGAGCAGCGGGCTAATAGTGTCGCTCGATGTCAAAGTCGCGGGTAAGGACGTCGTGGAAAAATTCGTCATAGACCTCACCGACGGCAATACTCTGGTTGAGGTCGAAGGCAGATATTTCGAGTACACCGTGCAATCGACAAAAAGAAAGTATTACATTTTCGTCAGCGATTGAGGCAGATATGTTGTTGAGGAAGTTTCGCAAACACAAAAGCGGATTCACGCTTGCCGAATTGCTAGTTGCGCTCGTAATACTCGGCATACTTTCCCTTTGCGTCTACCTCATAACGCAGGCGGCGAGTTTCACCTTTTCCAAAGGGCAGGAAGTGATAAGTGCCGACGACGTAAAAGACATTATTATCGAATATCTGAAACAGGAACTCAAAACCAGCACTTCCGTATATCTCACCGACGACCTCGTCGCCGACGGCGCGCAGTATTTGAAAAAAGGGAATTTGCTGTTCTCCTCGGAGGTCGACGGCAGGCTTTATTTTCTGTCGAGCGACGTTGACGGAACGCTCAATCTGTCCTACACCCAAGACGGGACGATTGTCTTCCCGACCGACGCGAAACCGTACTTCGGCGAAGGAGCGAGCGACGCGGAAAAATATATATACGGCAATCATTGCATCAGAGTGGTTTTCAGTCCGCTCACCAATTCGGACGGCAAAAAGCAGGCCCTCAAAGTGACGGTGTCCGTTTATAAATCGATGAGTTCGACGACGGCGTCGGTCGAGGGGTCCGAGATCATTCAGCTCGTCAATATGGAACAGCAAAACGGGGAAATCACCGCTTCGACCGCTTTGACTTCCCCCGTGCGCTACTGTTTCTACGCATAAGGTGAGGGCGGTATGGCGCTGGACGTGTGTCTGTATATCCTGAGCGCGCTTTGCGGGCTTGTTGCGGGCAGTTTTCTCAATGTTTGCATATACCGCCTGCCGCGCGGCGAGTTTTTCTCCAAAAGCCGTTCGTTTTGTCCCAATTGCAAGTCTCCAATAAAAGCCTACGACAATATTCCGGTGTTGAGTTACATCATTCTGCGCGGGAAGTGTCGCAGTTGCGGAGAACGGATTTCCCCGCGGTATCCTCTCGTAGAATTGTTGACCTGCGCGCTGTGGGTGGGCAATTA
>CALVTH010000011.1 GCA_944360115.1 uncultured Clostridia bacterium
TCGAGCAGCATTTCCGCGGTCTTTGTGTGATGTTCGGGAGTCTCATCGAAAGTGGAATAGATGACCTCGCCGCGCACGGAGCGTTGCATATCCGTGACTTCCTCGGGTCGCTCGTCGATGAGCAGGACGAAGAGGACAATGTCGGGATAATTCTCGGCAATGGACCCCGCAATCATTTTGAGCAAGGTGGTTTTGCCCGCCTTGGGGGGCGAAACTATGATGCCTCTCTGCCCTTTGCCTATGGGTGCGACGAGGTCGATACAGCGTATTGCGTAATCGCGCGGACGGGACGGAATCTCCAGACGCAGTCTCTCGTCGGGATAAATGGGCACGAGGTCGTCGAAAGAGGGGCGTCCGACGAGACGGGAGGCCTCCTCGCCGTTGACGGTGAGGACGGACATGACCGCCGCGGGTTTGCCCTCTTTCAGAATCTTGCAGGAAGCCTTGACATAGTCTCCCCTGCGCAGACCGAACTGCTTGATGACGGACGCGTGCACATAGGCGTCCATTTCGTTGCACTCGCCGTTCTTTACGCGCAGGAATCCGTAGCCGTCGCCGCTGATTTCCAGAAAACCTTCCCTTATCTGTTCGGGAGCGTCGGGGCGTTTGTCCTCGGCGAAAGCGGGTCTGCCGCCCTGTCCGAAACGGCTGACGGGACGGAATCCCGAGCCTTTGCCTTCGTGACGGACATAGCCGTCGGAAGATGATTTCTTTTCCTCCGCGGCGGGCGCGGCGGGCGCGACTGCGGAAGAGACGGTTTCGGGGGCGTCGTCGCTCTTCCTGGGTCTGCCGCGACGGGGCGCGACGGGGGGCGCCATTTCTCCCGAGGTGATTTTGAAAATGAGCTCTACGAGTTCGGCTTTGTTTTTCTTTGTGGGTGAAGACACCCCGACTTCTTTGGCGATTTCGCGGATTTGGAAAATCCCGAGTTTGTGCAGTTCCTCACGGGTATAACCTGCCATATTTGCCTCCTATGGTCGTTCTCCGCCCCGTGTGGGGCGGAAAACATATTTTTATGTAAGCGATGAATCTTCGGTAAAAGGACGACTTTTCAGTCGGTAAATCTTTCCAAAACAAAGACTTTGGTGCTCTCGCCGTCGAAATCGGCGCGATCGAATTCCACCGTGTCGGACTCCGTGTAAACGATGTCCTCGTCCTCGAACAAATCGAGAAATTCGTTCAGGCGGGCAATGTCGAAATTGCAGTCTTTGGTCTTGTAATGCATGGGAATGACGACATCGGGCATGATGCGGTCGACAAATTCCTTGGCTTGCTCGGCGTCTATGGTGTAGGTGCCGCCGACGGGTATCATAAGCACATTGACGGGAGCAATGCTGTCGACGAGCATGGCGTTGCATTCCTCGCCGATGTCGCCCATGTGGCAGATGTCCACGCCGTCCATGCGGAATTTGAAGACGAGATTGCCGCCGCGCCGCGCGCCGCCCTCGTTGTCGTGGTGGGTCTTGCGGGCGAGGATGTGCACTCCGCTGATGTCGTAGGCTCCCGAGTGCGTCAGCACTTCGGGGCTGCCCAGCACCTTTTCGGTGCAGTTGTGGTCCTTGTGGGGGTGGCTCACCGTGACGATGTCGGCTTTGACCTCGGGCATATCGTAGCCCACATACGAGTCATACGGGTCGGTCACAACCGTTGTTCCCGTGCTCTCTTCGAGACGGAACGATGAGTGCCCTAACCAGGTGATTTTCACTTTTTCCTCCTTATTGCTTGCTTTCGAGGGACGAGACGAGCTGCTTTATCTTCTCGAAGGGGTCGAGGAGATTGGAGACGGCTTCGTTCAGGTTGCCTGCCGCGATGATGTATGCGAGATATTTGGACATATCCGCTTCGACAAACCATTCGCAGGATTTGAGTTCGGGAATTCTGTAGGCGAGATTGGTGCTGATGACGGCGTCGAACAGCCCTTCTTCGTATGCCTTGTTGAATTTGTCCACGCCTTCGGTGAAGAGGGCGAATGTGGCGGAGAGGAAGACGCGCTGCGCGCCCTTTTCCTTGATTTCGCGCGCCAGTTTGATGACGCTGTCGCCCGTGGCAATCATATCGTCGGCGACAAACACATTCATGCCCATGACGGGGCTGCCGATGTACTCGTGCGCGATGATGGGATTCCTGCCGTTGACGACATTGGCGTAGTCGCGGCGTTTGTAGAACATACCGAGGTCGAGCCCGAGGACGGAAGCGTAATACACATTCCTGCCCATGGCGCCCTCGTCGGGAGATATGCACATGAGGCTGTTGCGGTCGAGCTTGACATCGGGGAAACGCCTGGTGAGCGCCTTGAGCACCTGATATGTCGGGAAATAGTTGTCGAAGCCCATGAGCGGCACGGCGTTCTGCACGCGGGGATCGTGAGCGTCGAAGGTGATGATGTCCGACACACCCATGTCGTACAGCTCGTGGAGCATCATGGCGCAGTCGAGGGACTCGCGGCTGGCTCTCCTGTGCTGTCTGCCCGCGTAAAGCATGGGCATAACGACGGTGATTCGCTCGGGCTTTCCGCAGGCGGCGCAGATGATGCGCTTGAGATCGGCGAAATGCTCGTCGGGAGTCATCGGGATTTCTTTACCGAGGAAGTTGTAGGTGACGCCGTGATTGGCGACATCGCAGATGATGAACAAATCCTTGCCGCGGACGGTCTCCATAATCATACCCTTGCCGTCGCCGTTGGTGAAACGGGGGCAGGTGGCGTCGATGATGAATGTGTCCTTTTTGAAGGAATTGTCGCCGTCTTTGGATTTGTACCATTCGACGAGATTCTTGTCGACAAGCTGGGTGAGTTCGCGTGCGCCGGGGGTTGCGATAAGCGCGAGAGGCGCTTTGGGACGGTTTTCCGCAAATGACAGTAAGGAAGTCATGAGTTCCTCCGTAAATTCTGCTTTGAGTATAACAAACGGCAAGAAAAATTACAATAATTTTATTACACCATTTTAATTTTGCGTGCGTAGGCGAAATCTCCGCGCCGTTTCCGCCCCGCGGGGAGACAAAACGGCGGAAAATTTTCACAATATTTCCGCAAGGACGGAATTCATCACGGCAAGTCCGTCGCGGGTCAGGCGCAGGCGTCCCTCCCCCGCGCTCTCGAAAAAGCGCGCGACTGCGGGGGTTATCCTGCCGCGCAAAATCTGTCCGTCCACGCCGCGCAAGGTGCGCAGCCCGAGCATAATCTCCTCGTCCTCGGCTTCGCGCCCTTCCACTCTTTCCTGCGACGCTCTCGGCAGGCTGTCGAAAGACTCCGCGCCCGCCGTGCCCGCGACATATTCCGCAAGCGAGCGCGGGTTGGACACGCGTATGCCGCGCGCCTTCGCGCTGTCCGCACTCTCGCCGAAAAAGGAATGAGCCGCCACGCCGAGACCGACATACTCCTCTCTCGTCCAGTATCCGAAGTTGTGTCGGCTCTCGTACCCCGTCCGCGCGAAATTGGACACTTCGTACCTGCCTAATCCCTTTGCCGCCAGCGCGTCCACCGCCGTCTCCAGCAATTCCGCCACCCCGTCGTCCGACGGCAACACCGTCTCGCCGCGCGCCGCGGAAAGCGTCAACGGCGTGCCCTCTTCGAGAGTGAGTTCGTAGACGGAAATGTGTTTGACCAGCGCCGCCGCCGCGTTCAGTTCCCGCACGACGGCTTCGGGAGTGTCGAAAGGCAATCCTATTATGAAATCGCAGGAAACATTGTCGAAAACCTCGCCCGCAAGCCGCAATTTTTCAAGGGCTTCTTCCGCATTGTGCAGTCTGCCCGCCGCGACGAGATTGCGGTCGTCGAGGCTTTGCACCCCCATACTCACGCGGTTTATTCCCGCCGCGCGGTACGACTTCAGTTTGTCGCCGTCCGTACTTTCGGGGTTGACCTCGATTGTGATTTCCTCGGGAGAAAAGAGGGGAAACGCCGCGGCAAGGCTGTCGGTTATGTCCGCCGTTTCGTCACCGGAAAGGAGTGAGGGAGTGCCGCCGCCGATATACACGGTGTCTATGCGCCTGTCGCGGAATTTCTCTCCCGCAAGCCGTATTTCCTTTTTGAGCGCGGCGATATAGTCTCTCCTGCCCTCGGGAGAAACGCCAGCGTACGACGCGAAATCGCAGTACGCGCATTTTCTTTTGCAAAACGGGATATGGATATAGATTTCCATAATCGGCAGGTCGCACGCGGATTCCGTGCGGTGGGGCAAACCGTTCCTTGACGCGCTCCCGTCGCGCCTACCCGACGCGGTGTCGGGTACGGGCGGGGTCAGTTGTCGTCGCCCACTTTGAGTATGCTGACAAAGGCTTCGCTGGGCACTTCGACGGAGCCCACGCGACGCATTCTCTTTTTGCCTTCCTTCTGTTTCTCGAGCAATTTCTTTTTGCGCGAGATGTCGCCGCCGTAGCACTTGGCAAGCACATCCTTGCGGAGCGCCTTGACAGTCTCGCGGGCGATGATTTTTCCGCCTATTGCCGCCTGTATGGGTATCTCGAAAAGCTGACGGGGAATGGCTTCCTTGAGTTTCTCGGCAATGCCGCGTCCTCTCGCGTACGCCCTGTCCTTGTGCACAATGAGGGAGAGCGCGTCACACATATCGCCGTTGATGAGCAGATCAAGACGCACGAGGTCGCTCTTCTCGTAGCCGTCGGCTTCGTAATCCAGAGACGCGTAACCGCGGGTGCGCGACTTCAGGCTGTCGAAGAAATCGTAAATTATTTCGTTGAGGGGCAGGCGGTAGGTCAGTTGCACGCGCGCCGTGTCGATGTAGGTCATGTCGACGAAAATGCCGCGCTTGTCCTGGCAAAGTTCCATGATCTGCCCCACATACTCCGGCGGCGTGTAGACGACCGCCTTGACCATAGGCTCCTCTATGCTGTCGATCTCGGTGGGAGACGGCAGATTGGTGGGGTTGTCCACGATGAGCTTCTCGCCGTTGGTCTTGGTGACATGATAGGACACCCCGGGCGCGGTGGTGATAAGGTCGAGGTCGAACTCGCGCTCGAGTCTCTCCTCTATTATCTCCATGTGCAACAGCCCCAGAAAACCGCAACGGAATCCGAAGCCGAGCGCCTTGCTGTTTTCGGGCTCGAAGGACAACGCGGCGTCGTTGAGCTGCAGTTTCAGAAGGGCTTCCTTGAGGTCGTTGTATTTGGCTCCGTCGGCGGGGTAAATGCCCGTATAGACCATCGGAGTGGCTTTTTTGTACCCTTTAAGTGGCGATTCGGTCGGTCTGTCGGCTCCGGTTATGGTATCTCCCACCGCCGTGTCCGACACATTTTTCACGCTGGCGGCGATATATCCCACCTCGCCCGCGGACAGCGACGACACGGGTTTCATGGACGGGGCGTAGACGCCCACTTCCACCACTTCGAACACCTTGCCCGTCGAACACATCTTTATGCGGTCGCCCGCCCTCACGGTGCCGTCCATGATACGCACCATGGATATTGCCCCGCGGTAGTTGTCGTAATAACTGTCGAAAATGAGGGCTTTGAGAGGCGCGTCGGGGTCGCCCTTGGGGGGCGGCAGTTTCTCGACTATCTGCGCCAGCACATCGTCGATTCCGATACCCTCTTTCGCCGACACCTTCGGGCAACCCGAGGTGTCCAGCCCTATTATGTCCTCTATCTCCTTGCACACGCCTTCCACATCGGCGGAAGCGAGGTCGATTTTGTTGATGACGGGAAGAATTTCGAGGTCGTTGTCGAGGGCGAGATAGACATTGGACAGGGTCTGCGCTTCCACACCCTGCGTGGCGTCGACGACGAGCAACGCGCCCTCGCACGCGGCAAGCGAGCGCGATACCTCGTAGGTGAAGTCCACATGCCCCGGAGTGTCGATGAGATTGAACACATATTCGTCGTCGCCGTGGCGGTAAAACAGGCGGCAGGTCTGGAGTTTTATGGTGATACCGCGCTCCTTCTCGATGTCCATGTTGTCGAGAAGCTGTTCCTGCATTTCGCGCGCGGAAACGGTGCCCGTCTTTTCGATGAGCCTGTCCGCAAGCGTGCTCTTGCCGTGGTCGATGTGTGCTATGATGCAGAAATTGCGTATCTTGTCGAGACTCAATGCGTCCTCGCCCCTCCCGCGGAGCGGGATTTTGCCGAAAGTGTTGACATTATTATAATCGGAATCTAAAATTATATCAATCGAAATCGCACACAAGACGAGGATAAAGTATGGATTTGGATTGGCTTCTCGGCGTCCCGATTGCCCACCGCGGTCTGCACGACGACGAATTCCCCGAAAACAGCATGCCCGCTTTCGCCGCGGCAATCAAACACGGTTTCAACATAGAAATCGATGTTCATCTCACACGCGACGGCGCGCTGGTGGTCTTCCACGACGACACGCTCAAACGCGTGTGCGGAGTCGAAGGCAAAGTCAGGGATTTCACTCTCGACGAACTCAAGAAACTCCGCCTTGCCGACACGCAGTACACCATTCCCACCTTCGAGGAATTCCTCGCCCTCGTCAACGGCAAAACGGGGATTTTGTGCGAAATCAAAGGACTGAATCCCTACGACAATTCCATTGCCGAAGCCGTGTGCAAGCGCGTCGCAGAATACGACGGCAACATCGCGCTTCAATCTTTCAATTACGGCGCGGTGCGCTACTGCCGCCGTCATTCCGACCGTCCCTGCGGTCAGCTTTGCACCTGGCAGGATATGCGCGGCAACAGCAAAGCCCGCATAATGGATTTCATGGGCAAGATGTGGATAAACCGCCTGTCCAAACCCCATTTCACCGCCTACGACATACGCTCCGCCGCAGACAACAAATACCTCGAACGCGTGCGCGAGAAAATGCCCGTGCTCGTGTGGACGGTCAACTCCCCCGAGAAACTCGACCTTGCGATGCAGGTCGCGGACAACATCATCTTCGAAGACATAGCGCCCGCCGTCGAAGAGCTGTATGCCGACCGTCTGGGCGCGCCCGCCGCGGAAGTCGCCCAAATCTGACCGACCGCATCCGAAAAAAGACAAAACGAAAGCCCGCATCGTCTGCGGGCTTTTCCGTTGCGTGCGGCGTTTGCCGCAAAAGATGTTCCGTCAGGCGTTGGCTTTCTTCCACGCGTCGACCTTGGCTTTGGTCATGGACACGAGTTTCTCCTCTTTGTAGGGAGAGGCTTCGCCGCCGTTGGTGTAAAGGAAGTAGGTGCCGTCCTCTGCGACATAAAGGGTCTCCTCGTAACCTGCGGGGTCGCCGAAGCTGCCGCTCGTGACCTTCTTGACAACGCTCATTTCGATGGTGTCGTATTCTTTGCCTTTGAGAGTCTTTTTCATTGTATGCCTCCTGAAAATCTGTGTTGCGGATGATTTCCGTCGCGCACAATATAGCACAACGACACACAAAAGGCAAACATTTGAAAGGACAAATAACCCTTCGACAAAATATGCCGAAATCGCCTCGCGGCTTGTCCGAACCCCGAACTTCCGCCCTCGCACGGACGGGCTTGCGCCGTGTGAACGGACTGCGCTCTCGCCTGCGGACGGACGAAGCTCTCGCCTGCGGACAAAAGGGCGCGCTCCCGCGGTCGCGCGGCTGTCGGCGTTGACAGCCCACGGACGAACGGTTATAATTTTTTCCGAGGGCGCGGCGACGGCCGCGCCGTCGAAACGGGCGCAAACCGCGCCGCGACGAGAGGGAAAATGAAGGCTCTGGAAACGCTGTGCAAATCAATCGGACTGCCCGACGAGGAGACCGCCTGCGCGCTCGCCGAAGCCGCAAAACACCCCGAGGAGACCGACGAACTGGCAAGAAAGATGCGCCGCGGTCGCTTGCGCGCGCTGAAAAAACGCTCCCCCGCGTTCAGACTTGCCGTCACTCTCAAAGCCGCCTTGCTTGCGCACGACGACTATGCGAAACTCGGCATACCCGAGGACATCTTCAACGATACATTTTCCGACATCGCCGTGTGGAGCGGCAACGACCGCGAGCGTTACGGCGAAATCGGCGTGCGCAATATCATGTGGCTGTCGAAACACACCCGTCTCAGAATTTTCAAGATAGGTCGCCTGCAATACGAATTCGGCACATTCGCTGCCCCGCCTTTCGGCGGCGCGGCGAACTTTTTCGACGCCCTGCCGCTTACTGGCAAAAAGGTGCTCAATCTCCACATACAGCAAGGCGTGCCGCTCTCTCCCGCGGCTTGCGACGAGTCCTTCGTGCGGGCAAAGCAATTCTTCGCGACATATTTCCCGCACTACCGTTACTCGGCGTTTGCTATATGCAGTTGGGTGCTGAACCCCGCTCTTGCCGCCGTAATCGGCGAGGACAGCAATGTTGTGCGTTTCGGCAGGCGCTTCCGCCTGCTCGGCGCCTTCCCCGACACCGATATGAACGCGCGTCGGCTTTTCGGCTACGGCACCCCGCGCGACAGATACACAGGCGACAACGCTCTCCGCGCCTACGCCCTCGCGCGGCTGAACGGCGGCAAACCCCTGCTGTCCTATTTCGGCTATATACGCACCGAGCGGTGACGCGCGCTCACGACGAACGGTGCGTCGCGCACGCGCCAAACATACGGCGACGCGCACTTACGACGAACGGTGAGTCGCACACGCGCCGAACTACGGCACATACGCGGACTCAGGGTATCCTTGCGGAGTTTTCCGCAATCTAACCGCGTAAATCGCGCGGAAAGCCGAAAATCATAAAGAATGAATCCGTGAATATAAGGTTAAAAAAAAGGCGGTCGCAAGACCGCCTTTCCGTTTCCGTTTTCACGCAAACCGTTTGTAAATCAATCCGCGCTCTTGCGCTTGAAGGTGTCGAACACCCCGCGCACCGAGGACGAAATCGCCTGACCGAGAGGACGGGACAGGGGTTTGATGTCCACGACCTTGTTGGAGTTGGTGACGGTGTACGCCACATAGGTGTAGTAGGCGGTCAGCAACACGGTGAACACGCTGAACACGATGAAGTCCGCGCCCGTAGTCTCGAAGTTGACGAAGAAGCCGCTCGAAGTCGCCGCCGCAAAGCCGCTGTTTCTGACCAGCAAGCCCACGCAAAGCATGGACAGCAAGGCATATCCGCCCATAACGCCGTACATCCTCTTCTCTCCCGACACCATCGTGTAGGTGAGCCCGAGGGCAATGGACAGGAAGAGGTAGGTGTAATTGACCTTGAGCGTGAATGTCGCCACCATTGCCAGCATATAGGACGCAAGCAGGAGTATCTCGTGACGGTTGCGCTTCTTGAAGTACAGCGAACACACGAATATCGCCAGCACCAGGATGAACAGCAGATTGAGGATTGCCGCCGCCTGGTTGAAGCCCTTCTGGTTGAGGGTGACCATGCCGTAGAAGCCGAACGCGTTGTCCACGAAGACGGAGTTGTTCAGCATCTGATTGGCAATCATCTTGAAGCCGTAGAAGGCATTCTCGCCGAGATGATTGACCGCGACGGGCAAAGTGACGAGATACGCGAGAACGAACGCTCCGATAAGTCCGAAGACGATGATTGCGCGGTTCTTGCCGAAAGCGCGGAGATTGTCGTCGTCACGGTAGTACATATAGCCCATATAGGTGACGACCACGGGAGCGAGCGCGAGGGCGCGAATGTCGAGCACGGCGGCGAACGCCATGATGACATAGGTCGCGATGTATTTCTTCTCGACGAGGGCGATCATCGCGCCGAGCATAAGGGCGACGAGCACCGACTCGAAGGTGTTGGACATACCGCTCATGACGAACGCCACGGGCAGGAGCGCGTAAAGCGAGGCGTACACGACGGCAAGTTTGTCGCCGGCGTACTTCCTGCCGTAGAAATAAATCATGGCGACGGTCGCCATATCGGCGAGCACGCCCACCATACGGAGCAGCACCGACAGACCCGCGTTTTCGAGAGAGCCGCCGATGAGACCGACTATTGCGAGGATGTAAACGGTGCCGGGAGACATAGTGGCTATGTCGCCGTTGGACAGCACGCCGTTTGCCGCGTCGGCGTAGACATTGCCCACTCCGTTTGCGGCAAGATGTCTGGCAAGGTCCGCCATAAGCGTGGTCTCGCCGCCGAAACCGTAGGTGGTGAGCAGGAGGATGAGCCTGACGAGGAAAGCGCCAAGCATGATGAGCGCCGCGACGAAAATGCAGTTTTTCCACGCGGGCACGCTCGCCTTTGCGGGAGCGTTCTTCTTGCCTTTGCCGCTCTTCTTTGTGGGAGCGGGGGCGACGGTGCCGTCGACCGCCGTGCCGTCGAAATTGACGAACACATCGCTGCGCGCGTACAGTTTACGCACCGCGACATAAGCCGCGACGAAGAGCGCGACGGTGAGAATGCTCAGCACCGTGACGAAAGCTATTCCCGCGGCGTCGCTGTTGTAGCGCGCGACAGTGGACTTTCTGAAATCGGTGACGGTGGCGCCTTCGGGTGCGGCCTCGACTTTGGTCATCGACGCATTGTCAAAGTACACGGTGCCCTTGGCGGTCTCCCCTTCCTTGCCGAGGCAAAGGGCTATGGTGAGATAGTCGGTGTTGACGGGACGGACATAGAAGGTGTGGGTCTCCCAACCGTTCTTGCCGTTGTCGCCCGCGGACTTGGTGACCTCGGAGAAGATGTAGTCAACATTCTCGAGGAAGGTGACATACGCTCCGCGTCCCGTGTCGCTGGAAAGAGTGCCCGACACTTTGATGTCCACGCTGATTTTGTAGACCTGTCTGCGCTCGACCTCGACGGACTGGTACAGCCACGCGTAACTCGCCGACGAGTTGGTGACGGAAAGATAATAACTTCCCGCCGTCTCGGGGTCGTTGTCGGAAGCCTGCACGCGCTGATAATCCGAGCTGCTCGAATTCCAGCTGTCGCTCACCGACCAGTTGTCGAACACGAAACTGTTCTCGGTGGAAGTGGTGTTCTCGAAACCGCCGTTGAGGAGCAGTTCGGCGTCGTATTCGGCACCCTGCTGATTACAGGCGGAAAGCACAAATAGTGCCAGTACGAGTACCAGCACTATTATGCACACGGAAACGAATTTCTTTTTCATCTTGCCTCTTTACGGGATTATCTCGTCTCTTTGAGTTTGGCAGCCTTACCGGTGCGCTCGCGGAGATAATAAAGCTTCGCCCTTCTGACCTTGCCGTGACGCACGACTTCGATGCGGTCGATTTTGGGGGAATGGATGGGGAAAGTTCTCTCCACGCCCACGCCGAAAGTGACGCGACGCACGACGATGGTCTCGCGGATACCGCCGTTCTTCTTGGCGATGACGATACCTTCGTAGGACTGCAGACGCTCCCTGTTGCCTTCGATAACCTTGACGAAAACCTTCACCTGATCGCCGATTGCGATTTCGGGAAGATCCTTTTTAATGCCTTCTTGTTCGATGGTGTCGATAATGTTCATAATGACTGACCTCCTTGTTTGCGATAGGTTCGTAACGGCCTCCCCGCCAGCGGAACGAATCGAGTCACGCGTGTTATATTAGCATATCAAAGATTTTTAGACAAGCGTATCGCGCCCCTATTTCAAAATTAAGCGCACAAAAACGCCGTTTTGCGCCCCGCCGCTCAGCAATCGGCGTCGAACGCGCCCCGGATGTGCCTGACTTCGCCCCCGCACACCTCGATTACATCGAAACGCACATCCTTTCCGTAAAGCGAGCGGCGCGCGATATACGCCTCGGCGGCACGCACATAACGCCGCCGTTGCCCCGCGCTCACCCACTCCGAAGGGTGCGCGTCCGCGCGGTCGGCGGTCTTGACCTCGCACAGCACCAGCACATCGCCGTCGAGGGCGATTATGTCGACTTCCACCCCGCCCTGACGGGAATTGCGCTCGAGTACGCGCCACCCCGACCTTGCGAGATACTCCGCCGCAATCTGTTCTCCGATGTACCCCTTTGCCCTGCCGTTCATTTCACGAAATTCTTTATGAAAGTCCTGCGGTGGATTTCCGTCGCGCCGTAAGTCCCGAGCGCGGCGATGTGCTCCGCCGTACCGTATCCCGCGTTGCGCTCGAATCCGTACTGCGGATATTTCGCGGACATCTCCGTCATAAAGGCGTCCCTCTCCACTTTGGCGAGAATGGAAGCCGCGGCAATGGAATAACTGAGCGCGTCGCCGTGCACGAGAGGCACGACTCGGAAAGGCACATCAATTTTCAACGCGTCAACCAGCACGACATCGGGCTTCACCGACAGCGAACAGACGGCGTCGCGCATACACGCCTTGGTAGCCTCGAGTATGTTCATCTCGTCCACCTTGAAATTGTCGTACGACACAACGGAAAACGCCACCGCCTTTTCGCGGATGAGCGCGGACAACTTCTCGCGTTTGCCCTTCGACACTTTCTTGGAATCGTTGACGCCCTGAATGAGGTCGTCGAGCGGCATTATCACGGCGGCGCAGGTGACGGGGCCGGCAAGAGGCCCCCTGCCCACCTCGTCTACGCCGCAGATATAACGGCACCCCTCGGCGAGAAGCGCGTTCTCGTATTTCATCAATTCTTCCGCACGCACCATTTCCGTGTCGCCTCCCTCGGCGTACTCCGCCCGTTCCGCCGCACCTTGTCCGCAAACTGCTGTCGTCTCGGGGCGGCATACAGCCCGTCGACCGACTTGCCGTCAGTCGCGCAAACGACGGTTTATTGTCTGTTTTTGAATTTCAAAACCCCGCTTTCGGGCTTTTCGAGCATAAGCTTGCCCAGTCTGCCTTTTCGGAAATCATCAAGCAGAAGCCGCGCCGCCCTGTCGTAATCGGGCGCGCCGCCGCGGGCTTTGCAGCCGCGTGCCTGCGCTACCTGTTCGAGGATTTCGGCGGGAGTCTCGGCGAGTTCGGACAGGAAATACCGCGACAGCAACGCTTCGGGATATTTCTCTTTCAGTTCGGCGGCGAAGTCGCAGGCAAGTTCCGCGACATCCAGCACCTCTTCCCTTATGCTTCCTATATAGGCGAGGTGGTGCGCCACTTTCTGGTCCTCGAATTTGCCCCACAGCGTACCGGGTGTGTCCAGCAAATCTATGCCGTCCACGCTCACCCACTGCTTGCCGCGCGTGACTCCCGGGCGGTCGCCAGTCACGGTTTTTGCACGGCCGCACACAGCGTTGATTATAGTGGATTTGCCGGAATTGGGCACGCCGACCACCATTGTGCGGACATTGACCGTCGCGCCTTTTTCACGGAACCGGTCGAGTTTTGCGGCGGCGACGGCCTTGACGCCCGCCACCACTTCGGAGCAGTCTCCCGATATGCCCACCGACCGCGCCGTCACTCTGCCCTCGGCGGCGAAAGCCCTCTCCCACGCGCCGAGGTCGCGGGCTTCCACGAGGTCGCATTTGTTGAACACGAAAAGCGCGGGTTTGCCTGCGATGAGTTTCTGAAAGAGCGGATTTATGCAGCTGCCGACGGCGCGCGCGTCCAGCACATACACCACGGCGTCAACCAGACGGAGGTTTTCCTCCATCATTCTTATTGCCTTTGTCATGTGCCCGGGGAACCATTGAATGTACACGAGCCCTCCTTTTCCGACCGTCCGTTGCCGTCCGTCGGAGTGCGCGCCGATAGGCGAAACACGGCAGGATAACCCGCCGCGCAACCGTCATTTCTTTTTGTTCTTGCCTTTGCTTTTGCCGTCGTCGCCGTCGGTCTCGTCGATACCGAGCGCGGCGATGAGGTCGGGACGGCGGGCGCGGGTGATTTCCAGCGACTTGCGCGCCCTCCACTTGTCCACCTCGGCGTGATTGCCGCTTATCAGCACCTCGGGCACGGATAGCCCGCGGTAGACCTGCGGTCGTGTGTAGTGGGGATACTCCAGCAACCCCGCCGAAAAACTTTCCTCGACGGTGCTTTCCTCGCTGCCCAGCACGCCGTCGATATAGCGCGCCGTGGCGTTCATCACCACCAGCGCGGGGAGCTCGCCCCCCGTCAGCACATAGTCGCCTATGGAAATTTCACGGTCGATTGCAAGGTCGATTATCCTCTCGTCTATGCCCTCGTAGCCCCCGCAAAGCAACAGTATCCTGTCTCTCTTCGCAAGTTCGCACGCGGTCGCCTGTCTGAAAGTTTCGCCCTTGGGCGAAAGATAGACGCGCAGCGCTTCGTGATCGGGGTCGACGGCTTCGATTGCCCGCACGACGGGGTCGGGGGTCATCACCATTCCCGCGCCGCCTCCGTAGGGATAGTCGTCGGTTTTCTTGTGTTTGTCGAGAGAATATTCGCGTATGTCCGTGACGACAAGGGAAAATTTGCCGTCTTTGACGGCACGCCCCATTATGCCCGAGTTCATCACGCCGAAATACTCGGGAAAAATCGTCAGCACATCGAATCTCATTTGTTGTAAACAGCGGTGCGCGCGAACATCGCGCCGTCGAGCACAATCCTGCCTTCCGCCGCGTCGACTTCGCGCAGAGTGGCTTTGAGCGCGGGGAAACTCACGGTGCCGTCGTCGGTCCTGACGACATAGACATCCGCCGAGCCGTACTGCAGTATGTCCACCAGTTCGCCTATCCTGTCGCCGTCGGCGTACACATCGCTGCCGAGAAGGTCGGCGATGTAATATCTGCCCTCGGGGGGCGGCGGCAACTCGGCACGGGCGGCGGTGACGGACAGTCCGCGCAGTTTTTCGGCGTCCTCGACTGTGTCCACTCCGCCGAGTTTGACATAGACGACGCCGCTTTCGGGGGTCATATCCTCCACCTTATAGGTTTTGCCGCCTATGCCCAGCGTGCGGAAAGAACGCCACCGCGAGGTGTCGTCCGAATACGCTTCCACCTTGACCACGCCCTTGAGTCCGCGCGGTCTGAGCACCTTGCCCACCGTCAACCGCTCTTTCATTCGGCGGCGGTCTCCTCTCTCTCCTGAATGACGACATTGTAGCGCACGGAAGAGCGTCCGCTCGCCGCCTTGACGAGAGTGCGTATGGCGCGGGCTATCTTGCCCTGCTTGCCGATGACTTTGCCAATCTCTTTGCCGGAGACGATGACGACGATTTCGCTCTCGTCGTCGCCCTCTCGGAGTTCGACGGAATACTCGCCCTCGGGGACGAGTTTTCCGACGAGATATTCAACGAGTTCAGTCATAAATCACCTTACAGAATGCCCTGCTGCCTGAAAAGGTTGCGGACGGTCTCGGTGGGTTGCGCACCGTTTGCAAGCCATTTCTTCGCAAGGTCGGCGTCGATTCTGACCACCTTCGGGTCGGAAACGGGATCATAGATGCCGATTTGCTCGATGTACTGTCCGTCGCGGGCTTTTCTGGAATCGGTGGCGACGATGCGGTAGAAGGGGTTTTTCTTTGCGCCCATTCTGGTGAGTCTGAGTTTGACCATAACTGTTTTCTCCTTTGCGCTCTTCGAGCGAATTATAAATTTGTCTTGTTCGGAAGCGGTCAGAAGGGGAAACCGCCGGGGGGCATGCCTTTCATGCCGCGCAATCCTTTCATGCCGCCCTTCTGCATACGGCTCATCATCGCGCGCGTCATTTCGAACTGCTTGAGCAGTTGGTTGACCTCCTGAATGGAAGTGCCGCTGCCCTGCGCGATACGCTTCCTCCTGCTGCCCTTGATGATGTCGGGATTGCGGCGTTCCTTTGGCGTCATCGACTGAATGATGACCTTTGAACGCATTATCTTTTCCTCGTCTATTTCCTGCTTGCCCATTTTGCCGGCAAGTCCGGGGACGAGCTGCATCATACTGCCGAGACCGCCCATTTTCTTGACGCTGTCCAGCTGTTCGAGATAATCCTCGAGCGTGAAAGTGTTCTCGCGCAGTTTCTTCTGCAGTTTCTCCGCCTGCTCTTTGCTGAACGCCTGCTCGGCTTTCTCGATGAGGGTGAGCACATCGCCCATTCCGAGTATGCGGCTCGCCATACGCTCGGGGTGGAACGGCTCGAGGTCCTCGGGTTTCTCGCCCGTGCCGCTGAACTTTATGGGCTTGCCCGTGACCGCCCTTATGGACAACGCCGCGCCGCCGCGGGTGTCGCCGTCGAGTTTGGTCATGATGACGCCCGTCACATCGAGGGTCTTGTTGAAGGTGTCGGCAACCGTCACCGCGTCCTGTCCCGTCATGCTGTCCACGACGAGCAGAATTTCGGCGGGCTTGACCTCGCGCTTGACATCGATGAGTTCTTTCATCAGTTTCTCGTCGATGTGCAGTCTGCCCGCGGTGTCGATGATGACGGGGTCGAATCCGTTCTTGAGCGCGTGCGCAATGCCTGCCGCCGCGATTTTGACGGGGTCGCCCTGTCCCGCTTCGTACACCTCGACGCCCACCTTCTTGCCCACGATCTGCAGTTGCTGTATAGCCGCGGGACGGTAGACATCGCAAGCCACGAGCAACGGCTTCTTGCCCTGTTTCTTGAGATAAAGGGCGAGTTTGCCGCACATCGTCGTCTTGCCGGCGCCCTGCAATCCGCACATCATATACACCGTGGGCGGACGGTCGGAGACCGCGAGTTTGCGGTGCGTCGACCCCATGAGCGCGACCAGTTCGTCGTTGACGATTTTGACAATCTGTTGCGCGGGCGTGAGCGACTTGAGAATGTCCTCGCCGAGCGCCTTTTCGCTGACCGCCGCGACGAAATCCTTCACCACGGCATAGTTGACATCGGCTTCAAGCAACGCCACGCGTATCTCGCGCATCGCCTGCTTGATTTCCAACTCCGTAAGTTTGCCTTTGTTGCGGAGTTTGGAAAATATATGATTCATTCTGTCGGCAAGGTTCTCGAAAACTGACATCATTCCTCCAGAAGGGACTTTGCCGCCCCTACGAGCCGCGCACACTCCGCGGCGTCGCCGCGCCCGAGTGCTCTCTCCGCGTCGGACAGCAGTTGCGCCGCCCGTCCGTCGCGCCTTGCAAGCCCGAGTTTGTCCTCGAACGCCTTCAGCGCGCTCTCTCCGCGTTTGATTCCGTCAAGCACCGCCTGCCGCGACACCGAAAACATCTCGGCGAGTTCCCCGAGGGAAATGTCCTCGTCGTAATGCAACCTCAGAAGTTCGTTCTGTCTGTCGGTGAGCAACGCGCCGTAATAAACGCGAAGCGTGCTTATCTCGAATCTGTCCATACCTGTAAAGGCGCAAGCCTTTGTAAAGGCGTTTGCCTTGACAGTATGATATTACAAAACAAAAAAGATGTCAACCGACTGCGACATCTTTCTTTTGTCCTGCGGACACCTGTTTTATCACTTACGACTGCCCGTCGCCGCCCAACGGTTTACCCCTAAAGGCGGGACGCTTTCCGCACGACCGACGGCAACCCGCCGCGGCTCGTCGGCACGCTCCGCCGTCGCTGCCGCGCCGCGGTGCAATCACACCAGCGCGTCAACGAAATCGTGTGCGTCGAAGGGGATGAGGTCGTCGATTTTTTCGCCGACGCCGACATACAGCACGGGCAATTCGAGTTCGACGGAAATCGCCATGACCACGCCGCCCTTTGCGGTGCCGTCGAGCTTGGTGAGTATTATGCCGTCGAGGTCAATAGCCTCCGAGAAAACTTCCGCCTGTTGCACGCCGTTCTGTCCCGTGGTGGCGTCCAGCACGAGGAACTTTCTGAAATCGGCTTCGGGAAGCTCGCGCTCCACCACACGGCAGATTTTCTTGAGTTCCTCCATAAGGTTCTTTTTGTTGTGCAGTCTGCCAGCCGTGTCCACGAGAATGACATCCGTGCCCTTCGCCTTCGCCGACGAAATGGCGTCAAACACCACAGCGGCGGGGTCTGCGCCCTCGTTGTGACGGACGACGCGCACGCCCGCGCGCTTGCCCCACACCTCAAGCTGCTCGCTTGCCGCGGCTCGGAAAGTGTCCGCGGCGGCGACCACGACGCTCTTGCCCTGCTCGGTGAAAAGACGGGCGAGTTTGCCTATCGCGGTGGTCTTGCCCACGCCGTTGACGCCCGACAGCAACACGACGAGCGGATAGGAATAAGGCTCGACCTCGTACTCGACGCTCTCGACGAGGATTTCCTTGAGCAGTTCCTTGGCGTCGTCGGGTTTCTTTATGCGGCGCTCGTAAACGCGGTTTCTGAGGTCGTCGACAATCTCCGTGCTGGCCGCAACGCCGACATCGCCCGCCAGCAACGCTTCCTCCAGAGAGTCGTAGAACTCGTCGTCCAGAGCGCGCGCCGAAAAGGCGTAGTAAAGTTTCTTGGAAAGGTTGTCCTTGGTCTTTCTGATGCCCTCGAGCATCTTGCCGAAAAATCCCATAATTCTCCTTCGCCGCACGGCAATGTCCCGCGAGAGTGACAAAATCGGGCTTTAGGCGTGCAAATATATCGGATGAACCGCTGTTTGCGGCACAATCAATCTTCGGTTCGTATGCGCTTCTGCGCCTCGTCGAAGGTGATGGAGACGATTTTGGTGACGCCCTTCTCTTCCATCGTGACGCCGAAAATGCTGTCCGCGTGGCGCATGGTGGGCTTGCGGTGCGTGATGACGATGAACTGCGTGCGTTCCGAGAATTTCTTGAGGAATCCCGCAAACACCGCCGCGTTGGTGTCGTCGAGCGCGGCGTCGATTTCGTCGAGCACGCAGAAAGGCACGGGGCGCAGCATGAGTATGGCGAACAACAACGCTATTGCCGACAGGGTGCGCTCGCCGCCGCTGAGCAGGGTTATGTTGCCCAGTTTCTTGCCCGGGGGCTGCACGAAGATGTCTATGCCCGCCTCGAGGGGGTCCTCGGTCTCCGAGGTGTCGAGACGGAGCGTACCCTTGCCGCCCTCGAACAGTTGCGAGAATACGGTCTGGAAGTTCTCCTGAATCTGCGTGAACGCCGCAAGGAATTTCTCCGCCATTTCGTCGGTGAGACTGCGTATGACGGTTATGATGTCGTCACGGGCGTTCCTGATGTCGTCGCGTTGCACCGTCTGCACCCTGAGGCGTTCCTCGGTCTCCGCGAGGGTCTCCACCGCGAGCAGGTTGACGGGACCGAGACGGTTGATTGCTTTCTTCAGTTCGTCAATGGCGGTCTTTGCGCCGCGTTGCTCATAGCCCTCGATACGGTACACGAGCGCGGACTGGTATGTCAGGTCGTATTCCTCGAGGATATGCTCCTGCAAATGGCGCATATCGGCGTCGACGGTCTCGAGCATACCCTCCGAACGCACCTTCTTTTCGTTGGCGGCGGAGCGTTCGTCGGTGAGACGCGTCCTTTCGGCATCGAGTTCGAGCAGTTTCTCGGACAGGGCGCGTTTCCTGTCGCCGAGCCCCGCGATGAGTTCCTCGAGTTCGGCAATGCGCTTTCTGTCCTCTTCCGAAAACTGCGTCTTTTCGGGGGCTTTCTTTATCTCTTCGAGGGAGTTTTCGGCGCTTGCGAGAGCGGCTTCCAGTTCCACGCGTTCCTCGGACAAACGGCGTTTGTCGGTGCGCAGACGGTAGAGGTTGGTCTCCACGGAATCTATCGCGCTGGCGTGCCCCGCAAGTTGCACCTTGAGGTCCATGACCTCGGCGCTCAGCGTCTCGCGCTCGGACTTTTTCTCCGAACTCTTGGAACGCATTTCAATGAGGATGTTGCGTTCCTCTTCCCTCTCCTTGACTACGGCTTCATAGTCGTCTATCGTCTTGATTTTGTCGGCGAGTTCGGCTATTGCCGCCTGCACATCGCGGTATTCCGCGGCGTTCTGCTCGATTTCGCGTTCGAGTTCGGCGACGGCGGAACGCGCCTGCTCGTACTTCTCGCTGCTGAGCGAACTGTCTATGCGGAGCGCGGAAATCTCCTTGTCGTACTCGGCGACCTTTTCGTCGCACAGTTCGATTTCGCGCTGAGCGTCCTCGCGCTGAGTCTTGAGTCGGGCGATGTTGTCCCTTATGCGGTCCACATTGGCGCGCGCCTGCTCTATCTGCTTCTCCTGCGACAGCAGACCGGAATTCTGCGTGCGGCGGCTGCCGCCCGTAATCTCGCCGCCGCGGGCGTAGATTTCGCCGTCGAGGGTGACTATCCTGAAACCCTGGTTGTATTTGCGGTAAAGCCTTTCTGCGGTGGTCATACCGTCGACGACGACGGTCGTGCCGAGCAACGCCTGAATGAAAGGATAGAATTTGTTGTCGCACTCCACGAGTTCGCTGGCAAGTCCGAAACTGCCCGGCTCGGTGAGCGCGGGGAGATACTCCGAACGCAACGAAGTGGGACGGCACGCGCTGAGCGGACGGAATGTCACCCTGCCGTAGCCTTTCTGTTTGAGGTAGGTGATGAGCACGCCGGCGTCCTTTTCGGACTCGACGAGCACATTCTGCAACGCGCCGCCGAGGGCGTATTCGATTGCCGACTCGTACCCCTCGGGCACGCTGATGACTTCGGCGAGCACGCCCATGACCCTGCCGCCGAGGACGGGGTCGCGGTGAGCGTCTTTCATAAGCCGTTTGACGGCGTCCTGGAAACCTTCGTAGTCCTCTTTGACGCTGAGCAACAGACGCAGGTTGCCTTCGGCAAGTCCGAGTTTGGCGTTGAGGCTGACGACATCGTCGTCGTACCCGCGCACGGCTTCCTCGGCTTCCTTTTTGGTGAACACGGCTTCGTTGCGGGCGACGGTGAGTTCCTTGATACGCTCTCGCGCCGCCGCCGTCGCGCTTTCGCTGACTTCGAGCGCGGTGGACTCGTCGGAAAGGCGGGCTTTCTTGGAATTGATGAGTTCGAGCAGATTCTTGCCCCTCTCTTCCTGAATGCTCTTTTCGGTGATTATCGAGGTGAGACTGCTGCGCAATTCGCCGAGCTGTCGTATTGCCGCGACATACTCGTCGTTCTTGTTCTCGAGGTCGCTCTCCTGCCCTTCCAGCGCGGTGGACAGCAATCCCAGTTTGCGCTGCATTTCGGACAGCTGCTTCTCGACGGAATTGCGGAGCGCGATTTCTTCGGACTTCTTGGCTTCGTCCTTGGAGATGAGTTCGTCGGCGATGACGGTCTCGGCTTCGTTGGACCTGAGTTCGGAGCGCAGACGCGCAATCTCGTTCTGCAGATTGGTGACGCGCTCGCGCACGAGGTTTGCCGTGCCCGCCACTCTTTCCGCGCCGACCTTGAGTTCCAGCAATTCGGCGTTGTACTCCGCCTGCAGTCGGTCTATGCCGCCCGACTCGTGCACGCACTCCTCGTATTCCCTGCCGCACCTGGCGATTTCGGCGTCCTTTATCTCGATTTCCGCCTTGTGACGGACGATTGCGGCGTTGATGTTGTCCTTTATCCTGCGGTTGTTCTCGTAGTTGTATATGTAGAGGTTGACTTCCTGCACCTTGAGTTGCTCGCGCAGTTCCTCATACTTTTTGGCGGTCTCCGCCTGCTTGCGCAAAGGCACGAGACTCCTCTCGATTTCGGCGATGACTTCGTCTATGGACTGCAGGTTCATATTTGCGCGTTCGAGGTCGCGCATTGCCGCCGTCCTGTCGGCGCGGAACTTGGAAATGCCCGCCGCTTCGTCGAAAACGCCGCGCCGCTCGTCGGGCTTCTGCGACAGAATCTCGTCGACTCTGCCCTGTCCGATTATGCTGTAACCGTCCTTGCCGATACCCGTGTCGTGCAACAACCCCACGATGTCCTTCATACGGCAACGGGAGTTGTTGATGTAATAGTCGCTCTGATTGCTGGCGTCGAGTTTTCGGGTGATGACGACCTGGTCGAAAGACAACGAAGGGAAAAGGGTCTTTTCGGAATTGTCGAAATAAAGGGAGACCTCGCAATAGGACATCTTGCGACGGTGCTCGGTGCCGTTGAAAATGACATCCTGCATCGTCTTGCCGCGCAGCGCCTTTGCGCTCTGCTCGCCGAGAGACCAACGGATAGCGTCCGCGACATTGGATTTGCCGCAGCCGTTGGGTCCGATTATGGCGGTGAACCCGTCCTTGAAAGGTATCTCGACTTTATCGGCAAAAGATTTGAAGCCGTAAAGTTCCAGTTTCTGAAATTTCACTCCGTCTCCCGTCGCGCCGCAGACGCAACCACCGCACTTTGTGCGGACGAAACGATTATACCACACGCCGCCCGCCCGCACAAGCGAAAAACAGAATGTTTCACAAAATCCGTGAAACATCGCAAAACATAAATAAAGCCGCCGTTTTCACGGCGACCGAGCGACGGAAACAGATGTAGTCCAGGGCTGTTCGGGCAAGATTCGCGCGACTGTCCGCACGCTTGCAAAACCGAAAGACCGAGAGAAAAAACGACGGAAATATCAGCGGCGTCCGCGACCTGCCGACAGCACGGCGAGGGCACTTTTTGCGGCAGCCTGTTGCGCCGCGCGTTTGCTGTTGCCGTCTCCCTCCCCTCTTATCACGCCGTCTATCAGCACGGCATATCCGTACACGGGCGCGTGCGGCGCGCCCGTGCGCGTCAATTCTTTGTATTCGACGGAAAGCCCGCGCTTCTGCGCGTATTCGTTAAGCGCGGTTTTGGGGTCTCGCGCATAGGGATTGCGCTCGGCTTTGGCGATTTCGTCGCCGAGGAAGCGCAACACGAACGCCTCCGCTTCGGCAATGCCTCCGTCCAGACATACTGCGGCGGCGACGGCTTCGACGATGTCGGACTTGACGGAAGAATGGTCGCCCACGCCCGCTTTGGTCTCGGCGTCTCCCAGTCTTATGTGTGCCGCAAGCCCCGTCCTGTCCGCCGCGGCGGCGAGGGGTTTCTCACTGACTATGCGTGCGCGCAGGCGCGTAAGCACGCCTTCGCCCTCGTCGGGGAAAACTTCGTAAAGTTTGCGCGCGACGGCGTATCCCACCACGCTGTCGCCGAGAAATTCCAGCTTCTGATAGTTGTCCGCGCCCGCCGAAGGATGCGTCAAAGCGCGCTCCAGGAGCGCGCTGTCACGGAAGGTGTAACCCACTATCTTTTCTACCTGCTCATTCGACATCGCTCTTGCTCTCGTCGACTGCGCGTACATAGGCGCGTATCTTTTCCACCACGCCGGACTTCGCCAGTTTGCGCGCCTGCAATATCGCCGCGCACACCGACTTGCGTTTCGCCGCGCCGTGCGCCTTGACCACTACCTTGTTGAGCCCGAGGAAGCACGCGCCGCCCTGCGAATTGTAGTCCATTTTGTTCTTGACGCCCTTGAGGACGGGCTTTAGCAACAGCGCGCCGAGTTTGGCGCGGAGACCGCCCTTGTTTATGCCGTCCATGAGCACGGAGAAGATTGCTCCCGCCGTGCCTTCCGCCGATTTCAGCGCGATGTTGCCGTTGAAACCGTCGCACACCACGACATCGAAGTCGCCCGACAACAAATCGCGCGCTTCGCAGTTGCCCTTGAAATCGATGTGCGGGCACTCCGACAGCAAAGCGTACGCTTCCTTGTTGAGTTCGTTGCCCTTCTTGGCTTCGGCACCGTTGCTGAGCAACCCGACGACGGGTTTGACGGTGTCGGTGACAGCCGAGGAAAACGCGCTCGCCATAATGGCGAAGTGCAGGATGTTGAGCGGCTTGCAGTCCACATTCGCTCCGCAATCGCAGAGGATGACGGGCTTGCCCTTGACGGTGGGCAGCGACGGCGCGAGGGCGGGACGGGAAATGCCCTTTATCCTGCCTATCTTCATATACGCGCCGACAAGCACCGCGCCCGTCGCGCCCGTGGACACGAAAGCCTGCGCTTCGTCGTCGGTCGCCAGCAATTCCAGCCCTTTGACCAGCGAACTGTCCTTCTTGGTGCGCACGGCGTCCGTGGGGACATCGTTGTTGGTGACGACATCGGGTGCGTTGACTACGGTCAGCCGCGACGCGTCGTAACTCTGCCCTTTCAGCACATCGGATATGCGGCTTTCGTCGCCCGTGAGAACGACGGTGAGACTGCTCTTCGCGTTGAGCGCGTCGATTGCGCCCAGGACGGTTTCCTCGGGAGAATAGTCCCCGCCGAATGCGTCAACGATAACTTTCATAAAACCCGCCTGATAATAAAAGAGAGCGACTGCTCGCTCTCAGAAGCGTAATCACTTCTTGTCGGCGTCCGTAGCGACGACCGCCTTGCCTTTGTAGTAACCGCAGTTGGGACACACCGTGTGGCTCTTTATGAGCGTGTGGCACTGAGGGCACTCCACGAGGCCGGGTGCGGAAATCTTCCAGTTTGCGAAACGGGAATTGGTCTTGGACTTGGATATTTTACTTTTGGGTACTGCCATTTTTATATTCCTCCGAGAGTTGGCTGTTTGTTCGGCGTGTTAGATTATATAGAATACTTATTCCGTTGTCAAACGCTTTTGCAATGTTTGCGCGGCGGGAAAGCGTCGGGCGCGTCCGCACCCCGTCCCTCCACGCGCGTTGCGGTGTTTCAGTTGCCATTGACGAGAGCGACCGTCTCGCGCGCTATGGAAAGCTCTTCGTTGGTGGGAATGACGAGCACGGTCACCGCGCTGGACGGCGCGGAAAGCACGCGTATGCCGTCGGCGCGCTTCTCGTTCTCCTCGAAATCGAACTCCACACCCAGATATTCGGTGTCCTGCATTACCAGACGGCGCATGAGCGCGCTGTTCTCGCCTATGCCGCCCGTGAAGGCTATGGCGTCCACTCCGCCGAGCGCGGCGGCGAACGACCCGACATATTTCTTTATGCGGTAAGCCGCGGCTTCCACCGCGAGTTGCGCCTTGGAGTTGCCCGTCGCCATTTCGCGTTCGAGCACACGCATATCGGAGTCCACTTCGCTTATGCCTTTCATGCCGCATTTCTTGTTGAGATACTGCACCATTTCCTCGGAAGAAATGCCGAGTTTCGCACGGAGAAAGTCCACCGCGGCGGGGTCGATGTCGCCGCTTCTGGTGCCCATGATAAGCCCTTCGAGAGGGGTGAAGCCCATGGAAGTGTCGATGCACTTGCCGTCCTTGACTGCGGAAATGCTGGAGCCGTTGCCGAGGTGACACACGATGAGTCTGCGGCAGGAATCGGCGCCGAGATACTTTATGGCTTCCTCACTGACGAACTTGTGGCTGGTGCCGTGGAAACCGTATTTCCTGACCTTGTACTTCTCGTAGTCGGAGTACGGGATGCCGTACATATACGCCTTTGCGGGCATGGTGCTGTGGAAAGTGGTGTCGAACACGGCGACCATGGGCACGGAAGGCATGACCTCGCGGCAGCTCTTGATGCATGCGATGTTGCCGGGCATGTGGAGAGGTCCGAGTTCGGCGTTTTTCTCGCACTTCCTCACCACTTCGTCGTCAATGACGACGGAGGAATGGAAGTCCTCGCCGCTGTGCAGCACGCGGTGCCCCACCGCTCCGATTTCGGAGACGGAGGAAATTGCGCCCGCCTGCTTGTCGGTGAGAGCGGAAAGCACCATTTCAATGGCTTCCTTGTGCGTGGGCATATCCGCGGTCACGCCGTATTTTCTGCCGTCGGCGGTCTTCTGTTCGAGCGAACCGCCGTTCATGCCTATTCTGTCGCAAAGTCCTTTGAGCAGGTACTTTTCGGTGTCGGTGTCGATAAGCTGATATTTGAGGGAAGAACTCCCCGCGTTGATGACGAGAACTTTCATATCACCCTCACTTCACGCACTGCAAAGCCGTGATTGCCGCGACGGCAACGATGTCCTCGGCGGTGCAACCGCGGGAGAGGTCGTTGACGGGAAGCGCGAGACCCTGCATTATGGGGCCGACCGCCATGCAGCCGCCGAAACGCTGTGCGAGTTTGTAGCCGATGTTGCCGGCGTCAAGGTTGGGGAACACGAGGACATTCGCCGCGCCCGCAACGCTGCTGCCGGGGGCTTTCTTCTCGGCGACGCTGCCGACTATCGCCGCGTCGAGCTGCAGCTCGCCGTCGACATCGATGTAGGGATGAGCCGCCTTGACGAGGGCGTACGCCGCGCGCACCTTGTCCACGGATTCGTGTTGCGCGCTGCCCTTGGTCGAGAAGGAAAGCATTGCGATTTTGGGCTCCACTTCGACAATCTGCTTGGCGCTGAAATACGCCGCCTGAACGATGTCGGCAAGCTGGCTTTCGGTGGGATAGGGAATGACGGCGCAGTCCGCGAAGATGAACGCGGGCGCGTGGGAATACTCGAATCCCTCGGGGGGTATCATGACGAAACAACTGGACACGCTCTTGATGCCGGGAGCCGCCTTGATGACCTGGAACGCCGCGCGGGAGACATCGGCGGACGAGAACACCGCCCCGCCGACTACGCCGTCGACATCGCCGCACTTGAGCGCGGTGCAGGCGTAGAACATATTGTTGCCTTTTATGGTGCGGAGCGCGACCTCTTCGGTCATGCCCTTTTCCTTTCTGAGTTCGTAGAGTTTCTGGGCGTATTTCTCGACATGCTTGCCCTCGGCGGGATTCCAGAACCTGACGCCGTCGAACTTGAAATCGGGGCTGCTCTCCCTGATTTTCTTTTCGTCGCCGACGAGGACGACCTTGCATATTTTGTCGCGGGTGAGGATTTCCGCCGCTTTTGCGACGCGGGGGTCGTTGCCCTCGGCGAGGGCTATGGTTTTGCCGAGTTTTGCGGCGCGTTGCAGCAGGTGTTCGAGAAATGCGGACATATTGACTCCTTGCAAAATTCGCTATGTGTTTTCCGTTTTTGTTTGATTTATCTTCGGACGGGATATATTATAGAACCGTACAGTCCAAAAAGCAAGAAATCAGAGGAGTCGATTTTGAAAATCACCGCCGTAATCGCGGAATACAATCCGCTGCACAACGGGCATTTCAAGATGCTGAAAAAGGCGCGCCGCGAGACCAAACCCGACGCGCTCGTCGTGGTTATGAGCGGCAGTTTCACGGAGCGCGGCGACATCTGCGTCGCCGACAAATACACCCGCGCCGCGTGGGCAATCGAAGCCGGCGCCGACCTCGTGCTCGAACTGCCCACCGTCTACACCGTCGCCCCCGCGCAACGCTTTGCCGAAGGCGCCGTCAAGACGCTCTCAATGCTCGGGGAATTCACCCTCTGCTTCGGCAGCGAGACCAAGGAACTGGAGGAACTCAGTTATGTCGCCGAGTTTATGCAAAGCGAATCGCGCGATATGCAGTTCATGCTCCGCGACTATCTCTCGCAGGGCTACTCCGTCGCCAAGTCGCGCACCCTCGCCCTCGAACGCATAAGCCCCGACATAGCCAACCTCGTGCAGTCGCCCAACAACATTCTCGGCGTCGAATACATCAAGGCGGGCTCGAAATACGGCGGGAAAATATCCTTCCACAGCATCGAGCGCAAACCCGACAACAACAAGACGATAGTCTGCTCCACCAAGATTCGCGCACTTATGGAGGCGGGCAAGGACTACTCGGCCTTCGTGCCCGAATTCGTGCACATCGAACATCCGACCAGCACGGAAAAATACGGCACGGTGTCCACCTACTCCCTGCGCACCAAGACCGTGGACAGGCTCGCCGAACTTGCGGGCATTTCGGAAGGCATGGAGAACAGAATAGTCAAGACGGAGTTCAACACCCTCGAAGAATTCCTGCGGCTGACCACCCGTCGCTATACCCGCTCCACCATAAAACGCATTGCAGCGTCCGCCACCTGCGACATCACCAAGGAACTGGTCTCCCTCGCCGCGGCGGAAAAGCCGTACACCACCGTGCTTGCGGTCTCCGAAAAAAAGAAGAAGGCTTTGTTTCCTCTGCTGGCGGCCTCGGACGGCTACTTTTTCTTCAAGCCGTCGGACTGCCCCGCGGATCATCCCGTGCGCCCCTTGGTCGACCTCGACGAGCGCGCGGCTAAGATACTGAAGTTGTGCCAGCCCTGACCGTCAACTCTCAAAAGCGAGGGTTTATTTGTACAAAAGCGCGTGCCGAAGTCCGTTTTAGGCACGACTACGACACTTCCGCACTTTTTCGTCAAGGAGGAATATCATGGGTCTCAAACAGAAAATCGTCTCGTCGGTAACCCGCACCGTCTCCCGCCTTATGGGCGGTCTCTCGCAGGACGAGAGCGGCGGAACGCTGTCCGCCGAGCCCTTTGAGGGTATGCCCGAAGCGGCGCGGAAAATGGCGGCGGAAGGCTCCGTTCTGCTCGTGAACGACGGAGTGCTTCCCCTCTCGCCCGATTGCAATGTCGCTCTTTTCGGCAGGGTGCAGACGGACTGGTTCCATGTCGGATACGGCTCGGGCGGCGATGTCCGCACCCCCTATCTCGTCTCCCCCGTCGAAGGACTTTCGAACGCGGGCGTCAGGCTGGATTCCGTGTTGCTCGACAAATACGCCGCCTTTGCCGCGGAATATCCCGCCGACCACGGTTTCTGGGGGCACTGGCCATACTCTCACCCCGAAATGCCTGTTTCCGACGAGGAAGTGCGCGCGGCTGCCGAGCGCAACTCCGTTGCCGTCGTGTGCATAGGACGCTCGGCGGGAGAGGACCGCGACAACAAACCCCTGCGCGGCAGTTATTATCTGACTTACGAGGAAGAAAAACTGCTGAAGCAGGTCACTTCGGCTTTCGCCAAAACCGTCGTCGTGCTCGACATCGGCGCGATTATGGATATGTCGTGGTGCAGAAAATACCCCGTCTCCGCCCTGCTCGTCGTGTGGCAAGGCGGCATGGAAGCGGGCAACGCCCTTGCCGACATACTCACGGGCAAATCCGAGCCCGGCGGCAGACTGACCGACACCGTCGCCGTCCGTCTGTCCTACTATCCCTCCACATCCGATTTCGGCGGCAAACAGTTCAACAACTATTCCGAGGACATCTATGTCGGCTACCGCTATTTCGAGACTTTCGCGCCGGAAAAGGTGCTCTTCCCCTTCGGCGCGGGCATGGGTTACACGACATTCATGAGCGACCCGCTCTCTTTCACTCTGGACGGCACGAAGGTTACGGCGAGAGTGCGCACCGTCAACACGGGCGAACGCGCGGGACGCGAGGTGGTGCAACTATATATGCGCACCCCGTCCGTCAGGATTCCCACCCCGCACAGGGTGCTTGCGGCGTTTGCCAAAACGCCCGTCGTCGCACCCGCGGAAAGCGTGGAAACCGTGCTGAAATTAGACCTTTGTGACTTCGCTTCCTTCGACGAGAGGACGAGCCGCTATATCCTCGAAGAGGGCGAATATTCCTTCTTCCTCGGCGGCGATGTGCGCTCCGCGCTTCCCGCGGGCGGCGTTTTCCTCGACGGCAACTATTACAAACAGGTGACTTCCGCCGCCGCGCCCGTAAGACGGTTTTCCAGGCTCACCGAACGCAACGGAAAACCCGTGCGCGAGTCCGTGCCTCTCTCCAAAGTCAGACTGCGCGACCGCATACTGGACAACATTCCGTCCGTGCTCCCCTCCTGCAAGCAAACCGTCACCCTCGACGATGTGCGCGCGGGCAGACACACCCTCGAACAGTTTGTCGCAACGCTCACCTTCGACGAACTGGAAGCCATATCCCGCGGCGACTTCGTCATGAACAGTCCTCTGGGCACGGAAGGCAACGCGGGCGTGCTGGGCGGCACTTCGCAATCCCTGCGCGACAAGGGAGTGCCTGCGGTGACCACCACCGACGGGCCGTCGGGACTCAGACTCAAGGCTTCCTGCTCGCTGCTGCCCTCGGCGGCCGTGCTCGCCTGCTCGTGGGACGAGGAAGGTGTGCGCAATCTGTGCGCCCTGCTCGGCAAAGAGATGTGCGAAAAAGGCTCCGATGTCATTCTCGCCCCCGGGATGAATATACACCGCAATCCCCTTTGCGGACGCAATTTCGAATATTTCTCGGAGGACCCGCTCGTCACGGGCAAAATCGCGGCGGCGTATGTGCGCGGCGTGCAGTCCTCGCCCGTCTCAGCCTGCCCAAAGCATTTCGCGTGCAACAATCAGGAGGTGCGCCGCTGCTTCAACGACTCCCGCGTGTCGGAGCGCGCCCTGCGCGAAATCTATCTCAAAGGCTTCGAAATAGTCGTAAAAGAGGCAAAACCGCACTTTATAATGACCTCTTACAACAAGATAAACGGCGTGTGGGGGCACTACAATTACGACCTGTGCACCACCGTTCTGCGCGGCGAATGGGGTTATCGCGGAGCCGTGATGACGGACTGGTGGATGCGCTATTCGTTCAGCCCCGAATTCCCGTCCGTGCGCGACAACGGCTATCGCGTGCGCGCGCAAGTCGATATACTTATGCCGGGCGGCAAACGCTTCGGGAAACGCAAATCCGACGGCACCCTGCTGGAAAGCGTGGGCAAACGCGACGGAATGACCCTTGCGGAAATGCAGCGCACCGCCCTCAATGTGCTGCGCGCCGTTCTCCCCCTCGACACGGCGGACAAGAGGAAAAAGGACAACGGTTGACGGCGCAACCCGGGAGGACGCGCCGTGAAACGGCGTCGGCACGACCGACAATCCGCGCCCGACGACGCAAGCGCGGCGGCGCCGCGGTCACGCCGATCGAAGACACCCGAAAGGACGGCAAACGCCGTCCTTTCGCTTAATAGCGTTCGGACAACAAATTTCGGCGTCGGGCGGCATATATTACGGTGTGAAAAAGGCTGTTCCCGTCGTCGCCGTCACCCTGTTCATGGTGCTTATTGCCGCAAGACCCGCCTATTTTTCGGCGTCGGCAGCGCGCGGGCTGGCGCTGTTTGCCACATCGGTGTTGCCCGCGGTCTTTCCGTTCTTCTTCTGCTCCACTTTTCTGACCGCTATGGGCGCGGCGCAGGCGTTGTCGAAACTGGGCGCAAAACCCGTGCGAGTGCTGTTCAACGCCCCGCCCGAGGGGGCGTATGCCCTGACTATGTCAATGCTGAGCGGCTACCCCGTGGGCGCGGCGGTGACTTCCGACCTCTACGAGCGCAATGTGATAGACGGCAAATCGGCGCGCAAAATCTCGTCTTTCGCTTCGACATCTGGTCCGTCTTTCGTCCTGGGCACCGTCGGCGGCGTGCTGTTCGACTCGGCGGCGGTGGGCGCGCTGTTGCTTGCGGCGCACTTTCTTTCGGCGCTGTCGGTGGGCGTGTTGTTCCGCGGACGACTGGTCGATCGCACACCACGGAGGAAACGCGCGCGCAAAAGCGCAATCAACGACCACGGCAAAAACACGGGCGGGGAATACGCGCGTGACGGCGCGACCGCAAAAGACGGCGGATTGCAAAACTCCCCTGCCCGGACGGCAAGGCGCGCGACGGTGCAGACGCTGGACACCGACGCCGCCCTCGGCGACAGCATACGGTCGTCCACGCTCGCAATGCTCGCCGTCGGCGGATATGTCGTCCTCGGCAATATGCTGGTGGACGCGCTGTCGCTCACGGGTATCGAGAGCGTGCTCCGCGCGCAGTTGCCCGCTCAGGCGGCGCAGGCGATTCTGGCTTTCGTATTCGGCGCGGTGGAGATGACGCGGGGATGTCTCACCGCCGCGGATGTGTCCTCTCTCCCGCTGGCGGCGGCGACGGCTTCGGCGTGCATATCCTTCGGCGGGCTGTCCGTAATGCTGCAAAGTCACGCGTTTTTGTCGCGGTGCGGAATAAGACTTCCGTCGATATTGCTCCGCAAATCCGTGCAGGCGGCGGTATCCTTCGGAGCGACATATTTAATATTTCTATGTTTTCAACAATTTCTGACATAATATATTGACTATCGCCGAAGCGTGCACTTATGCTGTCACCAAAGAGGGGGTTTTCTCTCAATATCGGAGGATAAAAAATGTTGAAAAATTGGAGCAACATTGCACTTGTTGCCGTTTCGCGTACGCAAAAAATGCTGGACGACCTCGATTTTGCCTTTAATTCGCGGTTATCGTCCACTTTCGGGAGTATTCACCTGAAAAACGGAGTAACCACCGAACAACTAATTGGTGAAATGTTGAAAATCAACGATTGCAAGCGAAAAATCGTCGAAATGAAAGCCGCGGTGGAAGCCGCGCTCGACTGTCTGGACGACAACAACCGACAGACCCTGAAAAAGCGATTGCTGGACAAGATGTCGTTCAGGGAAATCGCAGACGATGACGGCGTGTCGCTCCGCACGGCGTTCCGCCGTTTCGAAAACGCGCAAATGGCTTTTCTCAGGGCGTTGCGCCGCCAGGGATACAACGAAGAGAGAATGAAAAAAGAGTTCGCCGAAGTTCCCCAACTCGCCGCTGTAGCCGAACGGCTTGGCGGCGAAAACTATTTTGTGGCAAGCAGGGAGTGAGTCGCGTTGCCGTACACTTTGCGACAAGCCGAGAGCAAGCCGCGCTGCCGTACCCTGTTATGGCAATCAAATGAGGCAGCCGCGTTGCCGCGACAGCACTGCGAATCAAAGCCGCGCGTGCTGTCGGGGCGCGCTCCCGCAATGCCGACTCAAAGGGAAAGGCGCCCCGTTGGGCGCCTTTCCGATTGAACCGTTGTCCGTTCTTTGACCGTTGTCGGCTTGTGCGACTCCGCACGCACATCGTCGCGCTTATCTTGCGAAGCGCTTCATATAGTAGGCGTAATGCGCGAACACTATGCCTGCGTCCTCGAGTTCCTTGTTCCAACGCTTGACCCACTCGAAGGTGCAATATCCGTCGTAGCCGTTGTAGACGAGGGTTTCGATGGCTTCCTTGACGGGAACATTGCCGTAGCCCATCATCCTGTACGCCACTTTGCCTTTCTCGATAACGCTGTCCTTGAGGTGGACATATTTTATCCTGCCGCCGAGGTTGGCGACGGTGTCGGCTATGCTCTCGTCGTTGAAACGGTAGGGGTGATGCACATCCCACAGCGCGCCGCCCGCGCCGGTCTCGTCGAGGAAAGCCGCGAGTTTCGCGGTGTCGACGAAGAGTCCATTGGTCTCCATAAGCGGGGTCACGCCCGTGCCCTTCGCGTATTCGGTCACTTCGGCGTACTGTTTCTTGCACAGTTCGATGTCGCCGCCGTCGAAATAGGGTTTGTCGGTGGACATGACGCGGACGAACTCCGCACCCACTTTTGCGGCGAGGTCGATGTACGCCTTGGCTTCGTCGACGCTCTTGCCCTTGACGGTATGGTCGGCAAGCGCGGCACCCGAGGTGAGCATCGCGATCTTTATACCCGTGTCGTCAAGAAGTTTCCGCGTCTTTGCGAAATCCGTGGTCAGTTCGGGAGCGGCGGGAGCATAGATTTCACCGCCGATACCTCTTATTTCTATTGCGTCGTACCCGAGGTCTTTTGCGGCGGATACTATGTCGCTGAACCGCCAGTCGGGGCATCCTATTGTCGAAAAACAGAGTTTCATATTTCCTCCTTATGCCGTCTCGATGTTGGCGGCTTCCTGCAATTTGAGGATTTCGATTGCCTCTTCGCGCAGCTTGAATTTCTGGATTTTGCCGCTTGCCGTCACGGGGAAGGCGTCCATGAAGCGGACGAAGCTCGGCACCTTGTGACGCGCCATGTGCGATTTGACGAGGTCCTTGACTTCCTGTTCGGTCATGGTTTCGCCCTTTTTGAGGATGATGCACGCCATGACCTCTTCGCCGTACTGTTTGCTGGGCACGCCGATGACCTGAACATCGCTGATCTTGTCGCAGGTGTAGAGGAATTCCTCGAGTTCCTTGGGATAGATGTTCTCGCCGCCGCGGATAATCATATCCTTGATACGCCCGACGACCTTGTAATACCCTTCCTCGTCGACGGTGCAAAGGTCGCCGGTGTGCAACCACCCTTCCTCGTCGATGGCCTGCTTGGTGGCTTCGGGCATCTTGTAGTAGCCGCGCATGATGTTGTAGCCGCGCGCGACGAATTCGCCGGGAGTGCCCACGGGCACTTCCCGATTGGTCTCGGGGTCGACGATTTTACATTCCACACCGGGGAACGCCCTGCCGACCGTGGACACGCGCTTCTCGAGGGAATCCGTCGTGGTGGTCATGGTGCAACCGGGCGACGCTTCGGTCTGCCCGAACACTATCACTATGTCGCGCATATTCATCTTGTCGACGACTTTCTTCATGACCTCTATGGGGCAAGGCGAACCCGCCATAATGCCCGTGCGCAGCGTGGAGAAATCGAACTGATCGAAAGAAGGATGTTCCAGAATTGCTATGAACATGGTGGGCACGCCGTGCACCGCCGTGCAGTGCGCCGTGCTGATTGCGTTCATGACGGGCACGGGACTGTAGGCCTCGACGGGCACCATGGTCGTGCCGTGAGTGACGCACGCCATGGTCGCAAGCACCAGCCCGAAGCAATGGAAGAAAGGCACGACTATGCACAGTTTGTCCTTTTCGGTGAAAGCCATGCCGTCGCCGATTGTCTTGCCGTTGTTGACGATGTTGTAGTGGGTGAGCATGACGCCCTTGGGGAATCCCGTCGTGCCCGAGGTGTACTGCATATTGATGACCTCGTGGCAATTAAGGCTCGCTTCCCTCTCGCGGAATTCGGCGTCGTCGAACTGCTCGCCCAGTTTCATGAGTTTTTCGAAACTCATCATACCCTGCGGAGTGTTGCCGTCGGCAAAGATTATCCTTTCGAGGAAAGGCAGCGCGGGGTGCGACACCTTGCCGTCGACGGCGGTCTTTATCTCGGGGACAAGTTCGTTGACTATATCCACATAGTTGCTGTCCTTGAATCCGCCCATCATCACGAGCACCTTGGTGTCGGACTGGGTGAGCAGATATTCCAGCTCGAAAATCTTGTAGTTGGTGTTGACGGTGACGAGGATTGCGCCGCACTTCGCCGCTCCGAAAAGCGTGAGCAGCCATTCGGGGATATTGGTCGCCCAGATAGCGACCTTGTCACCCTTCTTGACGCCGAGGGACATGAGTCCTTTGGCGACCTTGTCGGTGTCCTCGTCGAATTCGCGCCAGGTGCGCTTGTAGTTGCGGGTGGTATATTCCACCGCTATGGCGTCGGGCATATCGCAGGCAAGTCCGTTGATAATCTGCCCCAAAGTTTTTTCCGATGTTTGCATATATTCCTCTAATTGTTGCTGATTTTGATTCCGAGAAAGTGCTCGATGTTGAACAGTTTCCACGGGAGTTCGTCGGGCGGATAAACCCTGAAGTCCATAACTTTGCCGCTGACGGGGTGGGCAAACCTGAGTTCGGTCGCCCACAAACATAGCGGGAGTTTGAATCTTTCGCCGTGACCGTACTTGACATCGCCGAGCACGGGCGTGCCGTTTGCCGCCATCTGCACTCTTATCTGATGAGCCCTGCCCGTCACGAGATTGACCCACAACAGGCTGATGTTGTTCTTCTTGTCCTCGGCAAGCACCTTATAGTCCAGCTCGGCGTACTTGGCGCCCTCTGTGAGCTCGGGCACGACGGCGACGGTGTTGCGCTCGGGGAACTTCTTGAGGAAGCAACGGAGTTTGTCCTGCTTGAAGCGCGGACATCCCTCGACGACGGTGAGATACCGCTTTTCCACCTCGCCTTCGCGTATGGCGTCGGAGAGACGGGACGCCGCCTTTGAAGTCTTGGCAAACACCATAACGCCGCCCGTAGGACGGTCGAGACGGTGCACCAGCCCGAGGAAAGCGTCACCGGGCTTGTTGTAAGTCTCGACGAGATACCTCTTGAGCAGGGTGAGCATATCGGGGTCTCCCGACTCGTCCGCCTGCACGGGCACTCCCATGGGCTTGACCACCACAAGCAGGTGATTGTCCTCGTAAATTATCGGTATGTCTTTGTAGTCCATATTGTCCTGCAATTTGCTTGCTTTGTTGATTATTGAGTGTTTATCCGCGGTTTTTGACGCATAAACCGCGCTTTCTGCCGTTTCCGCCGTCCTGCTCGGACGGTGGCGACGCGCGCTCAGTCGAATGTGGCGAACGCCGTGCAGCCCTGCGGCAGAACCAGCCCTTCTTCCGTCGGCAATCCTATCTCGTCGGAGTCTATCCGCGCTCCCGCGGGAAGAGACAGACGGAGTATGTTCGCCATGACTCCCGGTTGCAATCCCGTGGTGTAGGAATTGAGACACACGAACAGCGGATTGTCCGACAGCACCTCGGCAACCAGCGACATAAGGTCGCCTATGCCCTCTTCTATCTTCCATTTCTCGCCGCTCGGACCTCTGCCGAAACTGGGCGGGTCGAGGATTACGGCGTCGTAGCGGTGACCGCGGCGCAGTTCCCTCTGCGTGAACTTGAAGCAGTCGTCCACGATGTAGCGCATACGCGACGAATCCAGTCCGTTTCTTCTGACATTTTCGCCCGCGCGTTCCACCATGGCTTTGGCGCCGTCCACATGGCACACGGTCGCCCCCGCTCTCAGGCACACGACGGACGCCGCGCCCGTATATCCGAACAGATTGAGTACGCTGACCTGTCTGCCCGCGCCCTCGATGAGCCGCGACATTCTGTCCCAGTTCACCGCCTGCTCGGGGAAAAGCCCCGTATGCTTGAAGCCCATGAGTTTGAGCGAGAAGGACAGCCCGCGCCAGCTCACCGAAAACTGCTCGGGGACGGGACTGAAATACTTCCACCTGCCGCCGCCCTCGCGGCTGCGCTCGTAGACGGCGTCCACTTTGCAGACGCCGGCGAGCGGGCGCGCGGGGCGCCAAATGACCTGCGGGTCGGGGCGTATGAAGGTGTATTTCCCCCAACGCTCCAGCTTTTCGCCGTCACCCGTCGCTATGACGGAATATTCGGTCCAGTCGGGCGCGATTTTCATTTCAACCCGCTTTGGACACCGAAATGGTGACTTTGTCGCCGTTGATGTCCCATTCTTTGGCGTAGCCGTCCAGCGCGTCGGTCGTCGAGTCGCACAGCACATCGGCGCGGAAAGAGCCGCTGTCGAGCACCTGCTTGGCTATGCCCTCGGCTTTGTAGCCCACGACGATGTGGTCGGTGACCTCGAATCCCGCTTCCTTGCGCATGGTCTGTATCTTGCTGACGATTTCGCGTTCGGCGCCCTCGAGTATGAGCGCTTCGTCGAGCGCGGTGTCGAGCACGACCGTGGTCTCGCCGTCGCTTTCGGACGCGAATCCTTCCCTGCTCTTTGCCGTGATGAGCAGATCCTCTTCCCTGAGTTCGACCTGCCTGCCCTCGAGTTCGGTCGCGAAAACGCCGTTCTTGCGGAGCGCCGCCACGATTTCGTCGGGGCGTTCGGCAAGCAGTCCGCGCACCTTGCCGAGGAAGGCGCCGTAGCGCGGTCCGAGGGTCTTGAGTTGCGGCTTGACCTCATAGGTGACATACTCGCCGCTGTCGGCGGTTATTTCCACCGTCTTGACATTGAGTTCGTCCTCGACGAGGGCTTTGAGTTCGTCGGAAAGTTCCTTCCTGCCGTTGTAGATGAGACGGCGGAGAGGCTGACGGTTCTTTATGCTCGCCGCGTTCCTTGCCGCGCGGCCGAGTTCGACGACTTTGAGCACATCGCGCATACCCTGTTCGAGCGCGAGGTCGATGCGGCTGTCGTCCGCCACGGGGAAGTCGCACAGATGCACGCTTTCGGGAGCGTCCTTGAAGAAAGGCGTGACGAGGTTGCGGTAGATGCTCTCCGCCATGAACGGAGTGTACGGCGCAATGACCTTGGCGAGCGTGGTGAGCACGGTGTACAGCGTGGTGTAGGCGGCCTCCTTGGTGGCGTCCATACCGCTGCCCCAGAAACGGGTGCGGCAACGCCTGACATACCAGTTGGAAAGGTCGTCGACGAAGTCGCCTATTGCGCGCGCCGTCTCGGTGATTTTGTATTCGTCAAGCCCCGCGTCAACGGTCTTGACGAGGGTGTTGAGTTCGCTGAGAATCCACTTGTCGATTACGGTGAGGTCGCACTTCGCGATGTCGTGCTCGGCGGGATTGAACTTGTCGATTTCGGCGTACAGCACGAAGAACGCGTAGGTGTTCCACAGCGTGCCCATGAACTTGCGCTGGGCTTCGCTGACATTCTCCGCCGAGAAACGCGACGGCAGCCACGGCGCCGACGATGTGTAGAAATACCACCTCGTCGCGTCCGCGCCCTGCTTGTCGAGGACGGTGAACGGCTCGACGACATTGCCCTTGTGCTTGCTCATCTTGATGCCGTCCTTGTCGTTGACATGACCGAGGACTATGCAGTTGCGGAAAGGCGACTGCCCGAACAGCAAGGTGGACACCGCAAGCAAGGTATAGAACCAGCCGCGGGTCTGGTCGACGGCTTCGGAAATGAAGTCGGCGGGGAAAGTCTCCTTGAACACTTCTTCGTTTTCAAAGGGATAATGCCACTGCGCGAACGGCATCGAACCGCTGTCGAACCAGCAGTCGAGCACTTCGGGCGTGCGGTGCATTTCGCCGCCGCATTCGCACTTCCAGGTCACCTCGTCGATGTAGGGACGGTGAAGCTCGATGTCCCCTTCCACATTGCCGAGTTTCTTGAGTTCGGCCTTGGAGCCGACGACATGAACCTTGCCGCACTTGTCGCACACCCAGATAGGCAACGGCGTGCCCCAGTATCTCTCGCGGGAAATGCCCCAGTCGATGACATTCTCGAGGAAGTTGCCCATTCTGCCCGTGCCTATGGTGGGGGGCATCCAGTTGACGGACGCGTTGGACTTGAGCAACTCGTCCTTTATCGCCGTCACTTTGACGAACCACGAACTGCGGGCGTAATAGAGAAGCGGAGTGTCGCAGCGCCAGCAGAAGGGATAACTGTGCGTGAACATAAGTTCGCGGAACAGTTTGCCTTCCTTTTTGAGGCGTTCGATTATGAGTTTGTCGGCGTCCTTTGCGAACACGCCCACGAGGTCGTAGGCGCCTTCGACGAATCTGCCGCGCCCGTCGACCATCTGCACGAAAGGCAGACCGTAGCGCTTGCCGACATTGCTGTCGTCCTCGCCGAACGCGGGAGCGATGTGCACCACGCCCGTGCCGTCGGTGAGAGTGACATAGCCGTCGCAGGTGACATAATACGCCTTTTCCTTGGCACCCGTGTCGTAATCGAACAACGGCTCGTACTCGGCGTATTCGTAATCCTTGCCCTTTTTGACGGAAAGTTTCTGCACCTCTTCGTCCTTGAAAACGCTGGCGACGAGGGCGTCCGCCATGATGTAGGTTTCGTCGCCCACCCTGATTTCGGCGTAATCCTCGACGGGATTGACGCAGAGGGCGACATTGCTGGGAAGCGTCCACGGAGTGGTCGTCCACGCGAGGAAGAAGCGGTCGGTCTCGCCTTTCAGGGCGAATTTGACGAACACGGATTTCTCCTCGACATCCTTATATCCCTGCGCCACTTCGTGCGAGGAAAGCGCCGTCCCGCAACGGGGGCAATAAGGCACGATTTTGTAACCCTTGTACAGCAGTCCTTTGTCGGCGATTTTGCGGAGAGCCCACCACACCGACTCGATATATCTGTCGTCGTAGGTGATGTAAGGGTCTTTCATATCCGCCCAGTAACCTATACGGTCGGACATTATCTCCCACTCGTGCTTGTATTTCCACACGGACTCCTTGCACTTCTTGATGAAAGGCTCGATGCCGTACTTCTCAATCTCCTGCTTGCCGTCGATGCCAAGTTGCTTTTCGACTTCCAGTTCGACGGGAAGACCGTGAGTATCCCAGCCCGCTTTTCTGCGGACGAAGAAACCTTTCATGGTCTTGTAACGCGGGATAATGTCCTTCATCACTCGCGTGAGAATGTGACCGATGTGGGGCTTGCCGTTGGCGGTGGGAGGACCGTCGTAGAAGTTGAAGGCCTTGCCGCCCTTGTTTTTCTCGACGCTCTTTTCGAAGATTTCGTTCTCTTTCCAGAAAGCGAGCACTTCCTTTTCGCGTTCGACAAAGTTGAGGTCTGTTCCTACGGGATTGTACATACGCTTGTCTTCCATATCACAAAATTATAGAAATTATAATGTAAACACGGCGAAAACGCAACCGAATTGCCGCAAAAAGCGTAACGCGCAATAAAAACGCCGCTCGGATTTCGGAGCGGCGTTTGCAATAAACAGGGGTTTATCAGCGATTTGCGCTACTTTATATCCGCCTTTGCGGTATAAAGCAGGCCGCCACCGAAGAAAAGAACACTCCACATCGCGCCGCCGCCGAACACCAGTCCGAGTTCCTTGGTCGTCATAGCTTCGACTGCGCCGAGTCCGTCGAATGCGTAATAGGGGTTGAGGTAGAGATACACCATATTCGGCGACTGCTGCACCGCTCCGTCAGTCGTGACCGTTGCCGCGCCGAGCGCGAACTGCACTATCGTCACCACAATGGCTCCTATTACGATGTGCATTGCCAGCAGCATGGTTATGCCGCCCGCTTTCGAGCGCAGTATGTGCGGCACGGCGACGAATATGGCGGAAAACGGCAACGCGTAGAACAGGAACGCACCGAAGGCTTTCACCGTTGCCGACGACCGTTGCGCCAGCAGTTTGCCGTCCACGCCGAGAGCTGCCGCCGCGACAAGACACATCAGGTACGCCACGCACACATACAGCACGGTGACGATGAAAATCCACAGCCATTTGGAGACATAGTTTTCCATTTTGCCAGCTCCGCGGCCGACATACAGGCGCATCATTCCCGAGGTGTAATCCGCGCCGACGAACAGCGCGGCAACAATTGCCACGAGGAACAGCACCGCGGCGGACGACGGCGCGCCCCGCAACAGTCCCATGCCGTAATCGGCGCGGATCGCGTCGTAAACCTCGGAGGGAACATCCGTTTCGTAGCCCGTCTCGGGGTCGTGATATGTGACATCGGTGTCTTCGAGCAACGAAGTCAGCCCGCCCACCGCAAGCGCGGACACGAGCACTATGACGGCCATGACGGCAAGCCCGATATACAGGCTCTTCATCTTGGACATTTTGTAACCGTCGGACACGAAAATATCGAGGAATCTTCTCATGGCGCACCTCACATCAACGCGACGAGCGCGGCTTCGCTGTCGCCCTCTTCCGCAGAAATCTGCAAAAGGGGCACGCCCGCTTCTGCGAACATGAGCGTGACCGTGCCGAGCGCGGAAGCATCGCGGTAGATTTCCACCGTTCCGTTCTGCCCTATCGCGTAATCTGCGGGCGCAAAGTTGGATTGAAGCACGGGAAGCGCGCGGACGAGGTCGGGAGTGACGATTTTGATTTTGGGACGGGCAAGCGACCTGAGGTCGTCGCCGCGCAGTTCGCCGACGAGTCTGCCCTCTTTCATCACGCCGTAAACCGTGGCAACCTTTCCGAGTTCGCCGAGAAAATGCGACGATATGATTATGGTCACGCCCTTTTGCTCGTTGAGATAACGCACCTGTTCGCGCACATGCAGGATTCCCGTGGGGTCAAGTCCGTTGACGGGCTCGTCGAGAATGAGTATATCGGGTTCGCCCACAAGCGCCATTGCCAGAGAAAGACGCTGTTTCATGCCCAGCGAAAAGTTCTTGACTTTTTTTGCGCCCACGCCCGAAAGCCCCACGAAATCGAGCAGTTCGGGGATATTGGTCTTTCCCGCGCCGACCGCAAGAGCGTATGCCGTGAGATTCTCCTTTGCGTTCATCTTGCCGTAAAACGCGGGCTGTTCGATGAGCGCGCCCACTCGCGTTCTCGCCGCCTTGAGCCCCGACGGCGTGACGGCGCCGTCTATCTCCACCCTGCCGCGCGTTGGTTCCGCCAGCCCCAGCATAAGACGGATGAGCGTGGTCTTGCCCGCTCCGTTCTTGCCGATAAGCCCGTACACCTCGCCGCGCCGCACGGTCATCGAGACATCGGACACCCTTTCCACACCTCCGTAAATCTTTGTCAGACCTTCGGTGCGTATGGCGATTTCGGGCGTCGCCGTCTCGGCTGCGGGAACGCTCTCCGCGCCGTAGCCGATTGCAACAATGTTTTCGGTGTTGTTTGCGTTGTTTTCCATAGCCAAAGGATAATCAAATTTCTGCATAAAGTCAATCTCGGGCATACAGCCGCATATCTTTAACCGTTCTTTAACCGAGCCGCGGGAGTATTTGCCGAAAACGGTTGACCTTTCCCGCAAGTATGCTAAAATAACAGTGCGCGAAGTTGCCGCACGGTGTCGTGCCCCCCCGGTGCCGCCGCAGCGGTACACATGTCCTCGCGCGTCACCCGCTGACGGAGCGAAAGGCTCCGACTCCGCGGCCGCAAACAAGCGATACGCGCAGTCACGCGAATGTAGTTTAGTGGTAAAACAGCAGCTTCCCAAGCTGCGGTTGTGGGTTCGATTCCCATCATTCGCTCCAATACGAAAAGACCGTCTCACCCGAGACGGTCTTTTCGTTTTCACCTGCCTACGAATGTGGGAATCGAACGGGCGGAACAGCAAACAGTCCATAAGAACTGTTTGCCCGCCCCGGCGTGATAGCGCGAGC
>CALVTH010000012.1 GCA_944360115.1 uncultured Clostridia bacterium
CGCCTGTACTTCGAAATAGGCGAATGAATACGGTCCCAAGGCAAATACCGCCGTGCCATCCGTAATGGTTGCATTGAGCGGCTTTCCGTCGGCAGAGCATTCCCAAACAGTACCCGATACGACAGTTCCGTTCGGAATATCCGCGCCGCTGATGTTTGTCACGATATTTTTACCCGTGTCGGCGCAGTTGGAAACAAGCATCCCGGTTGTTCCGTCTGATATATCGGTGACCGCGATCGCCCACAATCCATGCTCGGACGTAGTGACGCTGAGTTGCATCGGGGAAGTCATCGAATAGAGTCGATCATATGCGCTCATCGCATACATACCTGACAGCGGTTGTAATGGTTCGTCTTTGTATTCTTCGAGCAGCTTGCGCATAAAAGAATTCAATGCCTCCGCGCCGCCTGCCATATACGCTTCGATCAATTCGGAAAGACTTTCGTTGCCGATATCGAAGTACGGTTTGTAGTAAAGGCCGCACCACATACCGGTCATCTGCGAATCGTAGTACAAAGCGGCGTCGACAGCCGAATTTTGGAGAGCGATCAGCGAGGCGGCAACATACGCCCCAGATTTGTTCGAAGAAATAATGCGGTAGCTGTCAGCGAGAGATCCTTCGTCCCATCCCGATACGAAATTCCATTCGTCAAGTATGAGCAACGCATCTGAATAGCCGTGTTCCGCGAGCATATTTTTAAAAACGGAATACTGATCGGAGTTGTATTGTTCAGGATCGCTACGATAGGCATGAACGGACAGAAAATCCAGAGGACAGCCCTTGACGGCTTTAAGAAAAGCCCCGATGGTTTCGGTAGTACTTGTCGCAAGCGCCGGTCCTCCGATTTTGACTTGCTCCCCGAATTCTTTCCGGATAGCCTGCGCAGTTACGCGATATAATTCGTAATACTGTTCGGGAGTGCCGTTCCACATTGCCGGTTGATCGGGTTCGTTCCAGATCTCGTAAAATCGAATGCCATAGTCGTAAAAGTAGTGACGCACGACTTCCGTGCAGATATTTGCCCACTTGACAATGTCTTCCGGGACTACGGTATAACCGCCTGAGCCCGTATGGTCTATGCTTTCTCCCAAACGGTAAATGATCTCGGCATCCGGTACGGCGGTAAGTATCGATCGCACATATTCGTCCGTCTTATCGAAGTCGTAATTGGTTATGTCCTTTTCATCGGCGGAAAAGTCGGGGAAGACGCAGTGTATGTCGACATAGCCGTCTCTTCCGAACGGATATTCCGTGTCGTGCAAACGTACGAAAGGAGTTCCCATATTCGCAAAATATTCCGAAGCGTCGATATACGGCTCATCGAATATTCCGATACCGTTTACAGGACCGTTATTGATACCGTGAACAGGCTTCATTTTATCGGCAACGACAACGGATCCGTCGATCGCGATCGATGCGGACATATAACCGTTGTCGGCTTCGGAGATAGGTATGCGTCGCGCATAGAATGCCGTGTCGCCGTCGATCAGTGCGGGGAAGGTCGTTTTTTGTCCGGTGTAGTCAGCGTCGGAGTACCAACCGTCAAATACCATGCCCGCGACCGTAGGTACATCGGGACAGCTCACGGTGCCGTTTTCGACTTTAACGGCACGATAAAGCGTGCCGTCTACATAAAACCACGCAGTACCGTCGCTGCGCCCGGGCGAAACAACAATTACGGAAACCGCTATGGCACCTCCCAGTAATATGGTCAATACGATTACAGCGACAGATAATGCGGCTATGACTTTTTTAGCGGTATCTTTCATTGACGCCTCCGTAAAAAGTATATCATATGATCGCGTTAACATCAAGATTGCTCTACTTACAATAGCTTTCAGGCAATAAAAGACCGTGAGCCGAAAAACAGCTTCGGGAGCCCTTTACTATATCTGCGCTTGTCAGAAAAACTTTTATCCGCAATAAGCACGAGCAGGTGAGTTCAAAAACAAAAACTCTGCCGTAATGCAAAGGTCATGATATTGCTTGGATAAGGGGTCGTTGCCGTGCTGCTTTGATTTGTATGCTTATAAAAAAGTTTTTTGAATACGTCGAAAACTGTCGTGTTTGCGTGCTAAAACTTTTACAAATAGGAAGCGTATGGGTTATCTGAACTCATACGCTTATTTTCTGCCGCTAATACCATTATTTAATGAGTGTCCATAAAATTGTGTCGCAACCGAAATATGCGTCGGGTGCGTCGTCCGCTTGCGGAAACAAAACTAAACCCCGTCCGCGGGGACGGGGTTTCGGTTTGCAGTTTGTCGTTGGATCAGTCCTTTCTCTTGACGGCGTAGAACAGTCTGCGGACGATGAGCACCACGCCGACGGCAATGCTGATTGCGCCGAGTGCGATGAAGATTTCCGCCGTGGACTCGAAGTAAGCCGCTATGAACAGCGCGCCCACGGTGAGGGCAAACAGGCATATCAGAATGACGAACACGCCGTAGACGCCCTTGATCGATTTGATGTTGACGAACAGTATGAACAGTCCGAACAATATCGCCGCAACTCCGAGCATTATGAGAGTGGCATCGGGTTGCACGCAGGCGAGCACGATGAGCACGATACCTATCGCCGCTTCGATTGCGCCGACGATGAAGTTCTTGTTGATGAGTTCCAGCAGACCGAGGACGGTAAGCACGGTGCCGATGGCGAGCATGGAAAGCACGATGGTGATTGCCGACTGAGAGTAGCAGAACAGCACGCCCACCACGCAGAATGCTATTGCCGCCAGCACATAATCGCTTTTGGCGTTGACGGTTGTGGATTTGGTTTTAGCGCTCATAAAAACACCTCTTATAAAGTTTGTTTTTGTTCAGCAATATTATACGCTCCGTTTTTTGCAAAAACAAGAGCCGCCGTCAATTTGTTGCCGCCTTTCTTCTGCGCGTCCGCGCGGCGTTGCGTTTGCGTCGGACGGCGGCGAGAGCGAGGGGAGCGAGGTTGAATGTCGTCTGGCACAGCAACACGAGGGCGCAGGCGGCGAGCGCCACGGGCACAAGGGAGACTGCGGAGACATAGCCCGCGACATATTTGCCCAGCACGCGCGAGAAGGGTTCCAGGACTGAGGTTATCGCAAGCGCGTACACCGTGCCCGCCACGCCGCCGAGCAATATCGACGACAGCGCTTCGGCAAGGTGGAAGCGCGCGCTGTCCGAGGGCGCAAAGCCCGCAAGACGGAACAGTTCGCGTTCGCGTTTTCTCTCGGAGGACGAAACGGCGATGAGGTTTACCAGCCCCATTGCGGCGGCGACATAGATTATTGCTCCGAAAGACGACAGCAATCCGTCCATCGAGAAAGTGGTGGATTCCATATTGTAATTGTCGCCGTCGAAGACAAGCACGGTGTTGCCGTCGGCGTACTGCGCGAAATCTGCCGTCGTCGCGCCCGCCGCGTCTATGTAGACGATGGGCGCCTGCGGCGAGAATGTGTTGCACACATCGAAGCGCGTGTAGATGTACATATCGAAGTTGGACGCCGTATAGTCTATGCCCACCACCGTCAACTCCCGCGGACTTATGTAGGCGTTGGCGAGAATGTAGGTGTCGCCTACGGAAAGCCCCAGCTCGTCGGCGATGTAGTAGCTGATTACCACGGGGAAATCCTTGCTTTCGTCGTCGAAGCGCCGCACGGTGTCGTCGTCCGTGCCTTTACAGAATCTCCGCAGGTCGTCGCCGTTGCGCAGTCCTATAATCAGGGTGGAGTGGAAATTGGTGTCGGGGTGGTCGTCGATGAAACGGATTATCTTTTTTGTGGTGACATACACGGCGTCCACGCCGTCCATTGCGGAATACTTTACGAACGCTTCGTCCGCGTCGGCTTTCGTCTGTATGTTGTCGTCCACCACGACGATGTCGAACCCGAAGCGTTTTTGCGCGGGCGACGAGAGAACCTTGACGACATCAATCAGCATACTTGCCGTGAAAACGAAGGAAATGAGCAGGGCGAGGGCGGTCGCCGTGCGCGCCGCGAACGGCGCCGCCGTGGCGTTCTGCGCGGCGATGTAGGATGTGCCCGTACCGCGTATTTTGCCGTGCAGGAAGCAAAGGAAACGCACGGCGTAGGGCATGACCGTGGCGGTGAAGAGGCAGGCGCAGCACAAAAAGAGCACCATGAACGCATAGATTTCTTCGCCGTCGGAGAAGACGGGCGCGACGCCGAACGCCACCGTCGCCGCGGCAAAAACGGCGGGGACGGCGGGGTGCGCCGCCCTCACGGGCTTGTCCTTTTCGGTGAGCAGACGCGCCGCCGACCGCGAAGCGAAAGAGGCGGACGCGGCGGCGGCAGTCGAAATGCCGACCGCAAAGGCGAGCAGGAACGCCACGGCGTATGTCCACGGTTCGGCGTCGAAAGAAAACGCGCCGGCAATGCGGAAGCCCGAGGTCAGACGGTCTATCAGCAATTTGCCGAAGCCCAGCCCGACCAGCCCGCCGACGAGAGTGTAAACCGTCGTTTCGCCGAGCAGTATCGCCATACATTGCGCGGGCGTTGCGCCCGCCGCCTTGAAACGCACCAGTTCCTCGGAGCGCGCCCGCACGACGGAGGTGCACGACAGGCGCAGGAGCACGACCATGGTTACGATGATGAGTATGCCCGCCACAAGCACCGCCGGCATATTTTCCGCGGTGCGCGCCTCGGCGAAGTCCTCGGCGTACGAGCCGACATCGTCGTGTTCGCTCACCCTGAATCCCGCCGCGGCGATTTCGTCCGCCGTGCGCAAAGCGGTGTCGCGGTCCACGGGTGTGGTCACGCGCACGCTGAAAGTGGGCGCGAGGACGGTGTCGAGTTCCCGCTGGACGGCGAGTTTGGGGTAGGGATGCGAGAAATAATGTCCGTTGTCGGGCATAACGGCGGAGACCACCGCGTTGCCGACGGGCACGACGGAGAATGTGTCGCCGAGCGACAAGCCTGATTTTTCCGTGAAAAATTCGGACACGCACACGGGCGCGTAGCCCTCCGGCAATTCCTCCTCGGGCAAAGCGGCGCAGGGCACGGCGTCGTTGAGCGAATTGAACCTGTCGAGGTCGTCGGCGATGTAGATTTCGCACATAAGGTTGAACGACTCCGTCTTTGCCGCCACTTCGCCGTAGTCGATTACGGCGCACCATTCATCGCCGAAAGCGCGGTCCAGAACGGGGAAAATGTCGTGATAATCCTTTGTGCCGTCTCCGATGACGACCTCGAAATAATATTGGGCGCTGCCGTAGGCCCTGCCGCTTATCAGCACATAGCAGTCGAAGAAAATGTCGGGCATTGCCAGCATAAGCACGATACACGCCGCCGTAATGACGACCGACACGACGATAATCGCGGTCTGGACGGGGCGTTTGCCCATGCTTTTCAGAGTGTGCATGAGAATGACGGACATCGCGCGCCTCTAGGGATTGACCGCACCTGCGGCGGAAGCCGCCGCGTCGTCGGCGGGCAACGGGTCACCCGCGGGGTGTTCCGTCTTTTCGTCCGCGACGATTCTGCCGTCGGATATTCTTATGATACGCCCGCCGTAAAGGGCGTTGCTTTCGCTGTGAGTAACCTGAATAATCGTGGTGCCGAATTCGGAATTGACCGTCGAAAGCAGTCGCATAACCTCTTCTGCGTTCCTGCTGTCGAGGTTGCCCGTCGGTTCGTCGAGGAAAATTATTTCGGGCTTGAAAATGAGCGCGCGGGCGATTGCGGCGCGCTGTTGCTCGCCGCCCGACATCTGCGAGGGGAGAGCGTGGCGGCGGTCGGCGATGCCCATGAAATCCAACAGCCCGTCAAGACGCGAAAGGACGGACTTTCTGGTCTTGCCCGCAAGGTACACGGGCACGAGAATGTTCTGTTCGGCTGTGAGATACGGGGCGAGGTTGAAGAACTGGAACACGAATCCGAGCTTTGTTCGGCGCAGTACGGCGAGTTGCTTCTCCTTCATGCGCGTGATGTCCGCGCCGTCCAGGAGCACGCTGCCTTCGGTGGGGCGTTCTATGCCGCCGAGAATGGAAAGCAGGGTGGTTTTGCCGCTGCCCGACGCTCCGAGCACGGACACGAATTCGCCGCGCTCTACGGACAAATCCACGCCGTCCAGAACCTTGACGGCGCCGTTGTAGGTGTGTCCGACACCCCGTGCTTCTATAAGTGCCATTTCCCCCTCCCTTATCAAAAAGCGTACTTTATCATCCGCAAAACGGATTGAAAAGCGCGCATTGTGTCAATGTCCATGAGCGCGTCGCGCTCTTTCAGTCGGTGACCGAACGGATGAAACGCTCGAAGGCGTTCTGTCCGTCCTCGGTGTTTTTGAACACCGCGGTGGTGTCGAGGATTTTCTCGCAGGCTTCGTTGATATAGTCGGTGATGACATCGGCGGCTTTGTCCTCGGAGAGGGAAGTGCCGTTGTCGGAGGCCAGTTGCGCAATCATGCCGAGATGTTTGTGCAGGGGGTGCGATTCGTCGGCGAGAGCCTTGAAGTCGAGGGGCGTCTTGCCCGTCAGCAGGTCTTTTATGCCTTCACATTCGCGTTGCAGTCTGCCGGGCAGTATGAACAGCCCCTGCACCTCGATTATGCCGATTGCCTCCTGCTTGATGTTGTGCAGTTCCTTGGCGGGGTGGAATATGCCGAAGGGGTGGTCGGCGTCCGTGCGGTTGTTGCGCAGGATGAGGTCTATGCGGTACAGACCGTCGTCGTTTATGCACGCAATCGGGGTGACGGCGTTGTGCGGAGTGACCGTGCCGTTGTCCTCGGTCTCGGCAAGTATGCCCACGCTGTCGTCGGAGTATTTCTCCCACGCGGCGCGGAAGCGTTCGGCGGCTTCGAGAAGTTGCGCGCGGTTTTTGCTTTCGAGACGGACGACGGAGTTGTACCAGTCGGCAATCGACACATTGACATCGGCGAAGTTGCGCATGAGGAAATGTTTGCGCGCGCCGCTTCTGAATATGGGCAACACCTTTTTGCCGCCCTGATAGTGGTCGTGGGCGAGAATGGAGCCGCCGACTATGGGCAGGGCGGCGTTGGAGCCGATGAAATAGTCGGGGAAGAGGTCGACGAAGTCGAGCATACGGCGGAAGGTCGCCGCGCTGACGCACATCGGACGGTGCACCTGCGATATTGCGATGATGTGTTCCTCGAAATAGACATAGGGGGAGAACTGCATAAACCAGTTTTCGCCGTCGAGTTCAAAGGGGATTGTGCGCAGGGTCTGGCGGGCGGGGTGCGCGGCGTTGCCGGCAAAGCCCACATTCTCGGCGCACAGCAGACATTTGGGATAGCCCGTCTTTGCTTCCTTTGCGCGGCGCACTTCCTCGGGAGTCTTTTCGGGTTTGGCGAGGTTTATGGTGACGACGATGTCGCCGCGGGGATTCTCGTAGACCCACTTGATGTTTTTGTCGATGTCGGGACGGCGGATGTATCCGCAGTTCTCGGACAGTTTGCCCAGCCATTTCGCCGCTTCCATGGAGCCTTCGTATGCGGCGATGTTGTCGAATTTCTCGATGACGACGGAGGGCATGGGCGTCAGCAATCCCATGATCTTCGTCTCGAAAAGCAGCCTGTCGTTCTCGTCGCACAGCTTCTTGCGCACGGCGTACTCCGAGAGCGCGGCGAGCGGCTTATAGAAATCCTTGTCCGTCTCGTCGGGAGAGGGACGGACTTCGGCGGGTTCGGTCAGACCGAGAAGGTCGAGGAGAGCGTTTTCGACATATACGCTGTCGGCGCAGTCGAGCTCGAGATATTTTTCGGCATAGGACACGAGAATGGCGACATTGTTCCTGGCAATTTCCTCATAGGATTTGCGCGCAGACATAAAAGGGAACCTCCGAGCAACCGCATTTTTCTTGCAAACGCAAGGGCGCTGTGGTATCATCAAAAATGTATCTTTAATTATATACGGAGATTGCGGCAATGGCAACAGGTTGCGCGGCTTTTGGCGGCAAAAACTTTTCCCGATCCACCCTCGTCGCCCTTTACGGTGCGGACGCGGACAAGAACTCGCCGAGGTTCGGCGTGCTGGCTCGCCAGCACGAACAGCTTTTCGGCGCCGCGTGCGCGGACTTCTTCTCGTCTCCAGGCAGAATAGAAATCGTCGGCAACCACACCGACCACAACGCGGGCAAGGTGCTCGCCGCCGCTATCAGCGTGGATACGCTTGCCGCCGTTTCTCCCCGCGCGGACGGCATAATCGAGGTCAAGTCCGAGGACTATCCCGCAATGCGCATTGACATCAACGACATAGAGTTCAGGGCGGCGGAACTGGGCACTTCCACGGCGCTCATCAAGGGCGTGCTCGACTTCTACGAGAGGGCGGGGGCGGGCATAGGCGGCTTCACCGCCTGCATGAACTCCAATGTTCCCAAGGGCAGCGGCGTTTCTTCCTCCAGTTCCTTCGAACTCGTCATTGCGGAAATCCTCAATGTCTATTACAACGGCGGCGCGCTCACTCCCGTGTTCAAGGCGCGCGCTTCGCAGTACGCCGAGAATGTCTATTTCGGCAAACCCTCGGGACTCATGGACCAGACGGCGATTGCCGTCGGCGGCGTCAATATGATTGACTTCCGCGATTTCGAGAATCCCGTCGTCGAGAGCGCGGACTGGAATTTCGACGACCTCGGCATTTTCGTCGTGGCGACGGGCGGCGACCACTCCGACCTCACCGACGACTATGCCGCCATTCCCGCCGAAATGAAGAGCGTTGCCGAGGCCCTCGGCGGCAAACTTCTGCGCGACATAGCCCCCGAAGATTTCTACAAGGCGGAGGATTCGTTGCGCGGCAAACTTTCCCCGCGAGCCCTGCTTCGAGCAGAGCATTACTATGAGGAGAATGTCCGCGTCGAGCAGGCCGAAGCGGCAATCGCGAACGGCGACGAAGCGGCGTTCCTAGCCGCGGTAAACGCCTCGGGCGAGAGCAGCGCGGTTAAACTTCAGAACCTTTATTCCGAGCGCGGCGACAGAAGCATTGAGGAAGCGCTCGCGTTTGCGGGCACTCTCGACGGCGTCGCGGCAAAGCGCGTCCACGGCGGCGGTTTTGCCGGCACGATACTGCTTTTCGTCAGAAAGAGCAGTTTGCAGTCCGTAAAGAGCGCTCTCATCGCCCGTTTCGGCGAAAACAATGTTTTCGACCTCTCCGTGAGAAAGAGCGGAGCGTGCAGGATTGCGCTTTGAGCGCGAGACGGCTGCACATTGACGACAAGAGGTAATATGCTTTCGGCGATTGACAAGATTGCATTCACGATAGGCGGCGTGGAAATAGCGTGGTACGGGCTGATTATCGTATTCGGTATGATAGTCGGGCTTGCCATTGTCTGTTTCGAGTGCAAGCGCATAAATTTGCAGACCGAGGACGCCATAGAGTTGTTCCTCTGGATGATACCGCTCGCCATAATCTTCGGCAGACTGGTGTATGTCATTCCGCGTGCCGACGAATATTTCCCCATAGAAAGCTGGGACGATTTCGTGCATTTCATAGCGGTGTGGGAAGGCGGCATAACCATCATCGGCGGTATTCTCGGCGGGCTCATCGGCGTGGTGATTTTCTCCTACCGTATGCGCAAGAAGTGCAATTTCGGCAATGTCGTCGACCTCGTCGTCGTGCCCGTGCTTGCGGGACAGATTATCGGCAGACTGGGCAATTTCGTCAACCAGGAGGCGTTCGGCATACCCATTTACGACGCGCGCTTGCAGCATTTCCCCATTGCCATATATCTTGACGACCCGCAGGGTTACGAGCACAAATACGCCGAGATAGTGGAGAACAACACCCCAGGCTGGTTCGCCGCCACTTTCTTCTACGAAATGGTGTGGAACTTTATCGGCGCGGTGATATTCTTCGCGATATGGCGCAAGAACAAGCGTTTCCCCGGCATACTCGGTTTCTGCTATTTCTTCTGGTATTTCCTCGGCAGACTTATGCTCGAGCAGGTGCGTCTCGACGCCGTTCCCGTTACCGCCGTCGCTTGCGCCGTGCTCGTGCCCCTGGCACTCGTGGCGGGAGCGGCTTATATTCTGATTTGTATGACGCGCCAGAGTTTCCGCAAGGTGACTTCCGCGGCGGAAAACGGCACCCTCGGCATAACCGAACTCGACCGTTTCGATGTCGCAAATTACGCTTTCGCTCTCCGCGCGATAGCGCGCGGCGGCGCATTCTTCAGGTGGTTCTACGGCGCGAAGGACATCCCCGTCGTCGACCTTGCCACCGCCGATTACATCGTAAAACAGCGCACACCGTGGAAGATAAGGGGCAGACGCGCCTCGACGGCGGAGAGCGTTTCCGCGCCGACGGACGGTCCGTCCGCCGACGACAAAGGGGGCAAGGAATGAGCTTTTCCATCAGCGGCGAGCGCAATCTCACAATGCTCACCGATTTGTATCAACTCACTATGGCGAACGGTTATTTCGGGTGCGGGATGTACAACCGCCGCGCCGCGTTCGACCTTTTCTACCGCGGAAGCGGCGGATACTCCTACGCCGTGGCGGCGGGACTCGAGCAGGTGACGGAGTACATCCGCGACCTGCATTTCTCCGCCGACGACATAGCCTACCTGCGCTCCCTCGGCATTTTCGGCGAGGAATTCCTCAAAGCGCTTGCCGATTTCCGTTTCACGGGCGACATCAAGGCCGTGCCCGAAGGCACGATTGTTTTCCCGGGCGAGCCCATTCTTTCCGTGCGCGCTCCGTTGTGGGAAGGACAGCTCGTCGAGACCGCGTTGCTCACGCTGGTCAATCATCAGACTCTCATAGCCACGACGGCGGCAAGACTGTGCGCCTGCACCGACGCCGCCATTCTCGAGTTCGGTCTGCGCCGCGCGCAGGGCCCCGACGCCGGCGTTTACGGCGCGCGGGCGGCGTACATCGGCGGGTGCCGTTCCACCTCCAATGTGCTTGCGGGGCAGATGTTCGGCATAGATGTCAAGGGCACTCACGCGCACAGCTGGGTCATGGCTTTCCCGTCCGAACTCGACGCCTTCCGCGCCTACGCCAAAGCGTACCCCGACGGTTGCCTGTTGCTCGTGGACACCTACGACACCCTCGGCAGCGGCGTGCCCAACGCAATCAGAGTTTTCGACGAACTCAAGGCGGCGGGACACAAGCCCGTGGGAATCCGTCTCGACAGCGGCGACCTTGCCTATCTCAGCCGCGAAGCGCGCAGAATGCTCGACGAAGCGGGGCACAAGGACTGCAAAATCTTCGTTTCCAACGACATCGACGAGAATGTTCTGTTGTCGCTCGGCGCGCAGCAGGCGGCGATAGATGTCTACGGCATCGGCACCAAACTCATCACCAGCTTCCACAACGCTTCCCTCGGCGGCGTGTACAAACTGTGCGCAATCGAGGAAAACGGCAGAATGGTGCCGCGTTGCAAGGTGTCCGACAGCCACGAGAAGACCACCAATCCCGGGCTCAAGAAAATCGTCAGAATCTACAAGGACGGTATGGCGGAAGCCGACCTCATCTGCCTTGAAAACGAGACGATAAACACCGACGAGCCCCTCACGATTTTCCACCCCGAGCACACCTATAAGCGCAAGACCTTCCGCCGCTTCGAAATCAAGGAACTGCTGGTCGATGTGTTCAAGGACGGCAAACTTGTCTACGATTTGCCGTCGCTCGAGGACATCGGCAGAAATTACGACCGTTCGTCGGCGGAATTCTTCCCCGAATACAAGCGCGTCGTCAACACGCAGTATTACAAGGTCGACCTCAGCGAGAAACTGTGGACGCTGCGCAACGAATTGCTCACCGAGGAGCACCGCTGACCGCCGGCGCAACCCGAGCGGGCGTGACCTGCGGCGCGCGGGCATAACAAAAATCCGCAGGATTTCCCCTTTTTCCCGCTCCGACGGCAAAAAAACGCCTGTCCTTCCGTTTAATGTGGAGGGGCAGTTTTTTTGTGAGGAAGTTCTATGAAAAAGAAAGCAAGGACAGCCCCGAGGTTTGCGCTGGTCAGGCGCGGTTACGATGTTCCGTCCGTCGAGGCGTACATAGGTCTGGAGCGCGAGAAAACCGACAAGGCGGGCGCGGAACAGAGGGAGAGGATAAGGTCTCTCACCGAGCGGTGCGACAAACTGACCGCCGAGCTCGAGCGCTACCGCACCCGCGAAGGGCAAATCAAGAACGCGCTCATTTCGGCGACCGAACAGGCGGAGCGCACGACGCTGGACATCAAGTTCCGTTTTGCAATGGAACTCAACCGCCTGCAGATTTTCCGCGCCAAATGGACCTCGGCATACGAGGAAATAAAGGAACGATACAAGTTCGGCGGCGACGCGCTCAATATGGAATCGGTGGCGCTGTCGGTCAAGATAGAACTCGAAAAATTCCTCGCCGAGGAGTTTTCCGTCAACCGCGATGAGCCGCGCGACGAGACGGAAGCGGCTTTCCGCGACGAGGCGGAAAGGCTGGGCGCTTCGGAGAGCAAGGTGGAGGAACTTCGTCGCAAACTTTGCGAAGCGGCTCGCAAGAAAGAGGACGAAGCCGCCCGCGAAGCGTCGAAGAAACCCGCCGCAGACGCTCCTGCGGCGGACGGCGAGTGTTTCTTCCCCCGCGCATATTCCTCGGATTTGTTTTCGTCTCCGTCGGACGGTGCGCGTCCGTCGGGAGAGGAGGAAGGAGAGGGCGGCTTTTCACTTGAGGAGGCCTGCAACCCCACCGAAAGCCTTGCGGAAATATGCAGTTATCTGGGACTGGGCAGAAGACAGAACGCGTGACGCTCGCCGCGCGGAAAAGTGCGGCGAAGGTTATGCGGATGAAAAATGTGCGGTATCGGTTGAGACGGACGGAGCGTGCCGTCGCCCGACGGAATGTGCCGCCGTCTGACGGAATGTGCCCTCGGGCAATGCGGGCGGGCGAACGCCGCCGCCCAAAACGAAAACGCCCTCGCAAGGGCGTTTTTCCTCTTGTTTTGCGCGTCGTTTTTACAGGCTGATGTCGGTGAGGGTGTAGGTCACCCACGCCACGGAGCCGTCCGCCGCCTTGTAGGGTTCTTCCATTTTGACGAGGACATTGGTGAGATCCCAGCCCGCGCCGTCGCCCGTCACTATGGAGGTATCGCCGCCGTCGTTCACCACGCACTTAATGGGCGCGGTGGCATAGTAGAGATACTGCGACTCGCCGCTTATGGTGGTGGAACGGGAAATCCTGGTCTTGTAGCAGTCGAAAGAGAGCACGGAGTCGCCGTCGGCAATGCCTGTTGCCACGGATACGGTCTCGGAGACCGCGGCGGTCACGGTTATCGCGCTCTGTTCGGCGGGAGTGACGAGGGCGAGTTTGAACGAGAAGGAGAAAGAACCGCTCATCTGACCGCCCACGCCGCGCAGGGTCTGGTGGAACTGCGCGTTGTCGTAATAGGGGGAGGAGAGAGAGACGGAGCCTTTGATGTCCTTGCCCGCGTCTTTGCCCGTATAGTTGAGGGTGGTGCCGTCGTAAGAGCCGTTCAGCTCGAATGTGACCTCGCCGCCCTTGGTTTCCTTGCGATAGGTGGCGACGGGCACGAGAAAGACATTGCCCTTGGAAAGTTCGAAATAACAGGCGGTGTCGATGACGGTGTCGCCCGCGTTCAGCGTGCCGGTGACGAGATAACCCGCGCCCGCGGAGGGCAGCACGGAAGCGCCGACCTGCACGGGCGAGCCGCTTTTGTAGCCGGTGATTTCGTTGACATAGGTGCCGGTGACATCCGCACCCGCGGCGTCCTTGTATTCCACCTTATAGGTGTATTTCTCGTGCGACCGCCACACATTTTCGAGCTGCTGCTCGGTGGTGGCGTTGCTGCACGCGACGAGCACGCCCGCGACTGCGCCGATTACCGCTATGAGTGCAAAAAGCATTACGAGTTTTTTCATAGTGACCTCATTATAACCCAAAAATGTGCGGGGCACAACAAAAAATGACCACGCGCGCCATCAATAATGTCCGAAGCGGTCGTCGTGTCCTTTGCGCGCTTTCTCCGTCGTGGCTTTTGCACTCTTTCTCCGTCGCGCGCGTAGCGCGAGCGCACACGCCCACCCCCGCGCCCGTCTTTTTATCGGATGCGCGCGAACAAACAGGCGCGCCGCAGACCGCGCGTAATGAGTACGAAAAACTGAATCGCAAATCCACACCTGCAGAGCCGCTGCCGCCGAAGCCGTTCCGCGAGGTGCAATCCGAGTGAAAACATAATTTATATTTATAAATTATGTTTATTTTGTATTTGAGCTGTGTTATACTGGTCGTATGAAGATTATCCTTTCCAACACGGCGCACGACGCATACCGTTCCGTGCTCGACTGTCTCCGCAGGCGGTTGCCCGAGGGCGGCGAGCACATCGTCATCGTTCCCGACAAATTCACGGCTTCGTCCGAAAGGGGAGTCCTCGAGACCCTCGGGCTGGACGCGGCGTTCAATGTTTCGGTGACATCTTTCACGCGCCTTGCGGAAAAGACGGTGGGGCGCAGGATAAAACGCTGTCTTACCCCGCAGGGCTCCGTCATGTTGCTTGCAAAGGTCATCGACGAAAAACGCGACGAAATGGTGTGTTACGGCAGGGCGGCGGGCGCAGTCGGCTTTGCCGAGGAGTTTTACGCCGCGCTGACCGCGGTGCGCAACAGCGGTATCACGCCCGACGAACTCCGCGCGGCGGCGGGGCGCGCCGCTCCCGCGCTGAAAGGCAAACTCAAGGACCTGTCGCTCATCTACGACGCCTATCTTGCCGCGCTGGCGGGCAGGCACAGCGATTCTTCCACCCGTCTCGAGTTCTTCGCCGACGCCCTGGACGGCGGGCTGAATATGCCGTATCATTTCTATGTCGTCGACTTTTACGATTTCAAGGCGCCGGAACTGCGCATACTGGCGGGACTGTCGCGCACGGCGCTCTCCCTCACCGTGGGACTGGTGGGCGGCTTTGGCAATCCCAACCGCAGGATATATTGCGACGGGGTGGCGCGCACGCTGGCAAAAGTAGCGGACGGCGCGGAGACGGAATACGGCTCGGAGATGTTGCACCCCGTGTTGCAAGTCGTGTCCGAAAGGCTGTTCTCTTACGAGCCGCCCGAAAATCCCGTGGAAAACGACGGCAAAGTGCGGCTGTTGCGCGCGGCGACGGTTGCCGACGAGGTCAAAAACCTGGTCACCGAAATCGCCGCAAAGGTGCGCGGCGGCGCGAGATACCGCGATTTCGAGGTGGTGCTCGTCACGCCCGACGAGTACAGGGACGAACTCAAGGCGGCGTTTCTGCGTTACGGAGTGCCGTTCTTCATCGACACGCGCGAGCCGCTCGCCGAGCAGACCAAAGTGCGTTATCTGCTTTCCGCCATTGCCGCGGCAAGGAGCAATTTCGGCAGGGCGGAAGTGCTGGATGTGGTCAAGAATCCTCTCTTTGCCGCCTGTTTCGGACTGACCGACGACGACATATTCGTGTTTGAGAATTACGCGCTGCGTTTCAATGCCGACCACAGCCGTTTCCGCGCTCCGTTCGTTCTCGGAGAGGGCGACGCGCTTGCGCGGTCGGAGAAGGTGCGCGAGGCGCTTTGCGAAGCGCTGTCGCCCTTTGCCGATTTCGGCGAGCGGGAGGCGGCGCAATTCGTGGACAGGGCGCGGCGTTTCCTCGACGGCGCCGAGGACGCGTTGCGCGCGCACAGCGCCCGTTTGACGGGAATGAGCCTTTATTACGCAAAATGTGCCGAACAAGTGGACGAAAAGACGAAAGAGGTGCTTGACGAGATAGAGTACGCTCTCGACGCCCGCGGCGGTCTCGGTTATTTCGAGCGCATACTTCAATCCATGATAGGGTCGGTGAAAATCGCGCTGGTGCCCACATTCCTCGACGCCGTTTTCGTGGGCGACACGCACAGCCGTTATCTGGGGCGCGGAGACATATACATACTGGGCGCCACCGTCGGCAGTCTGCCCGCCGCGCGCGAGGGCGGCGCGGTGATTACCGCCGCGGACGAGGAAGCCCTCGCCGACATCGGCGCAGAAATCAAACCTTCCCGCAAGAACCGGTTGTACACCGAACTCATGGAAATCGTCGAGATTATGAAACGCCCGCGCGGCGAACTGGTCATATCCTATCCGCGCACGGCGGCGGGGGGCGAACAACGGGCGTCCACCGTCATATCCGAATTGTCGGGAATGATAGCCGACAACGGCAAGCGGCTTGCCGTCGCCGACATCGGCTTCGACGGCACGGAAAAACTGCGGGGCGCTGAGCGCGAGAGGGCGCTTGCGACGGTCTACTGCACGCCCGAAGCCTGCGCCTACGAGGTGCTCAAAGGACTGCGTACGGGCGGAGACGCCGAGGCGCGTGGGGCGGCGTTCCGTTTCCTGTCCGACAAAGGGCGCGCGCGCCTGAACAGGGTGTACGAGAGGAACATACAGCCGCAATCCGTGAAGGCGTCGGACGCGCGCGAGACGACGGTGTCCGCCAGCCGTCTCGAGAAATTCTTCGTCTGTCCGTACCAGTATTTCTTCGCATACCGCGCGCGGTTGCAGAAGCGGCGGGAAGCGGGAATGGAAAGCACGGACAGCGGCACCCTCATACACGCCGTGGCGGAAAAACTGTTCCGACTCATAGCCGCCGACAAGATTTCGCCCGACAACATCGAGAGTAAGACGCGGGAGATATTTGCCCGCGCGGTGGACGAGACGCCCGCGATTGCGGTTATGAAAGACGACCCCGCGACGGCGCGCAAACTCGCCCGACTTGCCGACGAGAGCGTGCGCACGGCGCGCGCGCTGTACACCATATACCTGCGCAGCGAGTACAAGCCGCGTTACATAGAAGCCGCGATAGGCGGCGAAATTCCCGCGCCCGAAATGCGTGCGGACGGCACCGTCGTCAGACTGGCGGGCAGAGTGGACCGCGTGGACGAGAAGGACGGGCGGTTCGTCGTCGTCGACTACAAGACCTACAAGAACGCGTCGCTTGCGGCGTCGGACATTTTCCTCGGCAAACGCATACAGCTTTACCTCTACGCAGACGCCGTTGCCGCGGGCAACGGGTGGAAACCGTCGGGGGTGTTCTATATGCCGCTTTACAACAGTTTCACCGACGGCGCGTCCGTGCGTTTCAAATATCAGGGGCATGTCACGGCGAACGCCGACGAAGCGGCGAAGATAGACTCGGCGTTTGCCGACAATCCCGCCGAAAGCTCGTTGCCGTACAAGCTCAGCCGCAACGCCTTGTCTCCCTCGACTCACCTCACCGACGAGAATTTCGTGCAGATAGGGCAATATGTAAAGGCGCTTGCCGCCGACGGAGCGGCAAGGATAGTGCGCGGAGACATCGCTCCCGACCACACGCAGGGCGCGTGCAGATTCTGCGATTACGCCGACATCTGCGCCTATGCGGGAGAGAGCGGAAGGAAAGCCATTCCGCGTATGAAACTTGCCGACCTCACGCTCGAAAACCTGCCTCTCGTGTGGCGCGGGAACGGGGTCGGCGACGATGACGAGGAGGGCGTATGAGCGACGACGGAGTGCGCGGCGGCGCGGACAACCGCTTCGGCAACGGCACGGACGGAGACGGGATTATGGAAGACAAAATGCAAATAAACGGTGTTGAAAGTCAAAAAACGGCGCATAAACAGCCTGATTGCGACAAATATGTCGGCAAAATCTTCGAGGGACTGACCGACGACCAGAAGACGGCGGTGTACACCGAGGGCAAGGTGCTGGTCACCGCCGCGGCGGGCACCGGCAAGACGCGCAGTATGATAGGGCGTATCGTCGGCAAGATTATGGACGGCGTGCCCATTCGCCGTATCCTCGTGCTGGTGTTCAACGAAGCCGCCGCCGCCGAAATCAAGGAGAGATTGCACGCCGCTCTGTTCGACGCGGCTTGCGTTTCGACGGGCGAAATGGGCAGGTATCTCCGCGACAGCATCGACGACCTCGGCAGCGCGCGCATAGGCACAATCGACTCTTTCTGCCGCTCCGTGATCAAGGAGAATTTCGAGCGGCTGGGCATATCGCCCGATTTCGAGGTGCTGGGCGACGAGGCGGAGAACGCTTATGTCCGCGAGGCGCTCGACGAGGTTTTCGCCGAGTATGCGGAAGCGGGCGACGAAGTTTTTCTGCAACTGTCCGACATACTTTCGCCGTCGCGCGAGGAGGAGGACTTCCGCGCCTGCATCAAGGGATTGCACGCCCTTTACGAGATTTTCCCGGACGGCAAGGAATTTCTCGGGCGGATAAAGGACAATTTCGGCACGGGCGAGGCTTTCAGGGACAAACTGTTTTCCGCCGCGGTGCGCACGCTGAACAGAGTCGCCGAAGTGTGCCGCGAGTGCATAGACCCGCTCGCCGCCGACGGACAGAATTCCTATGTCGAGCGCGCGTCGGATGTCGTTGCGTACTGCGACGCGTGCAGGGAGGGCGGCGTGGAAGCCCTGTGCCGTATCGCGGATTCCTACGAACTGACCAAGGGCATAAAGAAATCCAGAGTCGACACCCCCGAGGTGGAAGTGGTGAAATGCGCGGTGGACAAGTTCAAGGAAGTGATGGAGGAGTGGCGGGGTTTTGCGTGCGGCGACGGCGGACTGAAAGAGGAGCTGGAGCAAAACGCGCTTTACGCCGCGAAGCTGTGCGAACTGACGGAGGCTCTGGATGCGCGGCTCGCCGAAAAGAAACTCGCCGCCGCGGCGATGTCCTACGCCGACCTGGAGCGTTACGCCGTGCGGTTGGTCAAGGAGGGGTGCGACCTCGCCTCGCGTTACGACTGCGTTTTCGTGGACGAATACCAGGATGTCAACAGGTTGCAGGAATTTCTCATAGACTCCGTCGTGCGCGACGACGCGTTTATGGTGGGCGATGTCAAGCAGAGCATATACGGATTCCGTCTCGCCGACCCGACGGTGTTCCTCGAAAAGGGGCGCGCGTACGAAGCGGGCGGCGGCAGACTCGTGAATTTCCGCCGCAATTTCCGCAGCGAGAGGGCAATCCTCAAATTCGTCAACGCGATATTCGACACGGTGATGACGGAGGACAGCGCGGACATCGACTACAAGGGCGACGGGCGTTTCGAGTTCGACGAGGAGGGAGTCTCCGTCGCCGACAATGTGCAGGTGCACCTTTTCGGCATGAAAGGGTCGTCCGCCGAAAAGGAGAGGGAAGAGGGGCGGTTCATCGCCCGCGAAATAAAACGCCTTTACGGCAAAGCGCTCGACGAGGACGGCAAGCGGCTGGGGTACGGCGACTTCGTCGTGCTGTTCAGGGCGCGCGGCGCGAACGCCCGGCATGTGCTCGAAGGTATGCGCGAGGAAAATGTGCCCCTCGACGACAACGGATTTTCGTCGGCGGGCGCGGCGCCCGAACGCGAACTGGTCAACTTCCTGCGTGTGCTGGACAATCCGCGGCAGGACATTCCCCTTGCGGGCTTTATGCTGTCCTACTTCGGGACCTTTTCCGAGCAGGAACTTGCCGAAATCGCCGCGTCCCGCACGAAGGATGACGACCTCTACGACGCCGTTCTGCGGGCGGCGGAAAGGGACGATGCACTCGGCGTCAAAACATCCGAAATGCTGGCGATGTTGTCCGACTACCGTTTGCGCGCGTCCTTCAAGAGCGTGCCCGAACTGGTGCGGTCGATAATCACCGATTTTTCCTTCGACGCCTACGCCGAGTCGCTGGGCGAAGGTATGGCAGAGCGGCTGCGTTCGTTCGCGAGCGGAGTGCCGACAGGCGATTTCGAGTTCGGTCTGGGAAGATTTCTCGAAGTGTACGAGCGCGGCAGCGGAAAGGACAAGAGCGGTTCGACGGGCGGGGACAAGGTGCATATATCCACCTTCCACGGCTACAAGGGGCTGGAAGCCCCCGTCGTGTTCGTTGCGGCGACGCAACCCCGTTCGGGCGGCTGCAAAAAGGCGGGAAGCGATGTCCTGCGCGACAGTGCGGGCGGACTCGGGCTAAAGTTCTACGACATATTCGAGCGTACCGCGAGGGAGACCCTGTCGCGCAAAGCCGTCGGGGAATACATAGCCGAAAGGGAAGCCAAAGAGGAAATGCGACTGTTCTATGTCGCGTTGACCCGCGCCCGCAACTATCTTTATGTCACCGCTTCGCCCTCGGAAGCCTACCTCAAAAAGTTCGGCATAATGCCCGCGTTCGACCGCGCCAAATGCCCGCTGGACTACCTGTCGGAAGCCATATACAAGGACGCCCTTTCCGTGTTCGTGGCAAAGCATACCGAACCCGTTTCGGGGGCGACTCCGACGGAAAGCAGAGAATTGCCCGTGTTGCCCGAGGGAGCGGCGGCGGACATAAATGCGGTGCGTGAGGCGGTCGGGTTTGTGTATCCGTACGCCGAGTCCACAACGCTTGCGGGCAAATACAGCGTGTCCGCGCTCGACGGTATAGACGACGAGACGGTGGGGGCTTTCTCCGACAAAGCCGACGAAGGCACTCTCTATCACCGCGTCATGGAAGAAATAGATTTCGCCGCCGAAGGAGTTGAGGGCGTGCTTGCGGAATTCGAGAGGATGAAAGAGGAGGGCGTGCTGACGGAGGAGGAAGCGGCAAGCGTGGACGCCGCCGCCGTGGCGCGCTGTCTCGCCACCCCGGAAATGCAGGCGGCGCGCCGCAGCGTTTGCTATCGCGAAAAGCCTTTCCTCATGACCATGACCGCCCGCGAAGCGGGGCAGGGAGAGGGCGACGACAAGGTGGTGGTGCAGGGCGTCATAGACCTTGTGATAGACGGCGAACAAAAGATTCTTATCGACTTCAAGAACTCCGCGCTGAGAAGTGCGGAGGCAATGGAAAAATACAAAAAGCAACTTAAACTGTACAAAACGGCAGTTGAGCGCGCTTTACTTGCAAAAGTGGACAGAACTTTGCTTTATTCGTTCAAGCTGAACAGATTCGTGGAAATCGAGTGACGGAGCGTCGCACAACGCGTCGCGCTGTGCGGCGCGGAGCGCGAGCGCACCCGTCGTGAGCGCGGTACGCGGGCGGGCGGAGGAGAGCGCAGGCGGCGGGCGGCGTGCGTTGAGCGTGACCCGCTCGGGCGCGCAGTCAACCCGCCCGAATGGCGCCCCGAGTGCGGCGTGCGCCCTGCGCGATGTGCGCGCACCTTACGCCTCGGCGGCACGCGCATTCCGCGCGTCTCGCGTATGTCGTAACAAATACGCACATAACGGTTGATTTTTCGCGCGCGTATGATATAATATTCCCGATAACCCGCGGCACGCGGCTTCCTCAGGAGACGAGATGGATTTCTTCAAGACGATTTTCGATGGACTTGTCGGGCTTTCCGAGAAGCTTCCTTCCGTCGAGGTCGGCGCGTTCGCCGTTGCGGCGTTCGTTGCGCTGATTCTCGCGGCGATCGTCATCGGTCTCACCTTCCTCGGCTCGGGAGCCGCCAGGTTCACGAGCGCCTGCCGCAGGGTGCTTGCCTATCTCGACGACGAGTCCGCCGTCACCGACGACAATGTCGCGGATTTCACCGCCGAGTGCTTCGGAGCCAAGGCTCCCGCCGCTTTGCGCGACGGGTGGGTGCAGTTCCTCGGAGTGCGCTTCGGCTATCCCGGCGAAATTGTCTCCGAAAGCGGCGTTTTCGACAAGGCAGTCAAGCGCAGAGTTAGTCTGCGCGCAAACATATTCATCGGCGTGGCTCTCATCCTCACCGCGTTGTTCGCGTTCTGGGGACTGGGCGCAATCGGCACGGCGGGTGTCGGAGTGGTGCTGTGCGGCGGGCTGTTGCTCGCGGCGGTGGGCTACATCGTCCTCGTCGTCGTGGCGAAGAAGCAGTACGACGCCGCCCTCGCGATGTTCCGCGAAATGCAGGACGCCCTCGACGCCAAGGTGATGTTGCAGGTGGAACGCGATTATTCCGCCGACGCGTCGCCGCTCATCGAGATTGCTTCCGTGCTGGAAGGCATAGTGTCGCGCAACACGGCGCGCCCCGCGCCCGATTTTGATTTCTCCGTCAAGGAAGACGCCGCAGACGAGGCGACGGAGTCGGACGACAGCCGCGGCGCCGAAACGGAAGGGGAGACGCCCGTCTACGAAACACCCGACGAAGCAACCGCCGAAGCCTCCGCGGAGAGCGGAGCGGACGACGGAGCGGACGACATCGAAGAGTCTCACGCCGTTGCCGCCGAGGAAGTCGGCGAAACGGAAATCGAGAGACTTATCGCCGAAAAGGAAGCGACGGATGCCTGCGCGTGCGCAGATGCCGCGCCCGCGAGCGAAGCGCCTGCCGACGACGCTCCTTTGGAAGAGGTCGCCGAGGAGAGTGCGCTCGCCGAAGTTGTGCACGCCCCCGCGAGCGACGCGGGCGAAAAGGAAGGCGACGACGACCTCACGCAGGAGGACGGCTTTTTTCCCCTCGGGAGATATAACGGCGGACTGACTGCCGCCGCACTCTCGGCGGACGCCGAAGAAAACGACGAAGTGTACCGCGGTCAACCGACTGCGGAAGAAATAAAACACGAATACGAGGATGCTATGTTCGGAAGAAAGAAAAAAGAGCAGGCTCAAGTTGCAGTAGCGCAACCCGTCGATTACGACAACATGACCGTCGAGGCGGAACTCATCCCCGACGACGACGAGGACTATGTGCTCGTGCGTCCCGGCGTGCGTCCCGCGTCTCTCGAAGGGCTCAACATCGCGGTGCATCCCGCAAGCGAGTCTTCGGTCACGGTCTCTCTCGAACCCGAGGTCGTCTATGTCGAAGAAAACCTCGACGAGGGCGACGAGGATGTCAAGGCGCCCCGCCTTGCCAAACTTCCCCATCTTGTCGACTATGTGCTGACGATGAAGATTTCCCGCGGGATGAAGATAAGGGTGGCCATGCTTATGTTGCAGGCGTACAATGTCTTCAAGAACAGCCCCGAGAACAAAGCCATCGTCATTCAGTGCATGACCAAGATCATCCAGTCCATTATGGCTGACAGGGCGGCGGAGAAAGCGGCAGCCGAGAAGGCGGCGGCAGAAGCGGCGGCAGCGGAGAAAGCGGCGGCGGACAAGACCGAGGACGCTCCCGCAGAATAATCTCCGACGGGCAATTTTCGCAAAGGGGAGGCCGCGGCTTTCCCCGCGCGTGTTGCGTTTTCGCGCGGCGAAAACGCAGGCAGTCGGGTGCAAACGAGCAAGTTTACCGACGGCGAACCGCACCGATTCAGACGACCGCACGGCGTACAGCCGCGCGGTCTTTTTTTGTTTCTCCGTACATGTGAAAAAGGAAGGTTGCCCGACATATAAAGTCACGCCGAATTATGGAGAGGGAATCGGCGAAAATTCTAAAATACCCCGTTAGATAGCGGAAAACAAAAAGCCGCTTTGACGCGGCGTGTGTTTGTCTCGCGGACGTGGCGACATCCCGAAGCGGTTGAAAACAAGTCGATGAGTAAAATTACTTGAGGAAGCGTTTCTTCCACAGCACTATGCCGGCAATCAGGCACACCACGACGGATATGCCGATGACCACCCAGAATCCCCATGTCTCGCCCTCGAAAGGCACTCCCGTGTTCATGCCCCAGAAGGCGCCTATCATGCTCGGGATGGCGACCAGCAGGGTGAGGGAAGTCAGCACTTTCATGACGACATTCAGGTTGTTGGAAATGATGGAAGCGTAGGCGTCCATTGTGCCCGAAAGTATGTCGCGGTAGATGTTCGACATCTCGATTGCCTGTTTGTTTTCGATGACGACATCTTCCCACAGGTCGAGGTCCTCTTCGAAGAATTTCACCGACTTGGGCAGGCGGTCCAGCACCACGCTGTTGGAGCGCAGGGAGGTGGAGATGTAGACCAGCGATTTTTCGAGGTCGAGCATTTCGATGAGTTCGGCGTTTTTCATCGATTTTTCCAGCTCGTTCTGCACGCGCTGGCTGGCGCGGTCTATCTGTTTGAGATAGTGCAGGAATTTCTTGGATATGGTGTACTGCAACTGGATGAGGAAACGGATGCGCTTGTGCAGGTTGATGTCCTTGACGAAGCGTGCCGACAGCATATCGTCGATGAGGCTGGTTTCCTCCAGACAGACGGTTATCATCGCGTCCGAGGTGGAGATGAAACCGAAAGGCAGGGTGGTGTAGGTGTAGTGATTTTCGTCTTCCACGGTGAAGGGAATGTCCGTGACGACGAGGACGGCGCCGGTGTCGTCGTCCTTTTCCACACGGGCGCGCTCCTCTTCGTCGAGGGCGGCTTTTATCATATCCTCGGCGACGCCCGTAGCGCGCGAAATCAGCTCGATTTCCTTGTCGGTGGGGTTGGACATGTGGATCCAATGATCGGCGAAATCGTAGCCCTCGAAGATGATGTCGGGGTCAACCGAAATGATGCATTTGTTGGCTTTCTTGTAAATCTGGAGCATAAGCGTTGCCTCCTTTGCGCGACACAAAACGCCGCGTCGGAGGTTGCTCCTGACGCGTGCATTTTATGGGAGTTGATGCCTACTTCGAGGGTCGGCGTCCATTTTTGCACCTCTGAATGATTTTGTTCCACCTCATACTATCAAAAAAAAATGCGAAAGGCAACCGAAAAATCGTTGCCAAAGGTATCTTTTTTTGCTAGACTCAAAGCGTCCTGACGCGCGCGTATTACGGAGAATATTCTCCGTTTTATATCACGCGACGCGCACGGACACGCCCGCCGCACGGGAGTGCGGCGTTCCACACAAGTCAACAAAACCGGAGGTTTTCAATGAAAAAGTTCGTTTATCAGTTCAAGGAAGCAAGCCAGCTCGATTGCGACAGAAGAGCGCTTTTCGGCGGCAAAGGCGCCAACCTCGCCGAAATGACCAAGCTCGGTATGCCCGTGCCGCAAGGCTTCACCATCACCACCGAGGCGTGCACGCAGTACTACCTCGACGGTGAGAAAATCAGCGACGAGATTCAGGCGGAAATTATGGAAAACATCGCCAAACTCGAGAAACTCGTCGGCAAGGAGTTCGGCTCTCTCGACAATCCGCTTCTCGTTTCCGTCCGCTCCGGCGCACGCGCTTCGATGCCCGGCATGATGGACACCATCCTCAACCTCGGTCTCAACGACGAAGTCGTCGTCAGATTCGCCGAAAAGACGGGCAACCCCCGTTTTGCTTACGACAGCTACCGCCGCTTCATTCAGATGTACTCCGATGTCGTCATGGAAGTCGGCAAGAAATATTTCGAACAGCTCATCGACGAGATGAAAGAGAAGAAGGGCGTCAAACTCGACACCGAACTCGACGCCGACGACCTCAAGGCGCTCGCCGAGCAGTTCAAGGCCGAATACAAGGCCAAAATCGGCAAGGATTTCCCGCAGGATCCCAAGGAACAGCTCATGGGCGCGGTCAAAGCCGTTTTCCGCAGCTGGAACAACGACCGTGCGGTTTACTACCGTCGTATGAACGACATCCCCGGCGACTGGGGCACCGCCGTCAATGTCCAGATGATGGTGTTCGGCAACATGGGCGACACCTCCGGTACGGGCGTTGCGTTCTCCAGAAACCCCGCAACGGGCGAGAAGGGTCTCTTCGGCGAGTACCTCATGAACGCTCAGGGCGAAGATGTCGTCGCCGGCGTGCGCACTCCGTCCCCCATCTCCCACCTCAAGGACACCAACCCCAAGGTGTATGCCGAGTTCGTCGACATCGTCAAGAGACTGGAAGACCACTACAGGGATATGCAGGACATGGAGTTCACCATCGAGGAAGGCAAACTCTTCATGCTCCAGACCAGAAACGGCAAGCGTACCGCGGCGGCGGCAGTCAAGATTGCCTGCGACCTCGTGGACGAGGGTATGCTCGACGAAAAGCAGGCTCTGCTTTCCCTCGACCCCAAACAGCTTGACGCGCTCCTGCACCCCCGTTTCGACGAAGCGGCGTACAAGAAAGCCAAGCCCATCGGCAGAGCGCTTCCCGCTTCTCCCGGCGCTGCCTGCGGCAAAGTCGTGTTCACCGCAGAAGACGCCACCGACTGGGTCGTCAACAAGGGTGAAAAGAGAGTCGTCCTCGTCCGTCTCGAGACCTCTCCCGAAGACATCGAAGGTATGCACTACGCGCAGGGTATCCTCACCGTTCGCGGCGGCATGACCTCTCACGCGGCGGTCGTTGCCCGCGGAATGGGCACCTGCTGCGTCTCCGGTTGCGGCGACATCAACATCAACGAAGAAAAGAAAGTGTTCACCCTCGGCGGAAAGACCTTCCACGAAGGAGACTGGATTTCCCTGAACGGTTCCACCGGCGAAATCTTCGCGGGCGAACTGCCCACCGTCGAAGCCGAACTTTCCGGTTATTTCGGCAGAATCATGGAATGGACGGACAAGTACCGTGCGCTCCATGTCAGGACCAACGCCGACACCCCGAGAGACGCCCGTCAGGCGCGTACTTTCGGCGCGGAAGGCATCGGTCTGTGCCGCACCGAACATATGTTCTTCGAGCCCGACAGAATCATGGCGATGCGTGAGATGATAGTCTCCGACACCGTCGAGAAGCGCGAAAAGGCGCTTGCCAAACTTCTGCCCATGCAGCAGGGCGACTTCGAAGCCCTCTACGAGGCTCTCGAAGGCACTCCCGTCACCATCCGCTTCCTCGACCCGCCGCTCCATGAGTTCGTGCCCACCGAAGAGGCCGACATCAAGGCGCTTGCCAAGGATATGGATATGACCGTCGACGCAGTCAAAGCCGTCATCACCGGTCTGCACGAGTTCAACCCCATGATGGGTCACAGAGGCTGCCGTCTCGCGGTCACCTATCCCGAAATCGCGGTCATGCAGACCAAGGCGGTCATGCAGGCGGCAATCGCGGTGCAGAAGAAGCACCCCGACTGGAAGATGGTCCCCGAAATCATGATTCCGCTCGTCGGCGAAATCAAAGAGCTTGCCTATGTCAAGGGCGTCGTGGTTTCCACCGCCGACAAGTGCCTTGCGGACGCAGGCGTGCAGATGAAGTATAAGGTCGGCACCATGATAGAGATCCCGCGTGCGGCGCTCACCGCCGACGCAATCGCCACCGAAGCGGAGTTCTTCTCATTCGGCACCAACGACCTCACCCAGATGACCTTCGGTTTCAGCCGTGACGACGCAGGCAAGTTCCTGAACGCCTACTACGAGAAGAAGATTTACGAATCCGATCCCTTTGCCCGTCTCGACCAGGTCGGCGTCGGCAAACTCGTCAAGATGGCTGCCGAACTCGGCAGGGCAACCCGTCCCGACATTCACCTCGGCATCTGCGGTGAGCACGGCGGCGACCCCTCCACCATCGAGTTCTGCCACAATATCGGTCTCGATTATGTGTCCTGCTCGCCCTACCGTGTGCCCATCGCGCGTCTTGCCGCGGCACAGGCGAACATCAAGAACCCCAGAAAGTAAACGCCCCGTTTACGCACAAAAGACGAAAAGCCCGCGGAAATCCGCGGGCTTTGCATTTGCCGCAAACAGCCGTGCGGCACGGACCTGTCATTCTTCGTGCAACACAATCGGGGCGACCGATTGACCTGATTGGCGCGACACAATCGGGGCGACCGATTGACCTGTACACCGCATCACCGAGTCGGCGGGGAGGTGCCGAGGCGTTTTTTTCAAGCAAAAACCCCGTTAGATACGGGGTTTTGCGTTTGTTTGATTGTTGTTTGCTTTGCGGTTTCCGTCGGGGAAATCCGTGCGGAGCGCCGTTTGAACGGTCGGTCGGGCGACCGCGGAGGTCAGATTTTTTCGGCGATTTCCCACGCGCGCCACACCACCGTGCGGAGGTTGCCCACCTTCTCGGCGTCGCCGACGATGTGGATATGGCGGCCTTTCCTGACCAGCGGGGCGGGAGTGTAGCCCACGGACATAATAACCGTGTCCGCTTTCGGTTCCTTGCGCGAGCCGTCTTTCATCACGACGGTGACTTTGCCGTCGCCGATTTTCTCCACGCGGCTTTCGAGATAGACGGGCACTTTCTTCCAGTTGAAGAAATCGCGCAGATAAGAGGAGTTTGCAAGGCAGATTCCCGGGGTGGTTATGAGGTCGTTCATGGCTTCCACTATGACGGGGCGTTTGCCTTTGAGATAGAGGTCGTAGGCGATTTCGCAGCCGGTCAGTCCGCCGCCGATTATCACCACATCGTCGCCGACGGGTTTGGTGCCGTTGAGATACTCGATGGCTTCCACCGCGGTCTCAGCGCCGGGGATGTTGAGCCTGCGGGGCTTGGCGCCCGTTGCGACGACGATTTCGTCGGCGTCGAGGGCGGAGATGTCCGTGATTTCGGTGCTGAATCTGACCTCGATGCCCAGTTTCTCTATCTGACGGCGGTACCATTCGATGAGTTCACGGTCCTTTTCCTTGAAAGAGGGCGCCGCCGCGGGAATGAATACGCCGCCGAGTCTGTCGGTCTTTTCGTAGATCGTGACGGAGTGTCCGCGCAGAGTGGCAACGCGCGCGACTTCCATTCCGCCCACGCCGCCGCCTATGACGGCTACTTTCTTTTTCTTCCTGGCGGGCACTATGTCGAAGCGGTGATTCTGCATTGTCAGCGGGTTGAGCGCGCATCGTGCCATGTGCCCCGCGTCGGTGAGCGGAGCGGTGTTGCCCGTGCCTTTGGCTTTGGACATGGTGAAACACCCGTTGTGACAGCAGATACAGGGCTGAATGTCCTCTTCGTTGCCGTCTTTGAGTTTCCTGACCCATGCGCCGTCGGTGAGGAACTGCCTCGCCACGCCCATGCCGTCGATTTTGCCTTCCTCGATTGCCTTTGCGGCGGTGACGGCGTTCATTCTGCCCGCGCACACGACGGGTATGTCGACGAATTTCTTGATGTGCGCCACATCGTCGAGGTTGCAGTTTTCGGGCATATAGGCTGGCGGATGCGCCCAGTACCACGCGTCGTAGGTGCCGTTGTCGGCGTTGAACATATCGTAGCCCGCGTCCTGAAGATATTTGGCGGCGCGTTCGCTTTCTTCCATATCGCGCCCGATTTCCTCGTATTCCTCGCCGGGCAGGGCGCCCACGCAGAAGTCCTTGGTCTTGCTGACGACGGAATAGCGCAGAGAGACGGGATAGTCCTCGCCGCATTCGGCTTTTATGGCTCTCACCACTTCGACGGCGAAACGGTAGCGGTTCTCGAAACTGCCGCCGTAATCGTCGGTGCGTTTGTTGGTGTATTTGAGCGTGAACTGGTCGAGCAGATAGCCCTCGTGCACGGCGTGCACCTCGACTCCGTCGACGCCGGCTTCCTTGCATTTCTTTGCCGTCAGCGCATAAGCGCGGATTATATCCTTGATTTCCTTTTCGGTGAGGGCGCGGCAGGTGACATCCTCGGTCCAGCGCGAGGGAAGTTCGCTGGGGGACGCTGAGATATAGGACGGGTCGACGAAAGGTTTCATGAGCGCGCCGACGAATTTGTTTTTCATGGGCAGGGCGAGCATTTCGCTGAGCGCGAAAGACCTGCCGAATCCCGCCGTCAACTGCACGAAAAGCTTTGCGCCTGTCTTGTGGATTTCCTCCATATACGGCTTGAGTTTTCTGAACGCACCGTCGGCTTTGTAGAGCCATTGCCCGCCTATGAGGTTGCGCAGGGGCGCGATACCGGGGATGATGAGACCCACTTCGTTGCGGGCGCGTTCGAGGAAAAAGTCGGCGGCGTCCTTGTCGAAATGGTGCGGCTCCATCCAGCCGAAGAGCGAAGTGCCGCCCATGGGACAGAGCACGACGCGGTTCTTGATTTCGACATCGCGGATTTTCCACGGCGTAAACAACGCCTTGTATTCAGCTCTCATATTTTGCCTCCGAAGCGTGATTGTTCACTTGAATTATACTCCCGAAACGGCGGGGTGTAAATACCGCAAAAAATGCGACGGCGCGGACGACGGCGGCGTCGCCGCGGTCGGTTTTGTGTCCGAGAAAGGCGCTTTGAAGCAATTTTGCGGTAAATTGAGGGTTTTCTTAGGAAAATGGGGAAAGTTTATCGTATATAAAAGAGAAAGAAGCGTACGCCGCGCGGGCGGAGTGCGCGCACGGAGGACGGCGACGCGTCGCGTCGCGCAGGAAAGTGGCAGGTTTTTCCGACCAATTCATCGGCGAACTGAAATACAAGAACGATATCGTGAGCGTGATATCGCAGTATGTTCCCCTCACCAGAAAGGGGAGCAAGTATTTCTGTTGTTGTCCTTTCCACAACGAAAAAACGGCTTCCATGTGCGTCAACTCCGACGGGCAGTATTACCATTGCTTCGGCTGCGGCGTCAGCGGCGATGTCATCACTTTCGTCATGGAAATGGAGTCGCTGTCCTATGTGGACGCCGTCAAGCTGCTTGCCGAGCGCGCCAACATGACCTTGCCCGAGTTCAAGGGCGACGCGGAATATCACAAGAAAAAGGAGCGCGGCGAGACCCTGCGCAACCTCATGCGCGACGCGGCGGCGTACTATCACGCCAATCTCGTGCGCGAGAACGAAGGCAGGGAAGCGCGCGCCTACCTCGACGGGCGCGGCATAACCGAGAACATACGCACGGCGTTCGGGCTCGGGTTGTCTCTCGGCTATGACCAACTGCAAGGATATATGCGCCGCAAAGGCTATGCGGTCAAGGACCTCGTCGCCTGCGGACTGGTCAACGGCGAGCGGCTTTCGGACGCTTTCGCGGGCAGAATCATCGTTCCCATTATGGACGGCATGGGCAATGTGATCGCTTTCGGCGGGCGCATATACCGCGGCGAGGAGAATGTCGCGAAATACAAGAATTCCACCAACACCGTGCTCTTCGACAAGAGCCGCACGGTGTACGGCGTGAACTTCGTGAAGAAAGAGAAAAAGCGCGTCACGGGGCTGAACGAAGTCATCCTCGTCGAGGGATACATGGATGTCATAAGCCTGGCGGCGGGCGGCTTCCGCAACGCCGTGGCTTGCATGGGCACCGCGTTGACGCCATTGCAGGCGCGCGAAATAAAGAGGCTGGCTTCCACCGTGTTCGTGTGCTACGACGGTGATGCGGCGGGCAGAAAAGCCGCCATACGCAATGTCGACCCGCTCGTCGCCGAAGGACTGGAAGTCAGGGTGGTGTCGCTCGCCGACGGTTGCGACCCCGACGACACCATAAGGAAGGAAGGCGCGGACGGGTTTTCCCGCCGCCTGAAAGAGGCGTTGCCCGTGGTGGAATACAAACTGAAAGTGTGCGCGGATGCCTGCGATATGAACACGGCGACGGGGCGGGCGAAGTATGTCGCCGCCGCGCTCAATGTGCTTGCCAAAGTGGACGGAGAAGCCGAACGCGAAGTTTATTACAACGAAGTGTCATCAAAAAGCGGCGTTTCCGTCGATACGCTGAGACATCAGTTTGCGACGCGTGGCAGGAGCGCGACCACCGCACGGGGACAGGAGACGGGCGCGAAGACGCGGGCGGCGAAGGACGCGAAGAGCGTGCGCGCGGCGCGGTTCGTGCTGAACGCCATGTTCCGCAAGTGCCATTTCGCCGACACTTCGGACATAATTCCCGAGTGGTTGCCGAGCGACGAGACGAGGAAAATTTACGCGTGGATAGTCGCGCGCAACGCCGCCGAGGACGGTTTGCGCGGGGGCGGCTCCCGCGGAAGCGCGGAAAATTCCGACGGGGGAGACGGCGCGGTTGCGGCAGACACCGACATCTTCCGCGGCGGGGTGAGCAAGGAGGAACTGGACGCCGTGCTCGCCAGCGAGACGGAATTCGGCAAGGAGGGTTCGGCGGCGGAGAGCGCCGACGCCAGGTTCTACACCGATTGTCTCGTCGTTATGGGCGACGCGTACATAGCCGGCAAAATCAAACAACTCACCGAAAGACACAAGGCATCGGCGGACGCCGCGGAACGCAACGAAATCGTGCGGCAGATCACCGTATGGCAGCAAAAAGCGAAATCGAAAAATCCAAAGGATAAATTAGGATAATCCGAGGAGGAGAAATTTGGACAGAGAACAACTGTTGAAACAGGAAATCGAAAAACTCATCGCTCACGCCCGCGAGAAGGGCAGCATCCCCGAAGAAGAGGTGATGACCCGTCTCGAACATCTCGGCGCGACCGCCGAGGACCTCGAGGGCGTGTTCAAGGCGCTCAACGACGAGAATATCACCGTGGTGTCCTCCACAAAGGACGACGAGGACATCGACAAGATCATCGAGGGCAATTTCGACGATTCCGTCAAGATGTATCTCAAGGACATCGGCAAGGTGCCCCTGCTTTCCGCCGAAAAAGAGGTGGAACTGGCAAAGCGTATGGCGGAGGGCGACGAGGAAGCCAAGCGCACCCTCTCGGAAGCCAACCTGCGCCTTGTGGTGTCCATTGCGAAGAGGTATGTCGGGCGCGGTATGCAATTCCTCGACCTTATTCAGGAGGGCAACCTCGGACTTATGAAGGCGGTGGAGAAATTCGACTACACCCGCGGCTTCAAGTTCTCGACATATGCCACATGGTGGATAAGGCAGGCAATCACTCGCGCCATTGCCGACCAGGCGCGCACGATAAGAATCCCCGTGCACATGGTGGAAACCATAAACAAACAAGTGCGCGCAACGCGTCAGCTGTTGCAGAAACTGGGCAGAGAGCCCACGCCCGAGGAGATTGCCGAGTATCTCGGTTGCTCCGAGGAGCGCGTGCGCGAAATCCAGAAGATAGCGCAGGACCCCGTCTCCCTCGAAACGCCGATAGGCGAGGAAGAGGACAGTCATCTCGGCGATTTCATCGAGGACAACACGGCTTTGTCGCCTTCCGATGTCGCCGAGAGCAATATGCTGAAAGAGCAGCTGGTGCAGGTGCTCAACACCCTCACCCCCCGCGAGGAAAAGGTGCTGAGACTGCGTTACGGTCTCGACGACAGTCACCCCCGCACCCTCGAGGAAGTGGGCAAGGAATTCAATGTCACGCGTGAGCGTATCAGGCAGATAGAGGCGAAGGCGCTGCGCAAACTGCGTCATCCCAACCGTCTCAAGAAACTGAAGGATTTCGACAACTGATATGCCCGTGAAGCTGGACGAAAGACTGTACGCGGCGGCGGTGCTGTGCCGTCCCGTCGAGGGCAGGACATTCTGCGATGTGGGGTGCGACCACGGCAAACTCGCCTGTCATCTGGCGGCGCTCGGCGCGTCGAAAGTCATCGCCACCGACATCAGCCGTCCCTCGCTCGCCAAGGCCGTGCGGCTCGCCGAGGAATTCGGCGTGGCGGACACCGTGGAGACGCGGGCGGGCGACGGGCTGGACATAGTGGCGGCGGACGAGGCGGATGTGGTGATAATCGCCGGAATGGGCGGCGACACCGTGTCCGAAATCGTCTCGCGTGCGGCGGGACAGGGCAAAATGTTCGCCCGCTATGTGCTGTCTCCCAACACGCACCCCGAAAAGGTGCGCGCGGGACTGTGCAAGGCGGGATACCGCATAACCGACGACGCGACGGTGAGCGCCGGCGGCAAGAATTACACGCTGATTGCGGCGGAGAGGGGAGCGGAAACCCTCGACGGACTGCAACTGTTGTTCGGCAAATTTTTCCGCACGGACGCGACTTTCCCCGCGAGAGCGCGCGCCGAAAAACTGCTGCTGGAGAGCAAACTCGGCAGTGCGCCCGCACACGCCAACGCGCGTTACGACGCGCTGGTGCAGGCGCTCGGAGAGGTGAAAGATGAAGATAAATGACATCCTGCGTGCGGTGGAAGAAGCGGCTCCGGCGTATCTTGCCGAAGAGTGGGACAATGTGGGGCTTATGCTGGGGGACGGAGACGCCGAATGTACGGGCGTTGCCGTCACTCTCGACTGCACGGCGGAGACCGCGGAAAAGGCGGCAGCGGAGGGCTGCAACCTCATCCTCTCTCATCATCCGCTGATATTCCGTCCGCTTTGCAATCTGGACTATTCCTCGTCGTCGGCACGGCTGATTGCCGCGCTTGTCAGGGGCGACATCGCAGTGTATTCCGCGCACACGAATCTCGACGCTTCCGCAAGCGGCGCCGGCGCGGAGATTGCCCGCAGGCTGGGCGGCAGCCCCGAGGTGGTCGGGTGCGGCTGTTACGCCGACATAGAGGAGAGGAGCGCGGTGCAACTGGCAAAGGATGTCGCGCGTTTGCTCGGAGACAAAACGGTGACGGTGACCTCGCCGGAGGGCAGGGTGCGTCGCGTTTACATCGTGTCGGGCGCGGGGTGCGACGACGGCGGCTATGCCGCGGCCAAGGCGGACGCCGACGCGTTTGTGTGCGGAGAGGTGAAGCATCACATCGCCGTGCGCTCTGCGGAGGAAGGCTTCCCCGTGGTGGGATTCTCCCATTATTACAGCGAAACAATATGTTGTGATGTGCTTATCGACCTTATAAAGTCGCGTTTTTGCGGGCTCAAGGTTGTTGACGCACGGAACGGCTGTCCTTATAAAACTTTGGAGGAACTATGAAATTCGACAAAATTCTGGAGTATCAGAGCAAGGACCAGGAGTTGCTTGCGCTTGAAAACGAAGTGGCGAAAAGCAAGGAGCGCGTCGCGCTTATGACGGCAAAAGCCAAACTCGACGCCGCCACCGCGTCCGTCGGCAAACTGTCCAAGGAAGCGGCGGACATACTTGCCGCGCACGCCCGCCTCGCCGCCAAAGCCGAGGAACTCAACGCCGGGCTCGACGAGTTCAACGGCGTGCTCGACGGCACTCACAATGTCAACGAAGCCGATTATTACATCCGCCAGATAGGCGCAATCAGCGACGAAATCGCCGCCCTCGAAAAGGAAATCGCAAAGACGGGCGAGCGTATCGACGGTATCGGCGCGGAATACAAGCGCACCTGGGAGCAGGGCATCAAGGCCTCCGAGGCGTACAAGGCGGCGCACGCGGCGTACAACGCCTACATCGCCACCGTGCAGCCCAGGGTCAAGGCGCTGTCCGCCGAGCTCGAAGCCATAAAGAAGAGCGTGCCCGCCGAACTGCTCGAGATGTACGCTTCTCTGCGCGCGGCTAAGAAAATGCCGGCTTTCGTGCCTTACCGCACGGACGCGGGTACCTGCGGACGCTGTTTCATGGAGGTGTCGGGCGACACCCGCGGAAAACTCCGCAATCCCGGAGATTATGCGGAATGCCCGAACTGCCGCCGCATACTCTTTATTCCCGAAAACTGACCCGACCGTGTCGGTCGCGTGAAAATACAATACGCAATCAAGGAGAGAAATTATGAAATACTACAACAATCCCGATATGTACGCAGTGAACACTCTTCCCAAGCACGGTGCGGGTTATCCCTTGGGACGCGACGGTTCCGCCAAAAAGCGCAGTCTCGGCGGGGAATGGAACTTTCGGTTCTATCCTTCCGTGACGCTTATGGACGCGTCGCCCGCCGAGTGGGACAAAATCAAAGTGCCTTCCAACTGGCAGTTCGAGGGATACGACAAGCCCATTTACACCAACATCCGTTATCCCTATCCCATTTGCACCAATCTATGCAAACTGCCCGCCATCGACGACACCGACAACCCTTGCGGCGTGTATATGCGCAAATTCACGCTCACGCCTGAGGAACGCGAGGGCAGAGTGCATGTCGAATTTTCCGCCAACAGCGGCGCCGAGGTGTATGTCAACGGCAATTTCGTGGGCTACGGCGAATCGTCCTTCGACTATCAGGAATACGACATCACCGATTTCGTCCGCGACGGCGAAAACGAAATCAAGATAATTGTGTACCGTTACACCACGGGCAGTTATCTCGAGGACCAGGATATGTGGCGCCTCAGCGGTATTTTCCGCGATGTGGTGCTCATCTTCGTACCGCGCGTCCGCGTCGCCGACATTTACGCCCGCGCCGAATTCGACGGGCACGATTTTTCGTCCGCGCTGTTCAAGGTCGGCGTGCAGATCGATTCCAAGGGCGTCGCGGCGGCGGGATGCAAGGCGCTTGTCACGCTCACGGACGCCAAGGGCAACAAGGTCGCGGCGGGTACCGTCGATTTCGCGGACATAACCGACGGCGCGAGCGCGGTGTCGCTGTTCACGGCGAAGGTGGACAATCCTTCCCTGTGGAGCGCAGAGAACCCGTATCTGTACAAACTTTATGTCCTTCTCTCCGACGGAGAGGGTAACTTCGCCGATATGAGAGCGCTCAATTTCGGTTTCCGCAAAATCGAAATCGTGGGCAAGACCGAAGAGCACGAACCGATGATTCTGTTCAACGGCAAGCAAATTAAAATCCGTGGGGTCAACCGTCACGAGTTCCACCCCGAACGCGGTCACGCCGTCACTCGCGAAGACAACGAACGCGACATAATCATACTGCGCAACAACAACATAGACAGCATTCGCACCTCTCACTATCCCAACTCCCGCGATTTCTACGACCTGTGCGACCGCTACGGAATTATGGTTATGAGCGAGAACAACCTCGAGACCCACGGTCTGGCTCACGCCATTCCGCGCAGTAAACCGTGGTGCGTCAAGCATTGCTGCCACCGTATGGAAAATATGGTGCGTACTTTCCGCAATCACGCCTGTATCCTTTTCTGGTCTCTCGGCAACGAGTCCGGCGACGGCGGCAGAGCGTTTTCCGCTATGAAAGAGACTGCGCTTGCGCTTGACAAAACCCGTCCGATTCATTACGAAGCCGACGGCCTCGTCACCGTGTCCGATATGCTCAGCGAGATGTACACCAAACTCGAACAGATGGACGAAATCGGCAAGAACCGTCCGCATTATCACAGCAGAGCGCTGTGGAGTCCCGCGGGACATCTTCTTATGCCGTATATGTACCGTGACAAGCCCTTCATTCAGTGCGAATACGCGCATTGTATGGGCAACAGCCTCGGCAACTTCGCCGACTACTGGGAGAAATTCAAGCAGTACGACCGTCTGTGCGGCGGCTACATATGGGATTACGCCGACCAGTCCATAAAGCGCGTTGCCTCGGACGGTACGGTGGAATGGACCTACGGCGGAGATTGGGGTGACCAACCCAATGACGGCACTTTCGCATTCAACGGCATAGTGCGCGCCGACCGCGCTCCCAACCCCGCGCTTTACGAAGTGGACAAAGTGCACCAGCAGATCACATTCTCTTCGGCGGGCAAGGGTAAAATTGCAATCAGGAACGAATTCCTGTTCACCGACATTGCCCGTTACGCGCTCGAAATGCAACTCGTGGTGGACGGCGTAGTCACCGAAACCGCCATTCTCGATATGCCGTCGGTTGCCCCCGGTGCCACCGCCGTCGTCGACATTCCGTTTGCGGAAATCCCCGCCGACAAGGAGAGCGCCGTCAATGTGTACGCAGTGCAGAAGGAGTTCGACCGCGGTATCGAGGCGGGACACATAATCGCACGCGAGCAGCTTGTGATGAACGGCTTCCGCGCCGCCACTTCCACCGCCGCCGAAGGCAAGTCGGTTTTTGCCGACGGCAACGATTATGTCATCAGGTGCGGCAATGTCGAAGCCAGGGTCAGCGGCGAGACGGGTTACATAGATTCCGTCAAAATCGGCGGTTTGGAGAAGCTTTCCGAACCCATAAAGCCCAATTTCTGGCGCGCGCCCATTGACAACGACCTGTCTCCGCAGGTGCCCCCGATTGCCAGCTGGGTGTTCGGCAAGTTCGTCTACAAGAAGGCGCAGGAACGCATATACAAGGCGCGTCTCACCGTCACCGACGACAGCGTGATTATCGACTGGGGCGTGCCGCAGATGTCCGGCGTGCGCAGCGTCTACAAGGCTACCGCGGAAGGGCTCAACATCTTCCTCACTTGCCGTCCGATAATCTACGGACTGCCGCGCTTCGGTTATTCCATGAAACTCAACGCTTCCGACGATATGACCTTCTTCGCGCGCGGACCGCAGGAAAACTACTGCGACCGCAAGACGGGCGCTTTCCTCGGCGTGTACAGCGGCAAAGTGGCGGACTTCCAGCACGACTATCTCGTCCCGCAGGAAAACGGCAACCATTGCGACGCCCGCTTCCTCGTCGTGGGCGGAGAGAACGGTGTCGAATTTGCCGCCACCGACAAACCCTTTGAATTCTCCTGCCACAACTATTCGCAGGAAGCCCTCGAGAAAGCCACCCACGCCCACGAACTCGTCCACGAGCAGAACGGCGTGTATGTCTTCATCGACGGCGCGCAACGCGGCGTGGGCGGCGATATTCCCGCACTTGCCTGCATAAAGCCGCAATACAAGATCAAAGGCGGAAAGAGACATTCGTTCTCCTTCACCCTCAGATAAAACGCCGTCACTCGGCGACCCGCTTTGTCAGACGCCCGCCCGCGAGCAGTCACATACGCCTGAGTATGTCCCTGTCCTCGGACGGGCGCTTCTTTTGTGTCTCATGCGAATGACGGTGTTTGTGGTCGGTGGCTTTTCGGCGGCGTCCGTTTGCGGAAATGTGCCCGGCAGGAAATAAACAGTTGCGAAAAAACGCTTGCTGTGGTATATTCATATCCGTGCCCGACACACCGTTCGGAGCGCGCCGCTGTGGCGGAACTGGCAGACGCCTACGACTCAAAATCGTATGGGTAACCCCCGTGTCGGTTCGAATCCGACCAGCGGCACCAACAGACCGAACGACCTTTCCCGACCGAAAGGCCGTTCTTTTTTGCCGTGATTTTCGGCGTCAGCCGCGCCTGTCGCAGTCGACGGAGAGGGGAGTGCTCCACACTTAAAAATCGGGGAAAATATCCGCCGATATTGACTGCGGACGGCGTCGGGGGTATAGTATTCTCAACGATATTCTTTGGGTGGGTTTTGACCCAACCGGCGGTAATGCCGCGAAAGCGGACGAGTCCGACAGCCCCATCAGCCGATACGGTGAGATTCCGTAACCGCCTGTAAAGTCAGATTGGGAGAGAATATTATCTCCCTTTGCGCTATGCAAAGGTTTTTTCTTTTCCGCCCGTCCGCAGGAGTTTTTATGCGTGAAAAAAGCAAAAGGACGGCGAAATTCGCGACCAAAACGGTGGTTTATTGCGCTCTTATGACGGCGCTTGTCACGATGGCGACGGTCACCCTCGGTTTTCGCACGGGCGATTTCTTCTTCAACTGCGGCGACGCCGTCATATTCGTCACCGCGGCATTGCTGGGACCTTTGCCCGCGGCGGTGGCGGGCGGGCTGGGCTCTTTCTTTGCCGACCTTGCCGTTTATCCCGCCACGATGTTTTTCACGCTGATCATAAAAGGACTCGAAGGTCTTGTTTGCGGATTGCTGATGTGTCTCTTCCGCAAAATTTCGGCAGGCAGGGTATTGTCGGCGCTTTGCAGTGCGGCGGCAATGACGGTGAGCGGAGCGTTGATGATGACCGGCTATTATGTATGCAACTGCTTTTTCTACGGCACGCCCGTATCCGCGCTTGCGGCATTGCCCGCCGACGCCGTGCAGGCGGCGGCTTCCGTCGCTCTCGCCGCGGCGGTTCTGTACGGCCTCGGGCTTATAAAATTGCGCGACAGGCTGGGATTTGTAAAGCCCTCGGTGCCACCCGCGCCCGAGTACGTAAGAATGACCTCGGGCGGAAAAGACGTTGCCTACCGCGGCAACAATCCTGCCGACGACTGAGCAACACAACCTTTGGGCGGATACGGAATAGCCGCAGAGACTTGACCCCAAAAGAAAAACGCACCGCGGTTGCGGTGCGTTTGTCGTTATACCTTTCTATCGGGGTTCGATTACTTGGTGAGGGCTTCCTGAACGGCGACCGCGCAAGCCACGGAAGCGCCGACCATGGGGTTGTTGCCCATGCCGATGAGACCCATCATCTCCACATGCGCGGGGACGGAGGACGAACCCGCGAACTGCGCGTCGGAGTGCATTCTGCCCATGGTGTCGGTCATGCCGTAGGAGGCGGGACCCGCCGCCATGTTGTCGGGGTGGAGCGTTCTGCCCGTGCCGCCGCCGCTGGCGACGGAGAAGTATTTCTTGCCGTTTTCGATTGCCCATTTCTTATAGGTGCCCGCAACGGGGTGCTGGAAACGGGTGGGGTTGGTGGAGTTGCCCGTGATGGAGACATCCACGCCTTCGAGACGCATTATAGCCACGCCTTCGGTGACATCGTCCGCACCGTAGACGCGGACTGCGGCGCGTTCGCCCTTGGAGTATGCAGTCTCTTTGACGACCTTGACTTCGCCGGTGTAGTAGTCCATTTTGGTCTGCACATAGGTGAAACCGTTGATGCGGCTGATGATGTACGCCGCGTCCTTGCCAAGACCGTTGAGGATGACCTTGAGGGGCTGTTTGCGGACCTTGTTGGCGGTTTTGGCAATGCCGATTGCGCCTTCTGCGGCGGCGAAAGATTCGTGACCCGCGAGGAACGCGAAGCACTTGGTCTCTTCGCGCAGAAGCATTGCGGCGAGGTTGCCGTGGCCGAGCCCGACGGCGCGCTGTTCGGCGACAGAACCGGGGATGCAGAAACTCTGCAGACCGATACCGATTGCGGCGGCGGCGTCAGCGGCGTTCTTGCAGTTTTTCTTGATTGCGATTGCGCAACCGACGGTATATGCCCACACCGCGTTTTCGAACGCTATGGGCTGCACGCCTTTGACGATGGCTTCGACATCGATGCCTTTCGCGTCGCAGACGGCTTTCGCGTCCTCGAGAGAGGCGATGCCGTACTCGGCAAGAGTCTTGTTGATTTTGTCAATTCTTCTTTCGTAACCTTCGAATCTGATGCTCATACCTGCCTCCTCTTATTCTTTGCGGGGGTCGATATACGACACGGCGTCGGCGTATCTGCCGTAAGTACCCGTGCTTTTCTTGAGGGCTTCGGCGGGATCGGTGCCTTTCTTGATAAGGTCCATCATGACGCCCAGACGCACGAATTCGTAACCGATGATTTCCTTGTTCTCGTCAAGGGCAATCTTGGTGACATAGCCTTCCGCCATCTCAAGGTAACGGGGACCTTTCTTGAGAGTGGAGTACATGGTGCCGATCTGGCTGCGGAGACCCTTGCCGAGGTCTTCGAGACCTGCACCGATGGGCAGACCGTCTTCGGAGAATGCCGACTGGGTCCTGCCGTAGACAATCTGCAGGAACAGTTCGCGCATGGCGGTGTTGATGGCGTCGCACACGAGGTCGGTATTCAAGGCTTCGAGAATGGTCTTGCCGGGGAGAATTTCGGCGGCCATGGCGGCGGAGTGAGTCATGCCGGAGCAGCCGAGGGTTTCGACCAGGGCTTCCTGAATGACGCCGTCCTTGACATTGAGTGTGAGTTTGCACGCACCCTGCTGAGGAGCGCACCAGCCGACGCCGTGGGTAAGACCGCAGATGTCCTTGACTTCCTTCGCCTGCACCCATTTGCCTTCTTCGGGGATGGGAGCGGGACCGTGGTTGGGCCCTTTGGCGACAGGACACATAATTTCAACTTCGTGAGAATATTGCATATATGCCTCCGTAACAAATTGTTATCCTGTGTATTATACACCAACCCCCGCGCGCATACAAGCGAAAAGTGCAAACACTTCGCAGGTCGATTGTTTCCGAGAATGTATTTCGCAAAAAACGAAGAGGTAAAAAACGACAAATTCGTACGTCAAACATCGACTTAATTGTTAAAATACCTGATTAGATAACGGAAAACAGACCAAATTGTTGCACTCGAAAGTTTCCCGAATTCTTTGTTTCGCAACTCGGGTTTTTCTCGCTGTCAGTGAGGCACACGCGCGGGCGTGGTGTGTTTGTGTGCCAATCGTGTCAGCGACAGGTACGAATCCCTCTGCAAGATACGGGAAAACCCGCCGACGCGGCGGGTTTTCACTGGCGGCGAGTTATCGCCTTTGTGCGAACTTAGAAAGTCAGATAAAGGAGCAGTCTCTTTGGACTGCTTTTCTGTTTCCTTTACCGATTCGATTGAGTTGTTGTGCTTTTTGAGCGGATCGGAGAAGTAGT
>CALVTH010000013.1 GCA_944360115.1 uncultured Clostridia bacterium
CTCCGTTGCGGTACTTTACGGGGACCCCGTTTACGGTTTCCGCTCCCGTCCCGCACATTACCCCACAAAGTTTCCTCACTCCGCTTTGCTCCGTTGCGGTACTTTGCGGGGGCTCCGTTTGAACATTTTCAATCAGTGGGCGTTATGATACTCTTCGTGCTCGGTTACGCGCGGGACGGCGTCTACCGTATGAAGAGACTTGCGCTCAGCAACGACGACTTCCATTTCGTCGTCAGAGGCGTGAAACTGCTCGGTTCGGACGAGCGTGTGGAGTGGAAACTCAACGGAAAATATCTCGAGATAAGGTGCAAGACGCGTTTTGAGGACGATATGCCGCTTTGTTTCGACATCAACGTGGATTGAGGAAAAAATTATGCTGAAGAACATTCCCTGCATCATAAGCCCCGAATTGCTCAAAGCCCTTTGCGAACTGGGGCACGGCGACGAGTTCACCGTGGCGGACGCAAATTTCCCTTGCTACGGGGTCAACGACCGCGTTTTGCGGGCGGACGGTCATTCGGCGAAGGAGTTGCTTGCCGCAATAGCCCGCCTCGTTCCGCTGGATACATACGCGGAATGGAACGTCGTTTATATGCGCCACTGCGAGTGTGACGAATATCCTGCGATTACCGACGAATACACGAGAATCCTCGAAAAGGAAGAGGGCGAAAACGTGAAGGTTGTCAGGCTGGAAAGGTTCGATTTCTACGAAAAGGCAAAAAAATCGAGATTTGTACTTGCAACCGGAGAAAAAGCCCTTTACGCTAATGTTATAATCAAGAAAGGGGTGGTCAGATGAGCAGACTCTTTTTCCGCTCGCCCGCCGTCAGGTGGCAACAGGCGTTGCCGCTAGGCAACGGCAAGACCGCCGTTATGGTTTACGGCGGGAGAAAAAAAGAGAGGCTTTGTTTCAACGACGCCGAATTCTGGTCGGGTGCGCCGTCCGTTCACGACAGGGCGGAAGTATGCGACGCTTTGCCTCGCGCCCGTGCGCTCGTCGCCGCATGCAAATACGGTGCCGCGCACGATTTCGTCCGCGACAATATGTACGGCGACTATTCCGAGGCGTATATGCCCCTCGCCGAATTGACGATTGCGCTCAGGACGTGCGGCGTCAAAAAATCCTATACGCGCGCACTTTCTATGGACGAGGCCGTAATCACCGTGTCCGACGGCTCGACGGCGCGCGAAGCCTTCGTTTCTCACCCCGACGACGTCGCCGTGTATTCCGTGCGGGCGGAAAAGCCGTTTTCTCTCGCGATAAAAGGGTGCTCCAAAGTACGACACAAAGTCGAAACGCAGGGAGCCGCGCTCGTTATCAGCGGTTGCGCCCCCGATTATGCCGCTCCCAATTATCTCATCACCAAACCTTTCCCGATACGCTACGACAAAGGTCAGTCGACGGCGTTTTGTCTTGCAGTCAAAGTCGACACCGACGGCAAGGTGAAATGCACCGCCAAAAGCATTGTCGTGGAAAAGGCGACCTACGCAAATATATATTCTATGACGGGCACGGGCTTCAAGGGATACTCCGTACAACCCGTCCACGACCGACGCATAGTTGCGGACGAAACCGTGGCAAGGCTGCTTGCGTTCAACAAGGATTACGACGACATCAGGCGCGCGCACGTTGAGGATTTCGCGCGGTTGTGGCAGAGGCAGTCGCTCGGATTGAAGCGCGGGGACGGTGATGTGGCGAAGTTGCTGGGAGACGCGAGGAAAGGCAAGTTCGACGCCGAACTCGTCAACCTTGTTTACGACTACGGCAAATATCTCACCGTGAGCGCAAGCCGCACGTCACAGCCTATGAATCTCCAGGGGCAGTGGAACAGGAGCGTGCGCCCGCCGTGGAGCAGCAATCTCACCACCAATATAAACGCAGAGATGAATTATTGGGGAGCAAGCCGAGCGGGACTTGCGGAGTGCCTCGAGCCTTTCAGAAAAGCGGTGGGCGAGACGGTCGAGAGGGGCAAAGCCACTGCAAAGATTTGTTACGGCGCGCGTGGATTTGCGTGCAATCACAATGTGGATATATGGCGCAACACCTCTCCCGTCCGCGGCAATCCCTGTTATATGCATTCACCGCTTTGCGGGGCGTGGCTGGCAAACGAACTTTACGCGCACGACATAAACTGCGGAAGCGTGGACGGCAACACGCGTTACGCCGTGGAACAGGCGGCGCTGTTCTGCCTCGATTACCTGTGGGAGTATAACGGCAGACTGGTCACCGCGCCGTCGGCGTCTCCGGAAGCGGAATTCGTCGACAACGGCAAGAGAGTGTCCGTGGGTATATCGTCGGCTTTCGACCTCGCCGTGATACGTCAGACATTCGCCGACTGCGTTGCCTGCAGCGCGGATGAAGCGCTGGTCGGAGAGGTGAAGGACGCCCTTGAAAAACTTGCGGATTTCGAGATTTCTTCCGACGGCGTTCTGTGCGAATGGAGCGACGGCAAGCACGCCGCGGAAAAGGGACACAGACATTTTTCGCCGCTTTACGGCGTTTACCCGGGGAACACTTTCAAACGCGACAGCGACCTCTTCCGCGCGGCGTACGCTCTTTTCAGGCGCAGAACGGAGAATGCACATTCCGCAATCGGCTGGAGTGCGGCGTGGGCGATGTGTCTTGCGGGACGTTTTCTCGATGCGGACACCGCCGAAAAGACGGTAAAATCCTTCCTTTCGCGTTCCGTAATGGACAATCTTTTCGATTTCCACCCTCCGTGCTATTTCCAGATTGACGGCAATCTGGGATTCGTGGCGGGAGTCAACGAAATGCTGCTCACCGTGGACGACGGCGTGATTACGCTGTTGCCCGCCTGTTTCGGACTTATAGCAGACGGTGAGATGAAAGGCGCGGTGGTGAACGGCGTCAGCGTGGATTTTGCCTGGCACAAGGGCGAAGTCGTCGCGGTGAAAGCCTCCGCTCCCGTCCGCGTGAGGGACGTCAATTTGCGCGCTGACGCGGAACTTGTAAATGTGACGAGGGTGTGATATGGACAGAATTTTCAAAGGCTCGGACTTTGGCATAATTCCCGGCACCGACATCGCCGCCGCCTGCAAGACCGGCGATATATATTGTCTGTTCGACGTGAGGCGCAAGTATCAGGGGATTTTCGTCGAGCGTTGCCGCGATGCCGTTCTGGAAAACGTGGCGCAGCATTTCAATTACGGGCTGGCGGAGAAAAACCGACGCGTAAGCCCGCGAAAGGTGGTGCGGTCACCTCTTTCGCCGTCGGTCTGTGGGACCAGAATGTGCTGGGGAAACTCATTGAGCGGAGACCGGACGCGAAATTGCTTTACCATCTCGGCAATCTGCATTACGATAGAAGAAACTACGACACGGCGGAAAGGATAGCGGATTCCTTTGCGATTACGCCGCCGCAAACAAGGGGAAGCACGTGAAGATAGACTATTTCGCGGTGTCGTTGCCCGACTTGCCGGTGTGGGAACTTGACCTTGAGGCAGGAACGACGAAATGTGCGATTGCCTGCTGGCTATGGCAAAGAAAATCAAACGCGTCACGGGAGGGGAAAAATGAGCGTTTACGTATACCGTTCGTCAAGCGTCGAAAAGCGCGTGAAAACCGCAGGAGACAGGATTGTCGAAATCTCTTTTCTGAACCTCGTAACGGGAAGGGAACTGGTTTCGCCCGCGGGCGACTTCGAGGTGCTTTATTCGTGCGGCGGCGAACGTTTCGTCGCGGACTGCGCTTCCTGTGCGGTTGAGCGCATCGGGGAAGACGGCTATACGCTACGAAGCGCCGACGGCGCGTTGCGCGTGGAAATTTCGTATTCGGCGAGGGACTGCGGCGCGCTTGCCAAGACGGTGACTCTGCGGTGCGACAGGGATATATTCATCGATTGCGTGACCGTGGAAAAATTTTCGACGGCGCGCGCGGAATTCGTGTGGCAGGCGCCGTTTGCCGGCAAAACGTATCTTTCGCAGTCGGTGGCGCGCCTGGGACAACCGTTGTATGCAGGAGACCTCTTTTTCGGGTGCGAGACCCCCGTGTCCGAGAATTTCGTGCGCAAAAATACCGCGTACTGCAGATATCACACGGGAAGGAATTTCGGCGACGTCTGCAAGGACGGCGCATACATTCTGCCCGACGTCGTTACGGGCGGCGGAGCGGCGGCGGATTTTGCATCAATGAGGCGCGCTTTCTTTGCGTATGTCGAGAGTTTCGCACGCCCCGCCGTGTGCAGGATACAGTACAACAGTTGGTACGACAATATGCTCGACATCGACCCCGAGCGCATTGAAAATTCGTTCGCAAAGGTACACGAGGGGCTGAAGAAAGCGGGAGCGCGCGAGCCCGACTGTTACGTCGTGGACGACGGTTGGACGGAATACCGCAAGCCGCTTTTCTGGCAGTTCAACGACAAATTCCCCGAGGGATTCGCGCGGGAAGCGGCGCTTACCGCGTCTTTCGGAAGCAGGTTCGGCGTGTGGTTCGGACCGCGCGGCGGCTATACGGCGCAGACTGTCCGTTATGCACGTTTGCTGGAAAAAATAGGATACCACGTCAACGAGAAATCGCAGGATATATGCACCGCCGACGCCCGCTATATAGAGGACCTCAGCGACAGGATGTGCGAATTCTGCAGGGAATACAACGTCGATTATTTCAAAATAGACGGATTTGCGAAAAAACCCTGTTCCGCGCGGGGACACAATCACCCCGTCGCCAAAGGCGAAGGACTGGCGTTTTATACCTGTTTCTGGGAAAGGTGGACGGCGGCTTTCGAGAAGATAAGGGCGGTCAGACCCGACGTGTGTCTCAACATCACTTCGTATGTGCACTGTTCGCCGTGGTTTCTCAAATGGGTGGACTACATCTGGATGAACAACGCTTCCGATATGGGCTACGTCGGCAAGGGGGACGACCTTTCGATGTGCCTCAACTACCGCGACGGCAGATACAGGAATTTCTACGAGGAAAGGCAATTGCAGTTTCCCGCCGCGCACCTTTACAATCACGAGCCCTGTTACGCATTCAGGAATTTCAACACGGCGCGCCCGTGGCGCGGCAAAAAGCCGGTCGTTTACACGGACGAACAGTTCCGCGACTATCTGAAGTGCTGCTTTATGCGGGGCAGCGGGCTGCTCGAACTTTATTTCTCGCCCGATATGATGAGCGAAAGCAAGTGGAAGATTGCCGCCGAGGTGTTGAGTTGGGCGGAGGCCAACTTTGACGTGCTTTCGGCTTCGCAGTTTTTCGGGGGAAGACCCGAAAGGGGCGAGGTGTACGGCTATGCGGCGGAAAGAAACGGCAGATACGCCGTGACCGTGCGCAACAGCGGCGCCAAGGCGCGCGATTACGATTTCGATTTGCCTGCCGTGGGCAGGATTAAGGGCAGACTTCAGCCTTTCGAAATAAAATACTTCGAAAAACTTTAAGGGGGACAAAACTGTGTTCGAAATCAGAAAAGAAGGATTTTTTCTCGACGGAAAACCGTTCAGGCTCTATTCGGGGACGATGCACTATTTCAGGGTGTTGCCGCAGTACTGGAGGGACAGACTGGAAAAACTGAAAGCCGCGGGGTTCAACACCGTGGAGACGGTTATGTGCTGGAACGTTCACGAGCCGCGGGAAGGCGAATTTTGCTTTGAAGGAATGTACGATGTGGCGCGTTATTGCAGGACGGCGCAGGAACTCGGGCTTTACGTGATAATACGCCCGGGTCCGTACATTTGCGCGGAGTGGGATTTCGGAGGTTTTCCCGCCTGGCTGCTCCGCGACAAAAATCTGCGGGTGCGCTGCAACGACCCCGTGTATATGGAAAAGGTACGCAATTATTTCAGACGCGCTATGGCGGAACTCGTCCCTCTGCAGATAACCGAAGGCGGCAACGTCATCGCAATGCAGATTGAGAACGAATACGGCTCCTACGGCAACGACAAGGATTATCTCGAAGCCCTGAAGGAATGTATGCGCGGAAACGGAATCGACGTGCCGTTTTTCACTTCGGACGGGACTTGTCAGGATATGCTTTCGGGCGGAACGTTGCCCGACGTCTATACCACGCTCAATTTCGGGTCGGGTGCCGCGGGCGCGTTCGGATGTCTTTCGGACAGACAGCCCGATATGCCCAAGACCTGTATGGAATTCTGGTGCGGTTGGTTCGACCATTGGGGCGAGCGTCATCACACCCGCAATGCGGCTTCCGTCGCGGCTGAGATTGAGAAAATGGTGCAAAACGACGTGAATATGAACGTGTACACTTTCCACGGCGGAACCAACTTCGGCTTCACGGCGGGAGCAAACTGCTTCGCGAAATACCTGCCTACGGTCACCAGTTACGACGACGCCGCGCTGCTCAACGAATACGGCGATTACACGCCCGCATATCACAGGGTCAGGAAAATTCTGCTTGCCGCGCAGGGCAAGGACGACGCCGCGCCGCTGCCGCCGCGTCCCGTGCTCAGGAGCATAGGAGAAGTGCGACTTACGCAGAGCGCAGACCTTTGGAAAAACCTTTATGTGCTGGGAGAGAAGCATCGCAGCGCCACTCCCGAAAGTATGGAATATTTCGGACAGAACGCGGGTTACATACTTTACACCACGACAGTAAAAGGCAAATACGGTCCTCATTATCTCAGAATAGAGGGGGCTCACGACATAGTTTATGTCAGGATAAACGGGAAGTTCGTCAAAAAATACGACCGCACGCGCGGCGGTATACATTGCGCGCTCCGCAAGCGTTACAACGACGGTTTTCAGGTGCCCGTGCCCGCTTTCGACGGCGAAATGAAAATAGAAATCCTCGTCGACGCAATGGGCAGGATTAATTACGGCGCGGAGATGGAGAACGACAGGAAGGGTATCCGTAAAGTGCGCCTGGGCTTCCAGACGTTGTTCGGTTGGGACGTGTACACCTTGCCTATGGATAATCTCTCGAAAACCGATTTTTCTCTCGAGCCCGAAAGCGGCGCCGCAATTCTTCGCGGGACCTTCGAGGCAAAGGGAGAGGGCGACTGTTTCGTGGACACGGCGGGATTTTCCAAGGGCTTTGTCGTGGTCAACGGCTTCAACCTCGGCAGATACTGGAACAAAGGACCTCAGCGGACGCTTTATCTTCCCGCCCCGTTGCTCGGCGAGCACAACGAAATCGTCGTTGTCGAACAGGAGAAGTTCAGGCGCCCCGCAATATTCATAGGAGACAAGCACCGTCTATGAACTGCGTTAAAACGAACGGCCGTGCGCGACATTGAGGCGGGAAGGCTTTCCGCGGGCAGTTTCAGCGGAATGAGCAGTGCGGAATGCAACCATTTCTTTATGGTCAGAGATTCCTCCGCTACCGAAGATACAATCGTTATGACGGACGGGAAAACGTTACTGCTTGAAATAAGGGCGACGACGGTCACGACGACAAGTATCCGTCTTTTTTCGAGGTCAACGAAGGAATAAAGAGAAAGTGCGACGCCATCGCCCGCGTAAGACCCGACGCCGCAATTAATTCGCTTCGAATATAACATTGCGCCCCGAGCGGAATTCCACGTTGTTGAACAGGCGCACAACGTCGTTTTCGTCGCGGAGGTTGACTATTTTAACCTCGATGTCTCCGCCCTCATAATCGAAGGTGTAGACGCATTGTCCGAATTGAAGCAGGTCCGTCGGGACAAAGGCTTTGTCGGTGGTCACTTGCTTTCCGTCCACGAACACCTGCATAGTGTAGTTGTGCGGCGCGGCGAATCCGTAGTTGGTGAGCATAAACGAAGCTTTGCCGTCCGATATGCCGAGATTCGACGCTACCAGTTGATAGCCGAGGTGCAGGCGCAGATAGTCGTATACGCTTATCTTTCCGTCGGTCAGCAGAGCGGGGTTGAAAGGCAGGCGGTTTTCGACGAGATACGATTGGTCGAGATATTCGGACTTGCATTTCTGCAGCCAGTATTCGTTGCCGTCCTCCTTATAGTTGTGCTCCACCGACAGCGTGGTCAGCCCGTATCCCGCGCATTGTCCCACTATGCCCTCGGTATCCAGCAGATTGCCGTCGAATTGTGCGCCCCAGGGCAGTTCGCCGTCGGTGAGTGTGTACTTGCATTTCGTCAGCAGTTTGGGGTATTGCTCGGAATCCCAGTCCATCATTCCCCATTCGTGGTCGTATCCCACCAGGAAATCGTCGTGCAAACCGAAGCGGTGTTCGAGTTCGTCGGGCACTTTGGACAGAATTTCGGGGGTTCTCACCATTATGACGAAGTCCTCGGGCACCATATCGGCAACGGCATTGATGACGCGTTTCACGCTGAGGTTGTGCACGCTGGAGTGCCCTTCGCCCCACAGGCCTATCATTCCGAGTTGTACGGCGTAGACGGTTTCGTTGAACAGGGTGCGGTTCGATTCGATGAAGGATTTGATTTGTTTGCAATGCCCCTCGATATCCGCCGTCCTCGGTCCCGTCTTGCCCTCGGAAGTCCATTCGTAGGCGAAGCGGAGCAACATTTTAATCCCGTAAGAGCGGATGAGTCCGAAATATTCGCGCAGTTGCACGAACGCGCTGTCGGGTATGTCGCAGTTTGCGTAGTCAATGAGATAAACGTAAACCTGCATAACCTTTATGCCGTCCTCTGCGTAAAGTTCCATCTGGCTTGCCAGTCTGTCCGTGTAACTTTCACCGCTTCCGGGGAAAGCCTCGTCGGTGCCGAGCCTGATGTACGCCTCGCCCCTGAAGCCTCTGCTCCCGTTGTCGGAGGGGGCGGAGGCGATGTCGCAGAAAGGTATGCTGTCGTCGGGCGTCACGGCGTAGGTGTCGCGCACGGCGGGATAGTCCTTGATGTCTATTTTGTTGCAGGCCGCGAGCGGCAGACAAAGGCAAGTCGCAATCAGGATTGCCGCGATAAGCGTTAAAACTCTTTTCATATCTTCCCCCGTTCGTGTCTTTGTCATTACCCAATCAACATAACACGGAAACGGCGGAAAGTACACCCCGTGTTTCGGGGAAAAATTCGCCGATTTTCCCGTGTTTGCAGGACTTTCGCCCAACGTGGCGAAAACGCCTCTTTTTTTTGTCGGAAAAGCGCGGTATAATCAAAACAGGTAAGGGTGGAAAGCGGAGCGCGATGTCTCGGGAGTTCGCGTCCGTCGGTTTGAGCACCCTTGTCCGCACGCCGATTCTTGCGGCGGCAAATCACGAGCATACGTCGGAGCGACGCGCACGTCGCCGTGCAATTTCTCCGACGCAAAGTAACCGAAAACTTTACGAGTGAGGTGCATTATGGACAGGAAAAACAACATCAACGATTTTGTGGTGACCTATCTCGCTTGCTGGGCGGACGCAATGAAAAACCTCGGCGACTCAGAGACGCGGAAGAAACTGTACAGAAGCGGCAGTTACGACGGCGACGACGGTTGCAAAGGCTGGACGGAATTCCATCTCAAAAAGATTCTGTATCCTCTCGCCGAGAAACTCGGCTACAAGGACGCCCCCTGCGCCGAGGAGGATTGCGGGACGGGCAAAGGCAGGGAGGAAAAATGCGGCTACAACCGCACCTGGTCCCGCGACAGCTACAAGGTGGACCTCTCGCTGTACAATTTCGACTCGGCGTATTGCCGCAGCATCGACTATGCAATCGACCACACGGGTATCAGCTTCAAGGTGGAACGGAAGGGCGGCAAACTCGAAGTCGCGCGCGGCGGCTGGCTCAACGCTTTTGTCAAAATGTTGCCCTTGAACTGCGCAAAAGCGCGCGTAATCATCGGATACGACGCTTTCGGCGAAGGCGACTGGGAGCAGAAGAGAGAGTATCTGCTCGGGTTGCTCGGCAACCGTGTCGTCAGGGAAACCCTCGCCGAAGCCCCCATCTTGCTCATTCTCGCGCCTTCGTGCGAATTCATCGACGGAGAGAAAGACAAGAACAATCTTTTCTTCAGAATAAAACTCATCACCAAGGTGCAGAGCGGTTGGGAGGTGGGCGACCTCGACGAATTGCTGGCGGGCAACTCCGAATTCCTGCGTATGCGCAAGGAGATGTGCAACATCTTCGCCGATATTAGGAACGACTGAACCCCGCCCGCGCTTCGAGCGCGTCGGGGACCGTCGTAGTGTGCGAAAGTGCCGTGACACGATTGCGGCGCGCCGCGTGTAGCGGCGCGCCGTTTCCGTTTCCGGATTTTCCGGCGGCAAATATAGACGCAAATGCAAAAGGCTGTTTACCGCGCCCGCGGCAACAAACAAAATTATATAAATGTATGGTTATCTTGTGCAATGTGACCGAGTGACGGATATTATTGTTGCAAAAATGTAAAAATAAGAGTGTTAAGAGGGGGCTTTGTGGGGCGGCGAGGTTGACAAACAACGCGATTGGCGGTATGCTGATTATGCTGTACGACGACTTTCCGTCGGCGGACGGCGACTGAATACAATCAGCAAAAGTGACGGTAGGTTTTATGGAAGAAAAGAAATTTATTTCGGTGTGCAAAGCGCTCGGCGACAACAACAGAATGAAGATTGTCAAGATGTTGAGAAAAGGCAGTCTTTGTGCCAACGGCATTCTCAAGAGCCTCGATTGCTCTCAACCCACGCTCAGTTATCACATGAAGTTGCTGTGCGAAAGCGGTATCGTCAAGGCGAGGAAGCAAGGGCTGTGGACATTCTACACGCTCGACCGCAAAGTCGCGGACAATTTCGCCGCGCACATCGTCAACATCTGCACTCCACTTGACGAGATCAAGAAGGAAGACGGCGTTGAAAAATGACAGTACGGACGCTCCTGTCGGGGCGTCTTTGCAAAAGGCGTAGCGGTACGCCGTGACGCGCGGGCGACCGCGCGTTTTTGCAAGAAAGGGGGTAGTCGTGCGATACGATGTTGCGATAATCGGCGGCGGCGCCGCGGGACTGTATCTCGCGTCGCGTCTGAGTTCGCTCGGAGTTGCCGTAATCGAGAGCGGCGCCCGCGTGGGCAGGAAGCTGCTCGCCACGGGCAACGGCAGGTGCAACCTGACTTTTTTGCGCCCCCTTCGCAATGACGATTACAACTGCAGGGAAGCGGCCGTATTCGTCGGGCGGATTTCACCCGACGACACGCTGGCGCATTTCAGTGCGCTGGGTTTGCGCACGCGCACCGAGGAAGACAGGGTCTATCCCTATTCGCTGACTGCGGCGAGCGTGCTCGACTGTCTGCGCCGCGGCGCAGCCCGCGCGGGCGCGGACATATTTACGGGCGCGCGCGTTATCGCCGTGCGCAAAGAGAGCGGCGGTTTCGCCGTCGACTCCCTTTCCGCGGACGGAACGGCGAAAACGGTGTCTGCCGCTTCCGTCGTGCTTGCCACGGGCTCGGACGCGGGTTTCGGCGAGGACAGTCTTTCCCTTTATACGGCTCTCGGGCACACCCGCAGGCAATTTTCGCCCTCGCTCGTGCCGCTCCTTACCGACAAGGAGAGCGTGAAAGGATTGTCGGGCGTGCGCGTGCGGTGCGCGCTCCGCGCGGGTGACGCCGTCGAGGAAGGCGAAATCCTCTTCCGCGACAACGGGCTGAGCGGCATTGCCGCGATGAATGTATCCGCGCTTTACGCGCGCGGAAAACTCGGGCGCGGCGACGCGTTGTTCATTGATTTCGTGCCCGAAATCCCGCGGGAAATTCTCGAGGAAGAGTTTGCGGCAAGCAATCTCACGGTCGGCGAACTGCTCGGCGGATACTTCCACACCAGAGTCGCGGAGCGTATCGCGGCGCGCGCGGGGCAGACCTTGTCCGATGTTCCCGACGGAAAGGCTCTCGCCGCCGCCGTAAAGAGTTACGCCCTGACGCTGGAAGGTGTGCGCGGCAAGGACGCGGCGCAGGTGATGTCCGGCGGGTTGCCGCTTTCCGAATTCGACGACGACCTTATGTCCGTGTTGTGCGCGGGCGCGTACGCCGTCGGCGAAGCCCTCGATGTGGACGGAGTGTGCGGCGGATTCAATCTCCAATGGGCGTGGACGAGCGCGGAGGTCGTCGCACGCGCGCTTTTGCGCTGATTTATGCGGTGTTCGCTCGGTTTTTTGAGCCCGTCCGCACGGTTTTTCCGCCGCGGAAGCGCGGGCGTTTTTCTGCCGATAGGTAAATGTGTTAACATTTTTCGTCAAATCGGTTGAAAGACCGATGTTTCAATGTTATACTAATTTCATGAATATCAAGAGTGCAGCCTATTTCTTTTCGGCGTACAGAAAATTGTTCCGTTCCTACACCGACTTCCAGCTCAACGCGTTGGAAGGTTATGACCTTTCGCCAAACGAAATCGTTGTGCTGAGCAGTATCGAGACCCTGCCTACGGCGAGCGAAATCGCCTACGCTTCCGATGTCAGCAAAGCGCTCGTTTCGCGCAGCGTGAAACTGCTCAAGGACAAGAATTACATCACCGCGACGGTGTCGTCGTCGGACAAACGCGAGCAGGAACTTGCCCTCACCGAGGAGGGCAGGCATGTTGCCGAACTCATAGACGAAGCCAACCGCCGCTTTTTCGCCACGGCATTTGCCAACTTCGAGGACAACGAAAAAGAGGCGCTGAGAATGTTGCTCGGCATGATGTTGCGCAATCTCAATATAGGTAATTGATATGAAAACGGCTTTTTCCGACGAAACTTACCGCGCGGCGGCGGAGACTGCGGCGCAGGAGATAAAGGCGGCGGTTGAGGAATTTCCCGCCCGTCTGCCTGCTTCGCTCTCCGAACTCAATGCGTCCGACCGCCTGAAAGAGGAACTCGGCAAGTGCGCCGACGAAGTGCGCGCCGAGCAGTTTGCGGTCGCTCCCGCGGCGGCCACCGGTTGGGTGTATTTCACGGCGGTGTGCGCCATTATGGCGTATGTCACCTACTTTTTCGTGTCCTTCCTTTCCGTCGTGTTCGTCATAGCGGCGGCAATACCTCTGGTGGTGCAGGGGCTGTTGTGCCTGCCCGCGTTTGACGGAATGTATGTGACCCGCACTTCGCAGAATGTCACGGCGACCAAAAAGTGTGCGGGCGACCGCAAGAGGCGCGTCGTCATCGTCGCTCACGCCGACGCCGCGCCCGTTTCTCCGCTCAAATCCGCTCTCGGCGGTAAAGCCGTCGCCGCGGTGTGCGCCGTTGCCGTCATAGGACTGCTGTATGTGCTTGCCGCGGACATAGCGCGCTGGGCGTATATGGGCAGTATGGGCACGGGACTCGTCGAAGGCGCTTATCTGTATGCGGGACTCGTCGGAATAGTTTTCGCTCCCGCGTGGGTGGCGTGTTTCTTCGTGTTCGGCAGCGGAAAGGCTTCCGACGGCGCAAGCGACAACCTGAGCGGTTGCTACACGGCGCTCGCTCTCATGCGCCTGCTCGACAGCAACGGAGTCGTCTTCGACGGCACCGAAATTTCCGTCGTAATCACGGGCGCCGAGGAGTGCGGTATGCGCGGCGCGGCGGCGTGGTGCAAGGTCCGCGCCGACGAGGACAAGACCGACACGGTGGCGATTGCCCTCGACACGCTTAGAGAGGACGACAAATTCGCCGTGTCGCTGAGGGAACTCAACGGGTTTGTGAGAACGGACGCCGCCCCCGCCGAGGAATTGACCGACGCCGCCGGCGCGGCGGGAGTCATCTGCGAGAAACGCGGCTGTACCTTCGGCGCGACGGACGCCGTTGCGTTTACAAGGGCGGGTTACCGTGCGGCAAGCCTCACGGCTTCGGATATGTCTCCCGAGTACATCCACACCCCGCGCGACAACGCCGACGGCGTGAACGCCAAGGCAATCGAGGACGCGCTCCGCGTGCTCGTCGAATACCTCGACCGCGCCGACAACGCCTGACGGCGTGCCGAAAGCCGTCGCGGTCCGCCCGCAATATGCGAGCCGCAGGGCGGTGCCCACAATGAAATGAAACGAAAAAACCGAGGAAATTCCTCGGTTTTTGTTTTTATTGCACTCCGTGCGGTATGCGGGCGGCTCAGCGTTTTGGCACGAATGTGCGCAGGTCTTCGCCTTCGAGGTTGAGGACGAGGGCCGTCCTGCGGTCGCTGAGACGCGAGAATATGCGTTCGTTGTAGGTGTTCAGTATTCTTTCCACCGACAGGTTGGTGGTTATCACCGTCGACAGTTTGCGGCGCGAGCGTTCCTCGAGCACGGTGAGGAGATATTCGCAGGTCACATTTCTGTAGCGCGGCTCCGTGCCGAGGTCGTCAATCACCAGCATATCTGCCGACATCACATCGTCGAGGACGGAGTCGCACTCGGGATAACGGGAGGTGTGCGCCTTCACCATAAGTTTGTTGAGTTCGTTCGCCGAAAGGAAGAGAGCGGCGTAATCGCGGCGTATCATCTGCCTCGCCATTGCTTCGGCGAGCACGGTTTTGCCCGTGCCCGTCGCGCCCGTCAGCAGGACTATGTGCTTGCCGACTGCGGGATACTTGTCGGTGTAGGTGCGCATAAGCCCGTATACGCTGCGGAGCAGTTCGGTCTGACCCGTGGCGGGGAGGACGGAAGAGTCGAAGTCGTCGAGTGAAAATCCCTCGACGGACACGCCGCACTCTTTTTCGAGCAGCGAGACGAAGATGTCCTTTATGCAATCGCAGGGCGCGCCGTCGTGAATACCCGTGCCGCCACAGGAGGGACAGGGCGCGTCGGGCAGGAAATCGTTTTCGGAATAGCCGTGACGGGCGAGGGTGGCGAGATATTCCTCGCGCAGATCGTCGACGCGGCCGTCGCTCGCGCGGTTGCGCGACCGAGGAGCGCCGTAGACCGCAGACACATAGTTCGACCGCGCTTCGGCGACATCGGGGAAGGCCAGCACGACATCGCGCAACTCGGCTTTTTCCGCGGCGGTGCGCTCGGATTCGCGGCTTTTCACGCGGAGCGCTTCTCTCAGGATTCTGTCTCTCATAGGTCGGTGTCCTTAAGGCTTTCTATGCTGGTTATAACCGCTTTGAACTGTTCGGCGGTGTATTCGCGCTCGTCGAAATTCTTGGAAGTGTTGAGTTTGCCGTCGCCCGTCTGCGCTTCCGCGCCGCGCTTTCTGGCTTCTGCGAGCGTGCGCACGCCCGCGGCTTTCCAGTCGGACAGGATACGGCTGATTGCGGAGAGGGGATAGGGCTTGCCGGCGGCGAGTTCGGCGGCGTAAAGGATGATGTCGTCGTCGAATCCCCACACGGCGCTCCAGGTGCGGTAGTGGTCGCGGTCGGCGGCGGTGACGGCGCGCGTGCGCCCCGTCGCTTCGACGACCGCCTTTATGCGCTCGTCCTGTCTGACCTGATTGGCGATGAAATCGTCGATTGCTTCGACGGTGAGCAGACCTTGCGCGAAAAAGGTGTTCACAATGCCGTTCATACCCTCTAAAGTGCGGATACCGCTGATGAAGCAGTAATGCGCCACGGTGATGAGGGCGTCGTTGGAGAACCCTTTCGCCGTCCACGGTACGGTGTAAACCTCGATGATGTGGTCGAGGGATTCGTAGTAGACGCCGAGATTCTTGTTGATTTTGACGGCGAGGTCGCGCAGTCTTTCGGCGTTGCGGATATACTCCTCGATTTCCTCGGGAGAGAACACCGACATACGGTAAAATTCGTCCAGACGGGCGTCGAGCCGTTTGAATGTCTTGCCGCTTTTCAGCGATTTCGCGGCGGCGAGGACAGCGGGCAGGGTGTATCCCCAGCTGCGCGTCCATTTCAGCAACATCTGTTTTTCTTCGAGTTCGGCGCCGCCCTTTCTGCCGAGCGCGGCAAGCACGGCGCGCATATCTTCCGTCTGCGCTTCGTACTGCGACAGTTTGCTTTCCACATCGGCGACGGTGCGCACCCCGTCCTCCGCCCAGTTCTTCGCCACGGCGAGTATGTAGGGATAGCGGACGGAAGCGCCTTTGAGGTCTATGCAATACTGCACTATCATCAGCATGGCGTCCTGTTCGACCTTGCTGGAGTCCAGGAAAGAGTAGTATTCGTTGAACTCGTTGGGGGTGAGCATGTGCTCGGGAAAGAGCCGCTGAAGTTCGCGGTTGAAATCCTGCCACTTCTCCGCCTTGTATTTCTTGGGCGGTTGCATTGCGCGCTTGAGGGAGAGATAGCGCACCTCGAGGGGGTGGCGGCGAACTATGCGGCACAGACCCGCGTCCTCGAATTCGGTGTAGACGGCGAGCAATTCCTTTTCGTCCACGCCGAGGGCGGTGCACATGCTCTCGAGGGAATTGTCGTTTTGGGGAGCCGTGCACAGGTACAGCCCGTAGATGTAGATTTTGATTTGTTTTTCGTCGCAATGGGGAAGGTGCTCGTTGACGAAAAGGTTGTCGACGAGGGTGAAACTCTCCATCAGGAAATCGCTGGAAAACGCGGCGAAACTCAAATTGTCCTCCCGTACGCGCCCGATTTTGCGCGGACTTATATGTTAGCACACCCGCGCGCGAAAAGAAAGAGTAACGGCGAGAAAAATTGCGAAAACAATATATGGTGTATACGCGTTGCGCGCGGGCGCAAACGCCGCGCCGTCTCCGTCCGAGGACGGGCGGCGAAGAGCGCGCGAAGGGCGTTTTGCGGAAATTAGCGGGCGAAACGGCACTTTCGCGGGCGAAAAAGGGGTGCGGTCAGCAGTCGTCGCGCGGCAAAGCGTCTGCGGCGCTCTCCGCGTCCGACGCGCGCGGCACGGGCGCCGCTGCGCACCCGACCGACGGCAGACGGTTCTCGCGTTGCTCGCGGACATATTCCGTGTTTTTTGCGCCGTACACCCTCAGCAGTCCCGCGCGGCGGAGAGTTTTCTCCAGCGCGACGGTGAGGGGCAGACCTATCAGCAGCACCACTATGCACTCCGAAGCCAGTATAAGCCCGAAGTTGAGCATATAAGCGGTGTCCGAGCCGTCCACCACCCATATCAGCGGCACCAGCAGGGCGTTGAGAAAGAGGGGCGGGAGCACGGCGAGAATCCTGTGACGGCGCAGAGCGTGAGTCAGCAGTGCGGCGATGAGCGTCGCCGTCGTGCCGAATATGACATCGTATGTCGTCGAGAAAAAGAAGTTGGAGAGGAAACAGCCCACGGTCACCCCGATTATCGACTCCGGCATAAACAGCGGCAGCAACACGAGCGCTTCCGAAAGACGGAATTGCACGGGACCGAAAGATACGGGTTGCAGAACTGTGGCGAGCGCAAAATAGATTGCGGCGATGAGCGCGGAACGGGTGATGAAGAAAATGCGCGATTTCAAAACAAGCCTCGGTTTTTTTTATTGATGGGTGTTGCCGTGACCATCGGGGCTATGTTATCATACAATGTGCCTGAAAGCAAACGCTCAAGATATAATTTCGGAGGAAATATGATAAAATTCGAAGACTGCGACGCAATGAATTCGGCGTTCAACACGGGCGCGTTCGTGTGTTCGGGCGGCAATGTTATGGTCGCAAGTTGGGGGTTTATCGGCACGATGTGGGGCAAAAAAGTCTTTGTTGCGCCGATTCGCGACAGCCGTTATACCAAAGAGAAAATCGACGCCACGGGCGAGTTCACCGTCAGCGTGCCGCGCGCGGGCGAAATGAAAAAGGAAATCGCCTTCTGCGGAAGCAAGAGCGGCCGCGACTACGACAAGTGGAAGGAGACGGGCATGAAAAAGGCGCCCGCCAGGGTCGCCGGCGAATGTGTCGTCGACGGGTGCGCCAGGTATTACGAATGTAAGGTAATCGGCGTGGTGCCCATGGGCGCAATGGACCTCGCGTCCGTCGCGAAGTGGTACGCGACGCCCGACCTGCACAATTTCTATTTCGGCGAAATCGTCGCGGAGTACGATGAAAATCTGGGCTAAGGTAATGCGCGCGGACAAAATTCTGCGAGATGTCGTTTACGAGGGCGAACAGCCCCCGTCCAAAAACGGCTTCCGCGACGCGGTGAGGGAGGTGTGTTATCTTCTCGATGTCTCCACCCCCGTGCTTTTGCCCGCCCATTACGAGCGGTTCGCTCAGTTCAACCGCGTGAAATTCCTGCCTTCCGATTTCATCGAGGAGGTGGATTTCACCTCCTTTGTGCTCGAACGCGTCGCCGAGGAAAAGAAAAAGCCTTTCCCCGCGCCCGCGCGCCCTCTCCGCACGGAATTTTCGCCCCGCACGCGCAGGTGATTCCGACCGTCGGACAAAATCTTTTCCGCCCCCGCGGATAATAACTCCTCCCTTGCGGAAACTATCCGCGTCAAAGGGAGGATTTTGCTTATGTCGGATGTCGGCATAGTCCGCAGAATGGACGAACTCGGAAGAATTGTCATCCCCAAGGAACTGCGTCGGTCGTTGCGTTTGCGCGAGGGCGACGAAATGGAGATTTTCCCCGAGGGCGAACTCATCGTCATAAGAAAACACATGCGACTCAACGGCTTTGCCGAGGCGGTGGAAGGCGTTGTGCGCGCGCTTGCCGCAAGCACGGGGTGCGGAGCGTTTGCCGTGTGCGCCGACTGCGTCATAGCCGCCGCGGGCAGACACTCCCGCGAGTTGCTGTCCAAGCGCGTCTCCGAGAAATTCGCCGCGGCGGCGGGAGCGCGCAAGCCCGTGGTTTTCCCCGCGGGACAATCCGTCGAAATCGCCGAAGGCGAGCCGCTCGACTGCGGCTGCGCCGTGACCGCGATCGTGCAGGCGGGCGATGTCATCGGCGCGGTGGCGTTGCTCGGCGCGGACGCCGGCAGACAGTCGGAGCTGCTGTCCTTTGCGGCTTCCGCGCTGTCCTCGCTGGGGGAAGCGTGAGGGCGCGCGGCGCGGCCGTCGGCGGGGGCAAACTCGTCGGCGGCGCGGCAATTCTCGCCGCGGGAAGCATAATCGCCAAGATAATAGGCGCGTTTTACCGCGTGCCTCTCACCAACATACTCGGCGCGGAAGGCATAGGTATGTACCAGCTGGTCTTTCCCGTTTTCGCGCTGTTCACCACTTTGTCGTCGTCGGGCATACCCGTCGCCCTGTCCCGCATAGTCGCCGAAAAAAAAGCGGCGGGGCAGGAGACCAAAAAATATCTCGTGTCAGCCCTGTTGTCCCTGCTTGCCGTGTCGGCGTTGTCGGGCATACTGATAGCGTCGCTGTCGGGTGTGTTGGCGCGCCTGCAAGGCAATCCGTCGACGGCTTCGGGTTATGTCGTCGTCGCGCCCGCCGTGTTCTTCGTGGGCGCAATCGCCGCCTTCCGCGGGTGGTTTCAGGGCGAAATGTATATGGTGCCCACCGCGGTATCCAATGTCATCGAACAGGTGGTCAAACTGGGCGCGGGAATAGGGCTTGCCCTTGCGCTTGCGGACAGGGGCGTGGTCGCCGCGGTGTGCGGCGCGCTGCTCGGGGTCACGCTGTCCGAGGCGGTGGCGGCGGTGTATCTCACGATAGTCTATGCCGTCCGTTCCCGCCGCCGTCCCGCGCGCGAATGTCTGCGGCTCAGCAAGGACGAAGCCCGCGGGATGTTCCGCGTGGCGTTCCCGTTCGCGTTGCTCGGGGTAATTATGCCTTTGGGCACATTTCTCGACAGTTTAATCATAGTGAACGCACTCGGCTGGGGCGGCGTCGCAACGGAAGCCGCCACCGCGCAGTACGGATTGTACAGCGGACCCGTGGCGTCCCTCGTCAACGCGCCCGTCATCGCCATAATGTCGCTCGCCATGGCGGTGGTTCCGTCGGTGTCGCTTTCGCGTGCGGACAGGGATGTCGCCGCCGTAATCGCAAAGAGCAGAATGAGCATAAAACTGGTTTATCTGGTGGGTGTGCCCGCCGCGCTTTTCTTCGTGCTTTTCGGCGGGAGTATTCTCTCCGTACTGTATCCCGCCTTGCCCGCCGACAGTGTTGCGCTTGCGGCAAACCTGTTGTCCGTGCAGGCGCTCGGGGTTGTGCTGGTGGGAGCGACTCAGATATATATTTCGCTTCTACAAGGACTTGACAGAACATTTTCGGCGGTTAAAAGTCTTTTTGTTGCGCTTGTCGTCAAGGTGGCGTTGTCGCTTGTGCTTGTGCGTTATATGGGAATAATAGGCGCGTCGGTGGCATCCGTGGCGATGAGCGCCGTGTCGCTCGTGTTGCTAGGGGTGTCGTTCAGGCGCCTTACGGACATCCACGAGGAAAAAAGTATTGCAAAAGTCTTGTCGGCAGGTGTTATAATGGCTCTTGCAGGAATAACCGTGCGCGAGTATGTCCCCGCGGGCGTCGCCGCTGTCGCGGCGGGCGCGGCGGTGTGCGCCGTGGCGTATGTATGGCTGACGACGCTTTTCGGGGTTTTCTCCGAGGACGAGCTGCGTTCGCTTCCTTTCGGGAGCAAGTTCGTAAGGTTCAGGCGTGCGGTGCGATTCTGGGATTAGCGGAGGCGCATTATGGCACGAAGAAAACGCTCGGACGAAACAAACTCCGAAATGGCGACGGCGGGTTGCACGGCGACGGCAAAGCCGTTCGCCGAGTCCACTCAGTATTACATAGCGGGCGATTTGCTCGACGATTTCGTCTTTGTCAACAAGAGAATACCCCTTCTCGTCGCGGGGGTGACCGAGGAGAATTTCGACGCCGTGCGGGCGCGGCTTTCCGATTTGTACGGCGAACACAAAACGGTGTGCGTGTGCAACGAGAGCGGCGTGCGGGAATGTGCGCTGTCGCAGTTGCCAAGGGGCGACTACGAATATCTCCGTTTCGGTGGCAAACGGCTGACGGCGCGCAGACGCTTCGATTTCTCGGATCTCGTCGAGATTATGGAAGGGCTGCGCGGAGAAGGCGGTTGCGAATGGGACAGGGCTCAGACCCACGAGTCCATACGCATAAACCTCATTGAGGAGGCGTACGAGCTCGTCGACGCAATCGACAGCCGTTCCCGCGATATGATGCTCGAAGAGGCGGGCGATGTGCTTTTGCAGGCGGTGTTCCACACGCAGATAGCCCGCGACGAGGGCGATTTCGGTTACGGCGATATGCTCACAGCGCTTTGTCGCAAACTGCTTGACAGACACACCCACATTTTCGGCGGCAATCACGCCGACAACGCCGAGCAGGCGCTCGGATTCTGGAACGCCGCCAAACAGAAAGAAAAGAAATACACTTCGTCCGCCGACGCGATGAACCGCGTGCCGCGCAATCTTCCCGCTTTGCTTTATGCCGAGAAAATCCAGAAGATAGCAAAAAAGAGCGGCTACGACTTCGAGACCGTCGGAGACGCCGCGGGCAAGGTCGACGAGGAACTGAGGGAACTGCTTGCCGCTCCCGCCGACAAACGCGTGGAAGAAGCGGGCGATTTGCTGTTCGCCGCCGTCAACGCCGTGCGACTTCTCGGCGTCGAACCCGAAATGGCGCTCCGCGCCGCTTCCGAGAAATTCGAAAGGCGGTTTGCCGCCGCCGAGCAACTGGCGGCCGACAAGGGCAAAAAACTCGCCGATTGCACGACCGACGAACTGGAAGAAATGTGGCAGGCTGCAAAGAAATCCGAAAAAGACACGGACAGATAATGGATTTCTGCGGCATAAAGACGACTTCGAGATTTTTCCTTGCGCCGCTTGCGGGCTACACCGACGCGGGGTTCAGAGCGCTTGCCGTCGAAAACGGCGCCGCGCTCACTTACACTGAAATGGTCAGCGCAAAGGGTATGTGTTACGGCTCTCCGGGGACGGAGGCTTTGCTGTATGTTACCCCCGCCGAGAAGACCGTCGCCGTCCAGCTGTTCGGCAGCGACCCCGAGTTCATGCGCCGTGCGGCGAGCGACCGAAGGCTCGCGAGCTTCGACATCGTGGACATCAATATGGGATGTCCGGTGAAAAAAATCTTTTCGAGCGGAGACGGCAGCGCGCTGATGAAGGACTCCGCGCTCATCGAGGATGTGGTGAGGGCGACCGTTGAGGGCGCTAAAAAACCCGTCACAGTGAAAATGCGCGCGGGAATAACCGTCGGCGAGACCGTCGCGGTGAAATGCGCCGAAGCGGCGGTGCGCGGCGGCGCGGCGGCGATTGCCGTGCACCCGCGCTACCGTGAACAAATGTACGGAGGAAGCGCCGACCACACGGTGACGGCGGCGGTAAAGGAGGCTGTCGGCGTGCCCGTAATCGCAAGCGGCGACATAACCGACGCGGAGAGTTTCCTCCGCATTAAAAACGAAAGCAAAGCCGACTTTTTCATGATAGGTCGCGGCGCGCTGGGCAGACCGTGGATATTTCGCGCGCTTGCCGAAACGGACTCGGTGGCATCAGAACAAGGCGACGCCGTCGCGCTCGCCGCGTCGAAAGAGATTTTCGACCGTGTGCGCGTGAAATTCGACGCGTTAGATGCCGTAAAACGCCACCTGTCGACCTTGCTGGAGGTGTTGCCGCCGAAAGCTGCGGCAAACAGTATGAAACTGCATTTGTGCCGTTACGCCACGGGGACGCCGAACGCAAAACGCGTGCGCGAGGAAGTGGTGTCGGCAACGACTCCCGACCAGATCGTCGCCGTCGCCGAGAAATATCTCCGCCGCTGACCGCGGCAGACCGCAGGGCGAGACTGCCCGTCGTTATGCGCGGTGTGCGACTGTCGGCGTGCCGTGCGGTGTGCGGCGTGGAAGACTTATCGGTCCCGCGGGAAAACCGTCGGGATTCCGCGGCGGAAAATCCCGTTGCGTGACGACACCGCCCGCTTTTGCGGTGGCGGTCCGAAAAATTCACTATGTTTAATATCGTTTTGGTGGAACCCGAAATCCCGCAGAACACGGGAAATATCGTGAGGACCGCGGCGGCGACGGGATGCAAGGTGCATCTGGTGAGACCGCTGGGGTTCGACATCTCCGACCGTGCGCTCAAACGCGCGGGGTTGGATTATTGGCGCCTTGCCGATTTCGAGGTGTACGACAGTCTTGCCGATTTCTTCGGTCGCAACGCCGCAGGCAGAGTCGTCGAGGCGGACGGCAGCTTCGTCGTGACACCCGCCGCCGAGGGCGAAACTTCCTTTTACTTCTGTTCCACCAAGGCGGCGCGCCGATATGACGCTCCGTCTTTCCGCGAGGGAGATTTCCTGTTGTTCGGCAAGGAAACCAAGGGCTTGCCCGAGGAACTTTTGCGGAAAAATTATGAAAACACGATTCGTATTCCAATGCGCGCCGAGGCGCGTTCGCTCAATCTCTCCAACTCCGTTGCCATAGTCGTCTACGAAGCCTTGCGGCAAAACGGCTTTCCCGCGCTCGCCGCGGGCGGCACGCTGAGGGGCGTGTCCGACAACATATTTGCCTGAACTTCCGCACAATGAAACACGACTCCGTTCGGCAGTCGTGTTTTTGCCGGTTGAAAAGATTTCGGCGACTTGTCGCTCTCAAATGCCAGCATCAGTTATTGGGAAACGGGCAAGCAGGAGCCTACGGCTTCGGCTATCTTCAAATTGACGCAATATTTCGATGTGAGCGCCGACTATCTTCTGGGTTTGCGGTAGTCGGCGGTTGCGTTCGGCGCGGGTGCGGGAGGGCGATGCACTTCGTGGCTGCGCGGATTTCGTGTTGCCTGTTTGCCGGTGTTTACAGCGAAAGCACGATTCGTATACCGATATAACGCACGATAAGTGTTTTATACCTGCGGTTTCGAGCGTTTGGCGGTTTTTTGTGGCCTTTCGGGCGTAGGAGCGGGCGCGGGGCATTGACATACCTTTCACCGTAGCGTATCATAATATCGGTGGAATATCGACGAAATTCGACGGGCGCCCGGCGTGCGGCGCCTGCGTGGGAGGAATTATGACAGAAGACAGAGTCGTGGCGTTGCTCGCCAAATTTTCCGAAAATGTGCCGTCGGGGTCGGCGTTTGCGCTCGGCAACGCGCTGAGAAGCGCGCCTGACAATATGTTCGATTATCTGATAACCTTTCCGACCAAATCGGCGGGAATCACCGTGGCGTTGTCCATATTTCTCGGCGGTCTCGGTGTGGACAGATTCTATGTCGGGGACATCGGTCTCGGCGTGGCAAAGCTGCTCTTCGGTTGGATTACCTTCGGAATCTGGTATCTCGTGGACATTTTCCTGTGTTACAGAAAGGCGAGGAAGGTCAATTTCGAAAGGCTGATGAACGCAATCGCCGCGCCGCCCGCGTACGCCTACTGAGAAGCGGGCGTTCTCGTGTCCGTATAGACGGGCAGGCGTCGGGCGTCGCGCGGCGAGCGGGCGCGCCGGTGACGCTTCGGACGGTTGCGGGCGGGAGACCTGCCGACGCGACGACGATTAAACCGCGAGAGCGGTTTTTTTGTCGGGTCGGATGCGATATTTCTTGCTATGCGTGCGGGCGTGTGATATAATGTCTCAGATAAAAAAAGCGCGTTGCGCAACTTTTGATTTGAAAGGAGATTCCCTATGAGCAAAATGACTATCAAGGATGTCGATGTCAAGGGCAAGAAGTGCCTCACCCGCGTCGACTTCAATGTTCCTATGGTCGACGGCGTTATCACCGACGAAAACCGCATCAACGGCGCACTGCCCACCATCAAGTATCTGATGGAGCACGGCGCGAAGGTTATCCTTTGCTCTCATCTCGGCAAGCCGCACAACATTTTCACACCCGGATTCGGTCTTACCAAGAAAGAGAAGAAAGCGGTGGAAGCCCTGCCCGCCGACGAGCAGGCAAAGGCTAAGGAAGAGTATATCGCCAAAGCTCTCAAGAACGACCCCAAGAAATTCTCGCTCAAGCCCGTCGCCGACAGGCTTGCCGAGATATTCCCCGGCAAGGTCACTTTCGCCACCGACCTCGTGGGCGACGACGCGCACGCCAAGGTCGCGGCGCTCAAGGACGGCGAGTGCGTGCTTCTCGAGAACACCCGTTTCGACGCGGGCGAAGAGAAGAACAGCGAGGAGCTGTGCAGGAAACTTGCCGATTTCTGCGACATTTATGTCAATGACGCTTTCGGTACGGCGCACCGCGCGCACGCCACTACGGCGGGCATAGTGCAATACGGCTTCGCGCCCGTCGCCGTCAGCGGTTTCCTCATCGAGAAGGAACTCAAATTCCTCGGCGGCGCGGTCGAAAATCCCGCCCGTCCTTTCGTTGCCATTCTCGGCGGTGCGAAGGTGTCCGACAAAATCGGCGTCATCGACAACCTCATCGGCAAGTGCGACGCGCTCATCATCGGCGGTGGTATGGCATACACCTTCCGCGCGGCAATGGGCTATAAGGTGGGCAACAGCCTCCTCGAAGAGGACAAAATCGAACTCGCCAAGAGCCTTATGGCAAAGGCGCAGGAGAAGGGCGTCAAACTTATGCTGCCCGTCGACAATGTCATCGCGGACGCGTTCAGCAACGACGCCAACACTCAGGTTGTCGCGGGCGACATTCCCGACGGCTGGATGGGGCTTGACATCGGTCCCGAGACCGTCAAGGCGTACAGCGAAGAGATAAAGAAAGCCAAGACCGTGGTGTGGAACGGGCCTATGGGCGTGTTCGAAATGGAGAATTTCGCAAAGGGTACCAAGGCCGTGGCGGCGGCGCTTGCCGAGACCGACGCGGTGACCATCATCGGCGGCGGCGACAGCGCGGCGGCGGTTGCGCAGCTGGGCTATGCCGACAAGATGACCCACATTTCCACGGGCGGCGGCGCGTCTCTCGAATTCCTCGAAGGCAAGGTTCTGCCCGGTATCGCCTGCCTGAACGACAAATAAGCAAAAACGCAAAAACGCGGGTTCAACGAAGCAAAACGGTCGTTGAACCCGTCGTTTGAGCCGCAATGGTCGTTCTGTTCCGTTTGTCGCAACCGTCGTCGGGCGGTGAAGCGGCGTCGCCGATTGCGGTGCGTCGTTAGCCTCGGGCGGGCAGCGCGGGCGGAGTGCGCGACCGCACGACGAAAACCACAAAGAAAATTTGCCGCGTGAAAACGCGACTTCGAATTAAAGGAGAAACATTATGCGCAGACCCATTATCGCGGGAAACTGGAAGATGAACAACACCATAGCCGACACCAAGGCTCTCGTCAAGGACCTCATCCCTCTCGTCAAGGACGCGAAGTGCGATGTCGTCATCTGCACCCCTTACACCGACCTTGCGGCGGCCGTCGAAGCCACTGCGGGCACCAATATCAAGGTGGGTGCGGAGAATGTCCACTGGGCTGAAAAAGGCGCGTTCACGGGTGAAATCAGCGCGAAGATGCTTGTCGAACTCGGTGTGGAATATGTCATTATCGGGCACAGCGAGAGAAGGCAGTATTTTGGCGAGACCGACGAGACCGTCAATATGCGCGTCAAGGCGGCGCTTGCCGCGGGACTCAAGCCCATTATCTGCGTGGGCGAACTGCTCGAAGAGCGCGAGAGCGGCAAGACCGAAGAGGTCGTCACCCGTCAGACCAGGGCGGCGTTCAAGGATATAGACAAGAGCGAACTCGACAACATCGTCATCGCATACGAACCCGTGTGGGCAATCGGCACGGGCAAGACGGCGACGGCTCAGGACGCCAACGACACCATAAAGGTCATCCGCGACACCATGGCGGAACTCTATTGCCCCAAGTGCGCCGAAGAAAAGGTGCGTATTCAGTACGGCGGCAGCATGAACCCCAAGAACGCTTCCGAACTCATGGCGATGCCCGAAATCGACGGCGGACTCATCGGCGGCGCGTCCCTCAAGGCGGAGGACTTCTCCAAGGTCGTCAACTTCTGACGGTTGCAACGGCGTGACAAAACCGCAAAGCGGCGCTTCGGCGCCGCTTTTTCGTTGACTGGTGCAGGGCGGTGTGGTACAATTTCGGCGAAAAATAAAAGCCGCTTTGCGGCTTCGAGAGGTTTTTTATGAAAAAGCAAGTCGTTCTCGTTGTTATGGACGGGGTCGGCAAGTCCAAAACGGGACTCGGCGACGCCGTGACTATGGCAAACACTCCCACGCTCGACAGACTGCTCAAAGAGTGTCCGCACACTTACATAAAGGCGCACGGCACCGCGGTGGGGCTTCCCTCCGACGACGATATGGGCAACAGCGAAGTCGGGCACAACGCTCTCGGGTGCGGACAGGTCTATTCTCAGGGCGCCAAACTCGTCGAGGAAGCCATTGAAAGCGGCGACATTTTCAAGTCGGCGGCGTGGCGCGAACTTTCGGGGAATTGCGTGGCGAACGGCTCGACAATGCATTTCATCGGACTGCTGTCCGACGGCAATGTGCACAGCAACATCGCCCACCTCATCGCGCTCATCAAAGGCGCGAAAGCGGACGGGATAAAGAGGGTGCGCGTGCACGCGCTTCTCGACGGCAGGGATGTGCCCGCCACCAGCGCGCTCGTGTATGTCGAACAGCTCGAAAAGGCGTGCGCCGAACTCAACGACGCCTCTTTCGACGCGCGTATCGCTTCGGGCGGCGGCAGAATGAAGATAACCATGGACCGCTATTTCGCCAACTGGGATATGGTGAAAGCGGGATTCTACACCCATGTGTACGGCGAGGGCAGGGGATTTGCCACCGCGACGGAAGCAATCGAGACTTTCAGAAAAGAGAACGCAGGCGTCATCGACCAGGATTTGCCCGCGTTCGTGATAACCGAGGACGGCAAGCCCGTCGGCGCCATGTCGGACGGCGACAGCGTGGTGCTGTTCAACTTCCGCGGCGACCGCGCAATCGAACTTAGCATGGCGTTCGACAACGCCGATTTCACGGCGTTCGACCGCGGCAATATGCCCAAGGTGCTTTATGCGGGAATGTTGCAGTACGACGGAGACCTCAAACTGCCCGCGCGTTTCCTCGTCGAGCCCCCGAAAATCAAATATACGCTGTCGGAATTCCTCTCCGACCGCGGCGTCAACGAATTCGCCGTGTCCGAGACCCAGAAGTACGGTCATGTCACCTATTTCTGGAACGGCAACCGCAGCGAGAAGTTCAGCGAAACGCTGGAGACATGGATGGAAATCCCGAGCGACAAGGTGTCGTTCGACGAGCGTCCCTGGATGAAATCCGCAGAGGTCACCGACGCGGTCATCGAAGCGGTGGAGAGCGGCAAATATTCCTTCATTCGCTGCAACTATCCCAACGGCGACATGGTGGGCCACACGGGCAACCTCGACGCAACGATAATAGGCGTGGAAGCCGTCGACCTCGGGCTGGCGAGACTGCTGCCCGTCATCGAGAAGAGCGGAGCGGCGCTCATCGTCACCGCCGACCACGGCAACGCCGACGAAATGCTTGAGAAGAACAAGAAAGGCGTCGTGACGGTGCGTACGGCGCACAGCCTCAACCCCGTGCCGTTCATAGTGTTCAACGCCGACGCGGAAATCGCCGACGGAGAATTCGGTCTGTCCGGCGTGGCGGGCTGCGTGGCGAAACTGCTCGGTTTCGAGCCCGACCCGCACTGGGACAAAGCCATAATAAAATGACGCGTCCGCCGTACCGTTCGCCGCACGCGACGGCGCAAACGCGACGATGACAAGCCGATAAAGGCAAAATAAAACCCGTTTTCCGAGGAAAGCGGGTTTTTTGCAATCTGTCTGCGGCGCCTTTGCCTACGACGGCTCGGGCGCGTTTCGGCGGCGGGAGCGCGGCGGGTCAGTCCTTGTCGTCCGATTCCGCGGACGCGTCGCCATCGGAGGTCGCGTCACCCTCGGAAGCGGGGGCGTCGGATTCGCCGTTGCCGTCGTAACCGTCGATGAGGTCGGGTTTGCCGATTTCGGGGATGTCGCTCATTATGCAGGGCTGCGCGGGCACGACGAGAGTGCCGTCACCGTTGTCGACGGGGGGCAGCGACTGCTCTTTGCGGTAGGTCAGCTTGAGGAGCAGAGGAGTGAGCAGGGTGGTCACTATGATGAGGATGAGCACGAAAGGCATAATGCCGGGGTCGATGAGCTGCGGGTTGGCGTCGATACCTTTCTGCGCGCAGACTAGGACGACTTCGGCGCGCACCATCATGCCTATGCCGACGCGGGCGCTGTCCTTGATGCCGTAGCGGCAGGCGAGTGCGCCCAGACCGCAACCGAGGAATTTGCCCAGCATGCCCGCCAGCACGAATACGAAGCCGAAGCCCACCATGGTTGCGCTTATGGTGTCGAAGGACGCCGTCACGCCGATGTTGGCGAAGAATACGGGGGCGAAAATCATGTAGTTGCTGATCTCGATCTTCTTGTCGACATACTCGGATTCGCTGAGACCCGCGAGCGTGAGACCCGCCACATAAGCGCCCGTTATGTCCGCCACGCCGAACCATGTCTCGGCGGCGTAGGCGAACAGGAAGCATATCGCGAAGCTGATTATGGGGATACGCCTGGTGTGGGGATGACGGCGGGAGATGAATTTGATGAGATAGCGCAGGGCGATGCCGACGGCGATTGCGGCGACGAAGAAGGCTATCATCATGCCGATTGCCTTGCCGATGTCGCTGGCGCTGCCCGTGGTGTCGAGGCTGATGAAAAGGGAGAGCAGTATGACGCCGATTATGTCGTCGAGAATGGCGGCGGCGATGATCGAGGCGCCCACTTTGGAATTGAGTTTTCCCAGTTCCTTGAGTGCGGCGACGGTTATGGACACGGAAGTGGCGGCGAGCACGGTGCCGTAGAACAGGCAGGAATAGAGGTCGTGTTGGCTGAGCCCCGTGAAATTGCCGCCGTGGAGCATGAGCACCGCGGCGAGGAAGCCGAACAGAAGCGGGAACATCACGCCCATGACGGTGATGACTACGCTGGGCGCGCCTGTGCGTTTGAACTGTTTGAGGTCGGTGCCGAGACCCGCCGAGAACATTATGAGTATGACGCCTATCTTGGCGAGGAAGGAAAGCCCTTCCATGGCGGTATCCGTGAGCACGGTTTGTCCGGGAATATACTTGATGAGCCCTATGACGATACCCGCAAGAATCATTCCTATGACCTGCGGCAGACCGAGTTTTTTCCCGAGGAGAGAGAGAAGTTTGGAAACAAGGAGTATCAGAGCCAGCGGCAACAACAGTTCGTCGACATTCATATCCTCCACCTCCCGTGAATGTTGTCCTCAGCAGTTATACACCCTTAAATGGAATAAGTCAAGCCGCGGGGAGAACAACTTAAAAGGCGCGACCGCGGATGCCCGCCGCGCGGGCGCGCGGGAGACACATTTTTGTCCGCAGGCGGATGAGGATTAAAAAATCGCAAGGAAGTATTGCGCAAAAACGAAGTTTATCGGATATTTTGAGCATATAAACACCGAAAATGCGTCGATTGCGCCGCGGACGGCAAAGGGCGTCATTCGTTTGACATCGCTTTTGCGAGCGTGGTAAAATATACAAGACCAAATAAGGAACGGCAGGTAGAGAATGTCGGAACTGCTCACGGTTGCCATAGGCGCGATAGGTGCGCTCATCGGTCTCGTCGGACTCATGGTGTTCGGCGGGGGCGTCTTTCTCGTCGTTCTCTTTTTCCGCAAACTGCCCGTGGGTTTCCGCGCCGCGCTGTCGACGGCGGCGACCTATTGCGTGGCGGTGACGGTCATGCGCAGTTACGCGTTGCAGGCAATGGATCTCATAATGCTCAGATCAATGCTCAACGCCTGTTGCATTTTCGGACTTTCGGGGCTTTGCCTGTCCCTCGTCGGAAGTTCGTCCCTCGAAAACGGACCTTTCGCGATATGGTCCCGCCGCAATCGTCTTGCGGGTATCGGGGGAGTGTACGCGGCGCGCAAAGTCGCCGCAATCGAAGGCAAAAACAATTGTTTCACGCCTTGCGAATTTGTCAAGGTGTCACCGGTGTTGCTCATCTGAGACGCTTTACGGCGAATAATCGTGCTTGCGCGCTGCGCGGGCTTTTTCATATATTTCGGTGCGCGTGCGCACAATAACTTCAGGAGAAAATGCGATGTTAAAGATAACCAATCTCAAAAAAGTGTACCCCAAGAGCGACCGCGTCGCGGTTGACGACATTTCCTTCGAACTCCGTCCCGGCGAGATATTCGGATTCCTCGGTCAGAACGGCGCGGGCAAAAGCACGACCATAAAGTGCCTGACGGGCATACTGCCCTTCGACGAGGGCACCATCGAGGTGTGCGGCTACGACATTCAGAAGGAGCCCATCAAAGCCAAGATGAACATGGGTTATGTCCCCGACAACCACTCCGTCTACGAGAAGCTGACGGGCAGGGAATATGTCAACTATGTCGCCGACCTCTACCGCGTGTCCAAGCAGGACAGGACGGAGAGACTGGAGAAATTCCTCGACCTGTTCAAGCTCCGTTTCGCCGTCGACAGGCAGATCAAATCCTACTCCCACGGTATGAAGCAGAAAATCTGCATCATCGCCGCGCTCATTCACGAGCCGAAGCTGTGGGTGCTCGACGAGCCGATGATGGGTCTCGACCCCCAGTCCACCGCCGAGATTATCGCCTATATGCGCGAGCACTGCGCAAAGGGCAACACCGTTTTCTTCTCCAGCCATAACCTCGACCTCGTCAAGAGGCTGTGCCACCGCGTGGCAATCATCAACGAAGGTCACCTCATCGACTGCTTCGACCTCGCGGGCAACGAGGAGAACAAAGCCAACCTCGAAGAAAGGTTCTTCAAGATTACGGGCACCTACGAAAGAAGGTTGTTCGAGGATTATGTTGCGCAGGAACAGGAAGAATTCCGTCCCGACATCGACGCCGTCTCCGACAGCGAAGCCGCTGCCGACTCGGGCTTCGTGCGCGAAGCCGTAGAGGAGAGCGCGGACGCGCCCGCCGAAGCGCAAAGCAAGACCGACGCGGAGGAGTAATCTATGAACACCGGCATTTCCTGGCTCAGCATCAAAACGCTGCTGCGGCTCGAATTGCGTTCCAGGTTCGGCTCCCGCGTGGAGACCCCCGTCAAGACGCACATCGGACGCGCGGTCAACATTCTCTTCACCCTTATCGTTTACGGTATTCTCGTGCTCGGTATCTACTACCTTGCCGATATGTTCATAGTCCGCTCCGAACTGCGGTACGAGTTCCTCGTGTTCTCGACCGTGTTCACAATGGTGATTGCCACGGCGGTAGCGACGGGCAATGTCGTCAAGAATCTGTACATGAGCGGCGACAACGAGCTTTTGCTCCGTTTCCCCGTCAACGGCGCGGAAATCCTGATTGCAAAGTCGATATACTGCTTCATACACAATCTCATCATCAACGCTTTGCTGATGCTGCCTTTCTACATCGTTTTCGGTGTGGTGACCAAGGCGGGGGCGGGATATTATTTCGCCAGCATAGGCGTCATGGTGCTCGCGGTGTTGTTGCCCTATTTCATCGCCAACCTCGTCGCCATTCCCGTGATGATGCTCACCAACTTCGTCAAGAACCAGTTCCTGCTGGTGCTCATCATCCTCATCGCGCTCATCTGCGCGGGCTTCATCCTCTATATGACCGCCCTCAAGGGTATTCTCAATTACCTCGGCGAGGAGAATGTCAGCCTGTTCTCGGGCAGCATGATAATGCGCTACAGGGAAGTGGCGGCAAAGTGCTATCCGCTCAAGTGGTACGCCACTTTGCTCGCTGGCACTCCCTACGGCTTCTCCAGCGCGGAAGTGGGGCTTTCCTTCCTCTACATCTTCCTGATGACGGCGGCGGTCGGCGTGGCGGCGTATTTGGTCACCGTGAAGTTCTACTATAAGACGATATTGAACGGTATCGAGACCGAGAAGGTGTCCTTCCACAGAAAGACGCCCAACACCTGCCGCACGGTATTCGGCACGCTGTTGCACCGCGAATTCTATCTCATACTCCGTTCGTTCAACTATTCCTTCCAGTATCTGGCAATGGCGGTTGCGGCGCCCGTTATGGTGTACTACTGCAACGACCTTGCCGCCACCATGGGCAAGGACAGCGTCGGCGCGGCAATCGTGCCCGGGCTTACCCTCATGGTCATCATCATCTTCGTGGCGATAATAGTGTCGTTCGCCTCCACATCCATTTCGCGTGAGGGCAACGCCTTCTATCACACGAAGATAATTCCCGTAAGTTACACCGTACAGGTGTCCGTCAAACTCTTCCTTTATGCCATAGTCGCCACGGCTTCCGTGGTGCTGTCGTGCATAATCGTCGCCGCGGCGTTCGGCACGGAAGAGGCGGGCAACCTGCTCAGCCCGCTGGATATAGGCTGCATTTTCGCCATATCCGAGATGACGGTGCTTTCGCTGACCTGCCTTGCGATATGGGCGGATGTCAGGTCGCCGATATTCAATGTCGTCGGCGACGGCGAACTCGTCAGCGCCAACAAGAACCTCGCCGTGTCGTTGCTGGTCGGCATCTTCGTGGCTGTGGTCTACGGTGTGATAGCCATGATACTCGGCTTCCTGCCCATAGAAATCGGCGGTTTCAGCGTCGTCGACGGGCTGGGAGATGTCTATCTCATACTCTCTATGGTATCCCTCGTCATTCTCGGCATAAGCCTCACCATGCTGTATGTCAATCTCGACAAGCGTTACCAGAAGATTGCGCCCTGACGCATTGTCCGAGAGGTATTCCAAATGAAGAAAATAATGATAGGCGTGCTCGTCATCATTCCGCTTATAGTCGTGCTGACTATCGGTCTGGTCACGAACTTCATTTCCGTCCGCGCCTACATTTCCGTCGAGAGCGTCATCCTGGAAAACAACAGCGTCGAACTGGAAATAACACATTCCCCCGACGACTATTATTCCGTCGACGACCTCGTCGGCATTATGGGCGTTTCCGTTTCACCCGCTCACGCCACCAATCCCGCCGTCGAAATGACCCTGTCGGGCATTACGCCGCTTGACTCCGAGATAAAAGACGCCGACGGCGACGGCAGAGACGATGTCACGGAAGAGTATTATGTCGAATTTCTGAAATCGGACAAGGCGTCGCACACCGACATCATCGGCACGGGCGAGGGCGACGGGGGCTATCTCAAAGTGTCCGCGTATTGCGCCTTCGACATCACCGTCACCGCCGAAGGGTCGGTGTCGGCGAGATGTTCCGTGCGCGTCACGGGCGCGCTGTCCGCAATAAAGATTTCGGGCGCGTCCACGGTGGAATTGGGCGACAGCATACTGCTCGCGCCCGTTTTCACTCCCATTGACGCCGTCGTGCGCTCGGCAGTCTGGTCCAGCAACGCCGAGACAGTCGCCGTCGTCGACCCCAACGGAGTGGTCACGGGCATAAGCGAGGGCAGCGCGGAGATTTCCGTCTCCGTCACCCGCGAGGACGGCGAGGAGGTTTCCGCCGCCGTCACCGTCGAGGTCGTGCGCGGCGCGACCGTGTTCGGCAGCGAGGTCTACACGCACCTGCGCACCGTTTCGCTCGCGGCTCTCGGACTTTCCGAGCAATCTTCCGTCACCCCGATAAGCAACTGCACCGTTTCGGACGGCAACATCGTCATAGACGCTTCGGCGACCGAAGCCAGTTTCCGTGTGGGCGACGACCCCGTGACGATGTATGTCTGCGACGAGGACGAACTTGTCGTCAAAGGCTCGGAGTATTTCGCCGCCGAAGGTTATGTGCTCGAAAGAGACGGTATGCCGTTGTGGCTCACCGTCGACTGGAAGTCCGACCTCAGGAGCGATCCCGCGCCCGCCGTCGCGTCGTGGTCGTCAAACGCCGAAGCCGTTGCGACAGTGTCCGCCGACGGGTATGTCCGCGGGCTTGCCAACGGCCCCGTCACGATCACCGCGGTCACCGAAAACGGCGGCTCCGTGTCCATTGATCTCACCGTCGCCCGCAAGGTTGCCGTGCTTCAACTCGAGGATACCGAAGCGTCGATGCAACTCGGTCTTGCCCGTCAAACCGTTGTGGCCACGGGTAAATACGACGGTCAGAACATTGTCGACAACACCTATACCGTCGTCGACAACACCTATACCATCGATATCAGATATCCCGTCGCCGACGAAGGGGAGAGCGCGGAAGAGTTCAATTCCGCCTTCCTGTTCTCCCTTGCGGTCGAGGGTATGGACGACGCGTCCGCGTACATCCGTTTCGACGGCAACGCCATTATTTTCGATTACGACAAAATCAAGGCGGACGGGGTTTTCTCCGAAAGGACCAAAGTCACCGTCACCGTCAGCGCGCGTTATCCCAAATACGACGACCCCGCGCTTTCCAAATATTCGACCGCTTCCTTCTCGTTCTATGTAATCGACGGTGTGCAGGTGTCGGACTACTCGCAACTCGAGACCGCGCTTACGGACGGGATTGACGCCGTGCTCGCCAATTCCGTTGCAGTCGAGGGCAATGCGACGATAAAATCCAAAGCCAGCCTCTACGGCAACGGCTACACGGTTTATACCACGCAACTCGCGCAACTCGGCTCTCCCAATGACAAGAGCGTCGCAATCATCACCGTCATGGAAAGCAATACGGTCGTGTCCAATGTCACGCTTCGAGCAAATCCCGTGCCCGAAGACGGGGTCATCAAGGCCGAGACCTATCAGCAGGGCTATTGCCTGCGCTTCAATCAGGGGCTTTGGGTCAACGAACTCGTCGAGTATTGTATCCTCGAAAACGCCCGTACTGCGTTGTCCGCGACCGGCGGCAAAATCACCGTCGTCGGCTCCATAATCCGCAACACATCGGGCGGCGGTCTCTATATCAGGTGTTCCGCAAACGCCTTCACCGATCTCACTCTCCGCAACTGCATCCTGACCAACTGTCTCAGCCCGTCCAACTTCCAGTATCTGGCGAGCTACAACGGCACCGACGCGGGCGGCAATCCCTCCGTGCCCGAAGGCGCGCCCACCAAGACCACCCTCACGATAGAGGGATTCCTCGACGCCTATTGCTGGTTCGATGTCCGCCAGGGGTCCTTCATCCCCGACGAAACCCTCAAGGACGCGCTGTCCTCCCAGGGCGGCACCGATGTCAATGTTTCGTACATCCAGGGACTGTTGCAGGACATCATCCTCTCTTCCGACTTCCTCGAAAGCTTCAGGTACCGCTACAACGACGGGGTCTATGTCCATGTCGCGTTTATGTCCACGGGACTGACGGTGGAGAGCTTCCTCAACCGCGCCGGCAATTTCGTCAACGACGACAGCAGATTCCACCTCATAACCTCCGACAAATTCGGCAGCGACCTGCTGAAAATCCTGAGCGACATGGGGCTGTTGAAGTATCCGATGTATCTGTGGAGTTACGACAACACGGTGACCGACCTCACGCCCGCCAGCGTGTGCGTGGTCAACTCCCGCCTCATCGACCGCCTGCACTCCGAGGTGTAACCGCCCGAAAACCGACGGACCGCACACCGCGGCAAAGCAAAAGGTGCAAGCCAATTAAGAGAAACCCAACGGAAAACCCGCTCGGAAAGAGCGGGTTTCTCTGGCGGAAGCGGTGGGATTCGTAAGGAGCGAAGCGACGGAACAGCGATTGTTGCGCCGTTGCGCCAATCGCGTCAGCGACAGGTAAAGAATACCATCGCGCGCAAACAGTAAAACCCGCTCGGAAAGAGCGGGTTTCTCTGGCGGCGAGCCGTCGCCTTTGTACGAACTTTTAATTCCTTTGTACGAACTTTGAATTTTAGATAAAGTACGATGCCGAAGTAGTCAACAGAAAAGAATAATACGAGCTCGTTTTTAGAGTTCGTATTATTCCCTAATGGCGGGGCGTCCCCTCGCCGCAGGGCGCGCCGAAGCGCGACGACATCGCGAGGTGTAAAAATTTGTCAATGACAATTTTGTGAAAAAATCGGGGAAAATAAAAGACAAGTTGTTGCTATGTTGATCGTAGCGGTCGGATCGGCTTGCGGCAGCGAGCAGCGAGGACCGGGAGGAAAAAGAAATGAAGAAATTTTGGACGATAGCCATTTGTGCAATGCTGCTCGGCGCAGTCGCTTTCGCGGCGGTCGGGTGCAACAAGGGTGCGGCTGACACCATCAATGTGTTCTCGCGCGAGGACGGCTCGGGCACGCGCTCCGCGTTCACCGAACTCACGGGCGTGTTGGTCGAAAACGAGGACGGCACCGAGACGGACATGACCTTCTCGGGCGCGAGCTTCCAGAACTCCACCAACGCCATCATGACCGCGGTAGCGCAGGACAAAAACGCCATCGGTTATGTCTCCTTCGGCTCGCTGAACGACACTGTCAAGGCAGTCGCCGTGAACGGAGTAGCTCCTTCCGTGGACACCATCAAGGACAAGAGCTACGAGCTGCAGCGCCCCTTCAACATCGCTTACAAGCAGTCTAACATCGACAGCAAGCCCTTGGCTGCCGACTTCCTCGGTTTCCTCGGCTCTGCCGAAGCGCAGGAGGTCATCGCCGCGGAGAAGTATATCGTCACCGACGACAATGCTCCCGCCTATGCGAAAGGCTCCGACCTCACGGGCAGCATCACCATCGGAGGCTCCTCTTCCGTGAGCCCGCTCATGGAGAAGCTCATTGAGAAGTATTGCGCGCTCTCCGGCGTCGCGAAGAACAGCATCGAGCTGCAGACCATCGACTCCACCGCCGGCATGAACGGCGCCATAAGCGGCACCTTCGACATCGGCATGGCGTCCAGGGATGTCAAGGACTCCGAGCTTTCGCAGGGCATCACCGCAGAGGTGCTCGCCTATGACGGCATCGCGGTCATCGTCCACAACGACAACGCTGTCGAGGACCTTTCTATGGAGCAGATCCGTCAGATCTTCACCGGCGCGGTGCGCGAGTGGTCCGCCCTTGCATAATTGATAAACGCAGGGTTTAAGCATTGTAAAAACCCATAAAAACACCGTATTTTGCCGAAACCGCGGGAGATCGCTTTTTCTCCCGCGGCGACGGCACGAAAGAGAGAGAGATGACATTTTCGGCTTTCAAAGAGACCGCGATGAAGGTCGTATTCGCCGTCACGGCGGCGGTCTTCATCCTGTGCGTCATCGTGATCTGCGTCTTCATCTTCGCAAGGTCTGTCCCCGCGATAGGGGAGATCGGGTTGTTTGAATTTTTGTTCTCCACCGAGTGGGCACCGAACAACACCCCGGCGAGCTACGGCATAGGCACGATGATCGTAGGCACGTGTTTCGTCACGGCGGGCGCGCTCGTCATAGGAGTCCCCATCGGGCTGCTCATGGCGGCGTTCATGGCAAGATATTGCCCCAAGCCCCTTTACAAGGTGATGAAGCCCATGACCAACATCCTTGCGGGCATCCCGTCCATCGTGTACGGCTATTTCGGCATGATGGTCATCGCGCCCCTCATCCGCGACAATTTCGGCGGCACGGGATACAGCATCCTCACCGCGTCCATAGTGCTGGGCATCATGATCCTGCCCACCGTCATCGGCGTGTCGGAGTCCGCGCTGCGCGCTCTGCCGAACACCTACTACGAGGGTGCTCTCGCGCTCGGCGCCACGCATGAACACGCCGTGTTCATGACGGAGTTCCCCGCAGCCAGATCCGGCATCCTGACTTCCGTGGTGCTGGGGCTGGGGAGAGTGGTCGGCGAGACGATGGCTGTGGTCATGATCGTCGGCAACAGCACCGCGCTCCCCGACAGTCTGCTCGACGGCGTGCGCACCATGACTTCGCACATAGTGCTCGAGCTCGGTTACGCGACGGATCTTCACCGCGGCGCGCTCATCGCGACTGCGGCGGTGCTATTCGTCTTCATCCTGTTCATAAATCTGCTCATCGTGGCGATCCGCAGGAAAGGGAGGGCAAAATGAAAAGTGTGGCGGCTCTCCTCAAACAAAAATTCGCCCCTCTGCCTTCCTGCGATCTGAAGGGCAGACCCTTTGTCAACAAGCCCTCCCTCGGGAAAAAACTCGCGGAATACAAGCGGCATCCTTTTTCTCTCGTCATGATGGTGCTGGTCATCCTGTCCGCTCTCGCTACGGCGGCGGTCGTGCTGTGGATCGTCATCCACGTCATCATGCAGGGCGCGCCCAACCTCAAAGCGTCGCTTTTCGAGCTTGAGTATGACAGCGAGAACCTGTCGCTCATGCCCGCGTTTTTCAACACTCTCATCATCGCGGGGATGTCCCTGCTCATTGCCGTGCCCGTCGGCGTTGCGGCGGCGATATTCCTCACGGAATACACCTCCTCCGCCAACAAATTCGTTGCCGTTGTCAGGATGGCGGCGGAGACCCTTGCGGGCATCCCGTCCATCGTGTACGGCATCTTCGGGATGATCCTCTTTGTGGAGATGCTCTTCAAAGGTTTCAGCCTCATCGCGGGCATACTCACGATGGCGATCATGATCCTCCCCCTCGTCATGCGCACGACAGAGGAGGCTTTGCGCGCCGTGCCCGATTCCTTCCGCGAAGGCTCGTTCGCGCTCGGCGCGGGCAAACTGCGCACCATATTCCGCGTCGTGCTGCCCTCCGCCATGCCCGGCATCATCGCGGGCGTCATCCTCGCGCTCGGCAGAGTGGTGGGGGAGACCGCGGCGCTCATCTACACTTCGGGCACGGTGAAAGCGGTGCCGGACAGTCTGTTCGGCAGCGGCGAGACGCTCGCCATCCACATGTACACCCTGTCAAGCGAAGGTCTGCACGTCAACGAAGCGTGGGCGACAGCCATCGTGCTCATCCTCCTCGTGCTCGTCATCAACGGCGCGGCGGAGTTCATATCCAACAAATTCAAAAAGAGGTATTGATGATAAGACCGGAACTCAGACAAAACGTTTACATCAGAGGGGACGCGGCGACGCCCAAATTCCGTGTGCGGGAGCTCGACCTCTTTTACGGCACTTTTCAGGCGTTGAAGAGTGTGGATATGGACATCGAGGCGAACGAGATCACCGCGCTCATCGGTCCTTCCGGCTGCGGCAAGTCCACCTTCCTCAAGACCCTCGACCGCATGAACGACATCATCCCCGGCTGCCGCATCTCGGGCAAGGTGGAGCTGGACGGCGCGGACATCTACGCAGGAGGCATGGACGTCAATCTCCTGCGCAAGCGTGTGGGCATGGTCTTCCAAAAGCCCAACCCCTTCCCCGCAAGTGTCTACGACAACATCGCCTACGGTCCCAAGACCCACGGCGTGAGGAAAAAGTCGGAGCTCGATGACATCGTCGAGAGCTCCCTCCGCAGGGCAGCCATCTGGGATGAACTCAAGGATCGCTTGAAAAAGAGCGCGCTCGGGCTCTCGGGCGGGCAGCAGCAGAGGCTGTGCATAGCCCGCGCCCTTGCGGTAAAGCCCGACGTCCTTTTGATGGACGAGCCCACTTCCGCGCTCGACCCCATCTCCACGGGCAAGATCGAGGAGCTCGCGCAGGAACTCAAAAAGGATTACACCATCGTCATCGTCACCCACAACATGCAGCAGGCGGCGAGGATATCCGACAAGACCGGGTTCTTCCTCCTCGGCGAGCTCATCGAGTTCGGCGGCACGGACGAGGTGTTCGACGCTCCGCGCGAAAAGCGCACGGAGGATTACATCACGGGGAGGTTCGGTTGATGCGCAAACGGTTCGAAGAGCAGCTTCTGCAAGTCAGAGGCATGTTGAAGGAAATGTGCGAGGTGGACGCCGAGGCGATGCGTCTCATCGAGAGGGCATTGGCGTCCCGCGAGGATGTCTCCGCCCCAGTCCGCGCCTGCGAAAGAGCGGCGGACGAGAAAGAGCGCGAGATAGAACGGCTGTGCATGCGCATCATAGTGCGCCAACAGCCCGTAGCCCACGACCTCGCTCTCGTCACTTCCGCGGTCAAGATGGTCACGGACCTCGAGCGCATCACCGATCAGGCGGCGGACATCGCCGACATCCTGAAAGGCGCCGTTTCATGCGCCGTCCCCAAAAGCCTCGGCGCCATGATGGCATCCGCCCGCGAAATGGTGGAAAGGTGCGCCGCAGCCCTCGACACCTTCTCTCTCGACGAAGCCCGCGCGATCCGCCGCGCCGACGACGTCGTGGACGGGCTCTTTGCCGCCGTCAAACGCGAACTCGCGGGCATGGTGGACGAGAAAGACGAGGACGGTGAGTGCGCAATGGATATGCTCATGACAGCAAAATACCTCGAGCGCGTCGGCGACCACGCCGTCAATGTCGCGGAGTGGATCGTCTTCGCCGCCCGCGCCGAGCAGGAATAAGCTCTCATCGCAAACGGCAGTGTTTACGCACTACACGGTGTTTATATCTCTTTTTCGGCACAGTGAATAGCCAATCCGGCTGTTCACTGTGCTTTTTAGGGCAGAAAAGGTCGGGCAGGAGCGCTGCCCCTGCACCCCGGCGGGGATGACATCCCCGCACCCCTTGCTTTTATAT
>CALVTH010000014.1 GCA_944360115.1 uncultured Clostridia bacterium
TTATTAAACTGTTCTCAACCACAACCCCGAGAGTGTTCTCGGTCCGTGTTTGGTGGCGCGTCGCGCTCACCGAAGGCGACGTCGTCGTGCCGTGCGGCGCTTGTAATATTAGCAGTCTGCGCCCGCGTTGTCAAGAAAACGCGGCGAAAGCGGACTTAAATCACACCGCCGAAAAGGCAAAGGCGCAGAGTATCCCGCATATTATCGCGACGGAAGGCATCTTGCCGTGTGAGAGTTCGTAGGTCTCGGGAAGCAAGGATGTCGCCGTGACATAGAGCATCGAGCCTGCCGCCGCCGCCATGCACACGGCGCCCGCCCAGTCGGAAGCGTCCTGGATGACGAAGCCGACCGCCGCACCGAGAATGGTTGCCGCGCCGGCGCCCGCGGCTATGAGCACGGACTTCCAGCTTTTCTCGCCGCCGCCCGTGAGCGGTGCGGTGATTGCCATTCCTTCGGGCACATTGTGCAGGGCTATCATTATGGCGACGGTTATGCCGCCCGCAAGCTCCGCACCGCCCGCGCCGCCTATGGCAACGCCCTCGGGGAAATTATGCACGGCGATTGCAGCCGCAGTCATTATACCCGCACGCATAAGCCCCGCTTTGCTGGCGGCGTTCACATCGGTTTTGGAGGTGTCGGGCACGACCTTTTTCTTTTTCTCGACGAATTCTATAATCCACCCCGCGACGGCGACGAGCAACGCGCCCGCGACAAGAGACGCAAGCACGGCGAGAATGACGGCGTAATCGGGAAGGACGGCGTCCAGTTCCTCGAAAGCCGAGGGTACCATCTCAAATGCGGAAAGCCCTATCATAACGCCAGCGGCGAAGCCGGAGACGCTCGCCACGGTCTTCTCGCTGCCTCCGCCCAGGAAAGCCCCGAGAATACCGCCGAGTCCCGTTCCGACGACTCCCGCCGCCAGCGATACAAGCACTATCAAAAGACCGTCGCTCAAAATACCTCCGTCCTCAATGCCGTCCCCGCGCATTTGACAAAAGCCCGTTTTATGTGCTATGTTTACGGCGTGAACGCGTACTTTATTACAACCGACACGGGTGCCGATTTCCCGCCGTCCCATACCGAAAACGATTTCTCGATGTTGCCGCTCAGTTACATCATCGACGGTGTCGACTACGACGGCAGAACGCGCGCTTATCTTCCCCTCGGAGAATTTTACGCCATGCTTTCGAGCGGCAAGACCGCGTCGACATCCATGGTGCCGACTGCGGAAGTTTACGATTTCTTCGCCGACATCATCGAACGAACCGGCAAAGACATTCTCCACATATCCTTCCCCGCGGCGATGTCGGGGTGCTTCGAAGCGTGCAAGGAAGCCGCCGAGAAAATTTCCGCCGATTATCCCGAAAGGCGCGTGGTCGTCATCGACGGCAAGTGCGCCAGCGTGGGACTGGGCATGCTCTGTATGTACGCCCTGAGGAAGCGGCGCGAAGGTGCTTCTCTCGACGAAAACGCCGCGTATATCTCCGACCTGCGCGACCATATCGGACACGCTTTCACCGTGGACAACCTCATGCACCTCTATCGCGGAGGGCGGCTGGGGCGCGGTTCGGCGGTGGTCGGACAGGTGATGAATCTCAAATCCGTCATTATGGTAGACGAAAGGGGCGCGTTAGTCAACATTTCGAGCGTAATGGGAAGAAAAAAAGCGCTGCGCGCGCTCGTGAGCAAGATGAAACACGACTGGGCGGGCGGCGACGACGACTATATCGTTATAGGTCACGGCGACTGCCCCGCCGACGCCGAAACGCTGAAAGGCATGGTGGAGGAAGCCTTCGGACCGCGCGACATCACCGTCACGGATATAGGTCCCATTATAGGCAGCCATTGCGGCAAAGGCATGCTCGCCCTCATCTACATAGCCAAAAACAAAACCGACCGCACCTTCTGAGAACGAAGTGCGGAACAAAAGAAAACTTCAGCCGATATACGAAAACGCTCCCGCGAGGGAGCGTTTCTTTTGCGCTTTATCTGACGCACGGTCTTTTCACGCCCCGCCCTGCCGCGCCGCGGCACGGCGGACGCCGTCGTCACATTCTTTCCGACGCGACGGACGGACGCCCGACGGCGTCATTCCGTGCACTTTCTCATGAACGCAAGATAACCCGCGGCAGCGCTCTTTGCCGCGCCTGCAGTCTCGGCAGCCGCGGCGGCGTAAATCTTGAGTTTGGGCTCGGTGCCCGAGGGGCGCACGCACACCCAGTCGCCGCCTTCGAGGTGCAACTTGAGCGCGTTGGTGAGAGGCAACCCCGTGCCCTCCGTCCTGCCGTCCGCGTATGTCCTCCTGCCCGCGACGAGGTCGTCGACGGCTTGCACCGCTCTGCCGTCCACGGCGGTGAGCTTCTCCTCGCGGAGTTTCTTCATAATGGCGCGCATTTTGTCCATTCCGTCCGCGCCGGCGAAAGCAATGGACTTGGCTTGCTCGCTGTAATAACCGTAACGGCGGAAGAGGTCCTGCAACACATCGTAAACGCAAAGCCCTCGGCTGGCGTAATAGCACACCATTTCGGCGAAAATCATCGCGGCGGCGACGGCGTCCTTGTCGCGGGCGTAGGTGCCCGCCAGCGAGCCGTAACTCTCTTCGAATCCGAACAGATAGGTATACTCGTGCGAGGTTTCCCATTCCTTGATTTTCTCGCCGATGAACTTGAAGCCCGTCAGCACATCGAAAGTGGTCACGCCGTAATCGTCAGCGACCCTGCGCGCAAGCTCTGTGGTTACTATGGTCTTGACCACGGCGCCGTTGTCGGGCAGATTGCCCGTCTCTTTCTTGCGACGGAGTATGTATTCCTCCATAAGCACGCCGATCTGATTGCCGGTGAGCAGGACGAATTTGCCTTCGTTGTCACGCACGGCAATGCCCATTCTGTCGGCGTCGGGGTCGGTGCCTATCACGATGTCGCTGCCTATTTCATCGGCAAGCGCAACGCCGAGCGACAGGGTGTCCGCCTCCTCGGGATTGGGCACGCGCACGGTGGAGAACTCGGTGTCGGGCGCCGCCTGTTCGGGCACGACATTGACCTTTATGCCCATTTTGCCGAGCACCGAAGTGACGGGCATATAACCCGTGCCGTGGACGGGCGTGTAGACGATTTTCACGCTGCCGCCGAAGGTGGCGACGGCGTCCGAGGACATACCGAGCGCGGTGACGGCGTCGAAATATCTGTTGTCGACGGTGGCGCCGAGCACGGTGACACACTCGTCGACCTTTGCGCCGTCAAGCCCCTTTATGCTGTCGGGAGTAAAATCGGAATCCGCCGTATTTACGCCGAAATACGGGGTTTTGTCAATCATTTTGACCACTTCGGCAGTCGATTCGGGCGACATCTGCGCGCCGTCCTCGCCGTAGACCTTATAGCCGTTGTATTCCTTCGGGTTGTGCGAAGCGGTTATCATTATGCCGGCAATGGCGCCCGTGTCGCGCACCGCGAACGAACACATAGGCACGGGGCGCACATCCTCGAAAATGCGCACGGCGATTTTCTCGGCGGACAAAACCTTTGCCGCGAGCACGGCGAATTCCGCCGATTTCCTGCGGGTGTCGTAGGCAATCACCACGCCCCTTTCCGCCGCTTCCCTGCCCAGCGAATTGACGAAGTCGGCAAGCCCTTTCGTCGCGCGGCGCACCGTGAAACGGTTCATTCTGTTTATGCCGAGGTCTATTATGCCGCGCATACCCGCCGTGCCGAACTCCAGGGGCGCATAGAAACATTCCCTGATTTCGTCCTCTGTCATCGCGGCCAGACGCTCGCGCTCGTCGGCGGTGAGTTCGTCCGACGAAAGCCACTCTTTGTAACACGCTTTGTAATCCATATTTTCTCCGTTTGCCCGCCGAACGGGGCACTGAAATTATATTATACGCGCCCGCGGGTGTCAACGGCGAATAATGTCGGACGGCGTGCGCATACTACACGCGTGAGGGCGCGGGGTGTGAAAAATTCGAGCATTTTCGGACGGACGGGAACGGCGGCGCTCGTTCTCGCCGCCGTTTGCTTTTTCACCGCCGTCGTCATATCTTGCACTATGAGACAGTTCCCCTCCCGCGCCCTCGCGCTGCAACCCGAAATCACCTGCATTTCCTCTTTCTCCACCTACTACGGCGACAGCTCCGAGGGCAGAAAACACAACATCGCCCTCGCCGCGAAATTCATCGACGGCACCGTCGTCATTCCCGAGGAGGAATTCTCTTTCAACGACACGGTGGGCGCGCGCACCGAAGCGCGCGGATTCAGGACGGCGTACATCATAAACGACGGCGAGTTCGTCGAAGGCGTGGGCGGCGGCGTGTGTCAGGTGTCCTCCACCCTCTACAACTGCGCCCTGCTCGCCGACCTGTATATAACCTGCGTTCACCCCCATTCCCTGCCCGTGTCCTATGTCGCGCCCTCTTTCGACGCAATGGTGTCGTCGGGCAGCGACCTGCGTTTCGCCAACACACTCTCCGCTCCCGTCACCCTGAGAATGACCGCCGACGGCAAATATCTCCGCGCCGAAATATACGGCGTGTCGGACGGCGCAAAGATACGCCGCCGTTCCGTGACGACGGGCGCAGTGCCGCACGACACCAAGTATATCGACGACGAAACTTTGCCCGCGGGCGAGGAAATCGTGGAAATGCCCGGCAAGGACGGACTGAAATCGGAAGGCTATCTCGAATATTTCGCGGACGGCATACTGTTGCGCTCGGTGCTCATACGCCGCGACAACTACAAAGCGCAACTGCGAGTGGTGCGCCGCGGCACCGCCCCCGCCGCAGCCGACGACTCCGTCCCGCAGTCCCCTTCCGAGATGTCGCTTCCGTCCGCCCCTCATCTCTCCGACGGCGCGGTTCCGCCCGACAATTCCGCCCCGACCGCATAAATTCCGCCCGCCAACGCGACTTGCCCGCCCACATTTTCCCTTGCCCGCCGTAAACGAAAAGGCGGTTGCCCGCCTTTACCGTGTTGTTTATGTTTCCTCTCAACCTGTGTACTTGTAAGTTGCCTCCAAGCCCTTGTCGGGGTGGTATTTCCATACGACCGTGATTTTGCCCACGGTCTCGCTGCGCACACCGTCCGCGGAACTCGTGTGCAACATCTCCTCGTAAACATAATCGGGCAGATTCAGATATTCGTTGAAACTCTTAATCATCGAGACATAGGTGGCGTTGTAATAATCGTCTATGTTGTACGGATTGCTGTCTATGCTTACATACGATTTGTCGTCGCCGATATCCACAGCCGCCCGCATAGCGCTCGAATCGTAGTTGCCCGCAAGTTTGTTGTACGCCTTTTCAATCGCGTTCGCAGACGCAACGCTTCCCGAGCTGCGACCGTCGTTGTCACAGCCGGCGAGCACGCAGACAAGCGCGGCGGCTACTATAAGCAGAATAACCGTCATAATTTTCTTTTTCATTGATTCATCCTCCCCTATATCTAATGTCTGCATTATATAATGCGCAGGTCTACTGTGTCAACGGTTATCAGAATAAAATTATATTATGTGCGAATTATATAATGCGGAGGTGAGAAAGTGCATCTCAGGATAGACGAGATACTCAAGGAAAAGGGAAAGAGCAAATATTGGCTTTACATTCAACTTGGGTTAAGTTATCAGAATTTCAACCGCATAATAAACAACGAGACCAAAAGCATAAAGTTCGACAACCTCAAGGCTTTGTGCGACATACTCGAGTGTACACCCAACGACCTTTTCACGGAATATCACAAGGGCTGACCGCTTCCCGCACCTAAAACAAAAGAAAACCGCCGCTCGGCGGTTTTTTGCTGTTTTGCGCGGCGGGGCGTCTCTCCCGTCAGCGGCGAACGCCGAGGGCGCGGAGGGTTTGCAAAGAGGGTTCGAAAAGGAAATTCTTTTCTTCGTCGCCGTGATAGTCGCTGCCGCCCGTGGCAATCAGACCGTATTTCCTCGCAATCTGCAAAAGCGCGGCGATGTCGGCTTCGGTGTGCCCGGGATAATACGCCTCCAGCCCCGCCAGACCGTGCGGCTTCAGTCCCTCGACGAGAGAGTTCAAAGTCTTGTCGTAAAGATATTTCTTGGGGTGAGCGAGGACGGGCACGCCGCCGAATTCCCTGACGAGTCGGACGGCGGCGAGGGGGGTGACGCGCTTTGCCTCGACATACGCCGCGCCCTTTGCGCCGAGATAGCGGTCGAAGGCTTCCTGCACGGTTGCCACGGTCCTGCCGCGCACCATTGCGTCGGCAATGTTCTTCCTGCCCACTCCCCTTGCGCCGAAATCGATGTCGGGCGCCACGCCGAGCGCGGCGAGCCGCTCGCCTATCATAAGGTTGCGGGCGACGCGCATAACCTTGATTTCCTCGAGCTTTTGCATAAAGTCGGGGTTTTTGTAGTCGATATTATATCCTAAAATATGGATTTCGCCGATTGAACGGGCGGAAATCTCTATGCCGCACACGAATTTCACTCCCCTTTCACGGGCGGCTTCGGTGGCTTCGTCCAGCCCGTCCACGGTGTCGTGGTCGGTGACGGCGACAAGCTCCGCGCCCGCGTCGGCGATGTGAAACAGGGTGTCGCGCGGCGACAGCGCGCCGTCGGACGCCGTGGTGTGCAGATGAAGGTCGGCTCTCATTCTGCCTCCCCCGAAGACGGCGCTTCTATGCCCGCGCCCGCTCCGCCGCCGAGATAACCCTCGGGCACATCGTCGCCGAGTTTGTCCAGTTTTTTCGTGAGTATGCGGTTGCGGGTCTCCATATCCTCGACGGTGTTGACGACGGTCTGCGCCTGTTTGCGGACGCGCTCGATGAGTTCGGTGAACTTGCCGAAGTCGTCGCGCACCTTTTGCATGAGTTGTATAATTTCGCCGCTCTTTTTCTGAATTTTGAGCGTGGTGAAGCCCAGTTGCAGGCTGTTGAGCAGCGCGCTGACAGTGGTTGGGCCGCACACCGTCACGCGGAATTTGCTCTGAATGTCGCTCACCAGCGCGCCGTCGCGGAGTATCTCGGCATACAGTCCTTCGTTGGGCACATACATAACTGCGAAGTTTGTGGTGAGCGGCGGTTTGACATACTTCTCGCCTATGCTGCGCGCTTCGGCGGTGACGCGCACGCGCAACGCTTTCCTCGCCATTTCCACGGCGGCATTGTCGCCCCTGTCGCCCGCGTCGAGCAAACGCTGGTAGTCCTCCAGCGGGAACTTGGCGTCTATGGGGAGATACACCTTCTCGCCCGCCTGGCCCGGCATGACTATGGCGAAGTCGACGGCCTCGCGGCTGCCGCCGCGCCCGATATTGAACTGCGAGACATACTGCTCGGGGGTGAGAATCTGTTCCAGCAGACTGTTGAGCGCGACCTCGCCCCAGCCGCCCCGCGTCTTGACATTGGAGAAAATGCGGTTGAGGTTGCCCACGCCCGCCGTCAGTTCGCGCATTTCGCCGAAACCCCTCTGCACGCTGTCCAGCCTGTCGCTGACCTGCTTGAACGCGATTTCCACGCGCTTTTCGAGGGTCTCGGAGAGTTTTTCGTCGACGGTGGCGCGCATTTTCTCCAGCTGCTTCTCGTTGTCGGCGCGCACCTCGGCAAGCCGCTTTTCGTTGTCGGCGCGCACCTTCTCGAGTTGCTCGCGTATCTCCGCGCCCATAAGCGACAGCCGTTTGTCCAGTTCCTCGCTGGTGCGGACGGAATTTTTCTCGGCGGCTTCGCGCATTTCCCTGAGTTCCCTGTCCACCTTCTCCGCAAGAGCGTCGACATTCTTCTCCACCCTTTGCAGGAATGGGTCGAGTATGCCGACAAACCCGCGCGTGCCCTGCGCCGACGCGTCGAGCATGGCGGTTTTGGTGTATTCGATGCGCTGTGCCAGACTGGTCTCCAGCCGCCTGTTGGCGTTCTCCACATCGGCGGGCGAAGCCGCGCCCGCGTTCTTCCTGCGGGCGAGCGTCACGACGAGCGATATTATTGCCGCCACCGCCGCCACGGCGGAAAACACGACGGCGAGTATTGTTTCCGTATTCATTTCTTCTCCTTTCGCGCCTTCTCCGCTCTCCTGCCGAGGAAAGCCAGCGCGCTTTCTCTTCTGCGGAGCGCCGGGTCGAGCACCGCGCACTCCCACAGTTCGCGCAGGGCGACTCCGATGTCGTGTCCGACAAGCCCAGCCGCTTCCGCGTCCTTGCCGTCCACGGGCAGGTCGGATATTTTCATCGGCGTGCCGTCGGACAGCATTGTGTCGTATATCTCCTCCAGCCGCACTTTCTCCACGGGATGTCCGCAGGTGGCGTACCCGTCGGCGCGCTTGAGCGCGGCGAGGTCGCGCACCAGGTCGGCGTGTTCGGCGGCGAATCTTCTGAGTTTGTTCTCGGACATATCGCCCGCAAGGTCGGTCATGTGATACCGCACAAGGTCGATTATCCTTTTCGCCCGCGCCTTTGGCATACGCAGCGCGGAAAGCCGCACCGCCAGCGCTTCCGCGCCCGCTTCGGCGTGACCGTACATATTGCCGTCGCGCTCGAAGCATATACGCTTGCCCACATCGTGCAGAAGCGCCGCCCACCTTATTCGGGGCGCCGCCGCGGCGTAAGCCTCGACGGAATGACGGTAGGCGTCGTAGCGGTGGTATTTCGGATTCTGCTCCAGCCCTTTGAGCGCGGCGAGCTCGGGAAGCAACAGCTCCACCAACCCCAGCCTGTCCATGAGCGCAAGCCCGCGCGCGTGACCGTCCGCCACGCCGAGCGCGGGATAAGCCGTGTCCGCAACGAAAATCTTGTCCAGTTCGGCGAGTATTCTCTCGGGAACGATGTCCGCCACCTGCGGGGCGAATTTCTCCGCCGCCCGCAAGGTCTCCTCCTCCGTCTCGAAGCCCGTCTCGGCGGCAAAACGAACCAGCCGCAGTATGCGCAGTCCGTCTTCGGAGAACACCCTTTCGGGGTCGTCCGCCGCGCGGAGCAACCTGCGCGAGATGTCCTCCATTCCGCCCGTCGGGTCGGTGTACCGCTCCGTCAGCGGGTCGAAGTAGACGGCGTTCGCCGTGAAATCGCGGCGGGCGGCGTCGAGGGTTATGTCGTCGGTGAACACCACATCTTCGGGGTGATGTTCGCCGCTGCCGTTTCTGTAACTGTCCGTGCGGAAGCAGGTGTATTCCGCACGGAATCCGCGGGCGGAAATGCACGCCGTGCCCAGCCGCGGATATTGACGGTGAACGGTGAATTCGGTGTTTAAAAGTATGTTTTCCACCTCTTTAACCGTCAGTTTTGAACATATATCGAGGTCGCGCGGTTCCAGTCCGAGCACTTTGTCGCGGCAGAACCCGCCCACCGCGTAAAGAGTGGCACGCGGACGGAAAAGCTCCGCCAGCCGCACGAAAACCGCAAGGTCAACCGCCATACACCTCGGGTGCCAGCACGCACACATCGGGCAGATTGCGGAACTTCTCGTTGAAGTCCAGCCCGTAACCCACCACATATTCGTTGGGGATTTCGAAGCCGACATAATCGCCTTTCAGTTCCACTTTTCTGCGCGAGGGTTTGTCGAGGAGGGCGCACAGTTTTATGGAAGCGGGCTGACGCGCTTCGAGCAGTTTCTTGAGATAGACGAGAGTCGTGCCCGTGTCGATGATATCCTCGACGATGAGCAGATGTTTGCCCGCGACGGGCGAGGAAAAGTCCTTGAGCATTTTGACTTCGCCCGAACTTGCCGCGCCGCTGCCGTAACTGGACACGGCGATGAAGTCCACTTCCACATCGCCCGTGAGACGACGGAAAAGGTCGGCGAAAAAGATTGTCGCCCCGCGCAGTATGCACACCACCATAAGCGGTTTGCCCGCATAATCGCGGTTGATTTCGGCGGCGAGTTCTCCGACGCGCGCGGCGATGTCTTCTTTGGATACGAGAATTTTTGCTATTTCTTTGCCGTACATATTTGCCCTCTGCTTCCTTTGTGGATATTGTTACTCTTTGCCGAGAGTTATTTTCAGGACGGCGACGGTGTCGTCGTCCACTCTGACCTTGTCCGAAATTTCCACGCCCGCCGCGAACAGCACATCGTTGCCGACGGCGCACACCGTGATGTCGTCGCGCCGTCTCAACGGCACTTTGCGGTCGGTGAGAAAATCGCCGAAGTTCTTGGTGCCGCCGCCGAACTTGGTGAACACATCGCCATCCCTGCGCTTTCGCAGCACCGCCCCGTCGGGGATTTTGTCGGCGTCGGCGTACAACGCACCGTCGCCCTTTGCGACCTGTTCTTTGGGCACGGTCTCCAGCACGACGCCTAAGACTTCGCCCGAAAACCCGTGCGGGAACGGTGCTTCCGTCGCGCCGCCCGCGGCGCGGTCTCCCTCTCCGCGCCCGCGGGTGCGGGTGAACACCACCGCGTCGCTGTCCAGATGAGCGGTCACCCCGTGAGAAAGTTCCACGCGTTTGCCCGTGCCCGCGCCCACAAGCCCGATGACGGCGTCGTAATGCTTTTCCTCGACATCCTGCAAAACGCCGAGCGCCGCGCATGCCCGCGCCACCGTCCTCTTGGCAAGCACGGGTTCGTCGAACACCGCAAGCGGCACGCGCATTTCGCCGTCGCGCTCCTCGGGATATGGAGCCGCCGCTTCGATGTAATCGTCGGCTTCGGCGGCGTTGCGCGCAAGCCGCGCCACCGCTTCGTTGACGGCGGGGAAACGCTCCCTGATACGCGCCAGTTCGGCGCGCAGGAAATTGCGCGTGTAACTCTCGTCGCGGTTGGTCTCGTCCTCGGTGAACGGCAAGCCCCTTGCGCCTATATAACCGTCGATTTCGGCGCGCGACACCGCAAGCAGCGGGCGGATATACCTCCCGGAAAGTGGGCTCATTCCGCGCAGCCCTTTTATGCCCGTGCCGCGCAACATACGCATGAGCACGGTCTCCGTCTGGTCGTCGGCGTGGTGCGCGAGCGCGACATAATCGCACTCGCCCCCGTCGAGCAATCCGTCGAAAACGCCGTAGCGTAGTTGCCGCGCCGCCTGTTCGAGGGTGAGTCGGTTGCGCTCGGCGAAGGCGGGGGCGTCCACGCGGAATACGAGCAGGCGTATGCCACGCTCCTTGCAGAATCTTTCGGCGAATGAGGCGTCGCGGAGAGAATTCTCCCCTCTTATTCCGTGCTCGATGTGCACGGCGAAAAAGTCCGTCCCCGAGGACAGGAAAAGGTCCGCGAGCGCGACCGAATCGCGCCCGCCCGAAAAGGCAAGCGCGACGCGTGCGTCCGCAGGCACGCGCAGGCGGAATTCTTCTCCCGATATTGTTTTCATAGTACGATTATAAATCAAAGCGCGGCGTTTGTCTACACCGCGCCGCGCCGCAAAAGCACAATCGTGCGCCCGCGCCGTCACTCCGTATAGAAGCGTTTCCAGTCGGCGAGATTGTCCGCCGTCACGCCGTATTCCTCGCGCAGAAAGTCCTCGATTGAAGCGTATTTGCCGAAAATGGCGTTCCACGCCCTGTCGAAGAGTTCCTCGTGCACGCGGCTGTTGTAACGCACGCACTCGTAGAACTTGTCGGAAAGACGGAGGGGCTTGACGAGTTTCATCAGCTTTGCCGTCTTGCCCGCCTTTCTGTTGTTGGAGCGCATATATTCCTCCAGCGCCTGTTCGCGCGTGCGTCCGAGCGCCAGTTCTATAATCATCGCCGCAACGCCCGTCCTGTCCTTGCCCGCCGTGCAATGGAAGGCGATGGTCTTGCCCTCGTTCATACGGTCGAACAGCCGACTGTAGGCGTGCTTGGCATACGGCATATATTCGTAGGCGTCGCGCACCCCGTCCATAATCTCGTCGAACTGCGCGTCCGAGCACGACAGCATGGCGAAACACGATTTGCGCGTGGGTGCCAGAATGCGGAATTTGGTGTCTCCGAAAACCGAAGCATTGACATACTCCACCCCTTTGGGTAGTTTGTCGGGTTTCTCTTTGACCTCTTCGGGTATTCTGAAATCTATGACGCAATCGAGGCCGAGCGAAGCCAGAAACCGCTTGTCGTCACCGTTTTTCGGGCGGAGTTTGCAGGTCCTGTAAAGTTTGCCCGCCTTAATGACGCCGCCCGATGGAAGTTCCAACCCTCCCATATCCCTGAAATTGCTGAAAGTCACTCCTTTACCCATAGTGCGATTATACCCCACCGCCCCCTGCGACGCAAGCATTAAAAAAGATGAAGAACGACTATTCGCGTTTGCCGTGTTGTTCCGAAACGCGATTTGGTATAAGATAAAATTATGAAACGGAACGGCACAGACAAAGGCGAATGGAAAAAGACGGCTCGGAAAATACGCCGTTTCAACGAAAAACTGGTCTACGACCTGAAGTTCGCCTATGTCCGCACGGGACATATCAAAAACGAATTCCTCGGTTTCCTGACCGTGTTCAACGCGAAGCGTTCCCGCTTCGTAAAGACGGAGCGGCACATTCGTTACGACGACGACAACGAAAGACTTTATCTCAACATCTACTACCGCCGCGACCGCAAGCCCTCCGAGCAAGCCCCCGTATTCGTTTACATACACGGCGGCGGCTGGATAGGCGGGCTGCCCGAAACACGCGAAGCCTTCAACACCAAAATCGCCGAAGCGGGTTATTTCGTCGTCTCGCTGTACTACGGTCACTCACCTTATTACCCTCACCCCGAGCCGATAGAAAACATCTACAAGGCGTTCGCGTGGCTGAAACGCAACGCCGAAAAATACAACATCGACGCCGAAGAAATCTTCGTGGGCGGCGAATCGGCGGGGGCGCACCTGTCGGCAATGGCGGGCGCGATTTCCTCCAACCCGTCCTACAACGCCCTTTTCGACCTGCCCGACGAAAGCCGTCATCAGAAAATCGCGGGGCTGGTGCTCAATTGCGGCGTGTTCGACCTCAGGAAAGCGCTCGGCATAAACTTCCGCAACATACGCCTTTATGTGCAGTCCTACTGCGGCGGAGCGCCCCTCGACGAAGTTTCGGACGAACAGTGGAAAGAGGTCTCGCCCGTGCATTATGTGACGGAGAACTTCCCGCCGTGCTTCCTCGTGTCGGCGGAGAGAGACCCTCTCGCGCCCCTCACATTCGACCTGGCGGAAAGGCTGAAAACGCTCGGCGTGGAATACGCGCATTACCACGGAAAAGGTCGGGCTGCGGTGCACGCGTTCGCGGTCGTGCAAATTCTGAAAATCTCGCGTGAAGCAATGTTCGGAATAAAACGATTCCTCGTATCACACACAAAACGCGGGCTTCTGCACTACATAAGAGCAAGATAAAGCCCGTGTTTTGCCATTAAACATCGATATTCAGGCTTTGCCGTACAATAATAAAACGCGCCGTTGGACGCGTTTTTTATTCGTCAATCCGAAGCGGAATCTTCAGAGCGCCACGGTCAGATACAGCCCGCCGAGAGCCGCCGCGAGAGTCGGCAAAGTCAGGAAAATTCCTTTCTTCACGAAGTGCTTGAAACGGAAATAAACTCCCTTGTGCTTGATAATCGACATCCACATTATTGCGGACATCGAAGCGACGGGGGTGAGCAGCGAGCCCATATTGGAGCCTATTATCGTGGCAAACATCGCCTCGGTTAGATTGAGCCCCGTCATTTCGGAAAGTATGCCCACGAAGAACATACTCATCGGGAGATTGTTCATAAGGTTGCTTGACGCGGCGGACAACGCTCCGAAGGTCCAAAGAGAATATTCGTTGTCGAACACGGCGGCAATCTTGCCCGTTATTCCGTTGTTCATCAGCGACAACACGACAACGAACATAGAAAGCAGGAAAGGCACCAGGTGCCACGGCATACGCTTCGCAGTCTTCGCGAGAGGGTGAAGGGACTGTTTCTTGGCAAGGAAACAAATCGTCGCCGCCAGCATCACCGCCGAAGCGGAGCAAAGACATATCAGCCACATCGGCACGGATATGTAGGACGAAGCGATGAGCAGGACCGTACACACGCCCAGCCCCGTCACTCCGACGACGAGAGCGGGGACATTCCTTATGGACACTTCCAGTTCGCTGGCCGCAAGCGGGGCTTTGAGGTCCTTTCTGAACATAATGAGCAACAGCGAAAACGACACCACCGCCGCGAACACCGTCGGCACCGCCATAACCGCCACATAGTCGAGAAAGCCCACGCCGAAATAGGTGGCGACATAGACATTGGTGGTGTTGCCTATCATGAGGAACATGCTCCATGTGTTGGCGGCTATATACTCCATAAACACATACGGCACGGGATTGATGTTGCTGTTCTTTGCGAAATAACAAATGAACGGCGTGAAGGTCAGCACTATCGTGCTGTTTGAAGTCACCAGTGTGACCAACGCGATGATTATGTAGAGCAAGACGAACAGTTTGAGTTGGCTCGTCCCCGCGTGTTTCATGACCTTGGCGGCGAGATACTTGAAAAAACCCACCCTGTCGAGATAGACGGACATCGCGCTCATCGACAGGAATATCGCGAGGGTTTTGAGGGGGTTCATGTCGGAGTCGCCGAAGAACTGCTCCGCCACCTGTCCCGCGGGCACCTGAGAGGTCGCCACCAGCACCACGGCGCAGACGAAAGGCACCACCCAGTACAGGTGGATTCTCAGTTTGCCGAGTCGCACTTTGGCATTGGTGGCCGTGCATATCACTACGCTGAGGCAGGACAGGCACAGCGCGGCAATGGACAGCGCCATATATTCGTAACCTCTGTTAACCGCATTAAGGGTTAATATATTATATCAACGCACGCGCGACTTGCAACTCTATTTGTAAAAAAATTGTAAAAACGCGCGTTTTCATCTTTTTTCTCTCCCCTGCCGGGGGAACCGTCCGCTCTTCGCTATGCGCTTCCCGTCGGGGGCGAAAAAGAAAACCCGAGACCGCGGTCTCGGGTTGTCGTTGCACGGATTGCGCGACTCAGTCAAGCCCTTTCCACAACGACTTGTAAGCCTTTTCGTTGTAGGTTATGTTTCCGTAATTCGCCACGCCGAAGTCGTTGACGGTCTTTTCGTACAGCGTGGATTTCTTGCCCGTGAGGATACCGTCCTCTATGGACTGCTCCACGGTGACGCAGTCGGCAAGGTCGGCGGCGTGAGTGACGACATAATTCATCGGCAGCACTCCGTCCACAAAGGCGGAAGCGCCGATTTTTTCTTCGTCGTAGGTGTCGGTCTCCTCGTCGTAGGTGACGGTGTAGGAGCCCCAGCCCGTCGTGTCGTAAGGCACATAACTTGCGACGAGGACGAATATGCCCGCATACGCCGAGGACGCGTCGACGGCGGTTTCCGCGCCGATGAAGTTGTCGCCGTAGACATAGAAGTTGTCGAGCGTTGCGCCGTCGCCCGCGATGCGCTCGTAAGAGCCGCCGCCGTTGTCAATGAGGGCGCGCGCCTGCTCGGTGAAGCTGTCGATATAGCCCGACTCCTCACCCTCGGGGGTGACTACATAGCCGAGACCGTTGTTGTTGGAATCGGAAGAGACGCTGCCGCTGTCGTCGCCGACGAGATACAGCCACGCCGTGGCGACTTCGCGCATCCAGTACAGTCCCTGCACATGGGTTATGTCTCTGCTTTTGACGGCGTCCGTGACCTGACCGAAGCTGTAGTAAATCTGTTCGATTATGCCGTCGGTGCCGTTGGTTGCGGCAATCTTGTCGGGCAGATAGGCGACCTCGGGGCACATAGAAACATTGTAGACGACGCCCCATTCTCCGTCGGTCTGTTTGAACTCGACAATCTGTTTGAGCCCCTTGCTGCCCTCGACTTCCGTCACCGTCTCGTGGTCGCAATTCTCGTCCTTGCACTCGTAGGTGGAGTCGTAGTCGGGATTGCTGACATACACTTCAAGCGCGGCGAGTTTGGCGTCGCGCACGCTTCTGACATAATCCTCGCTGACGGTGCCGTCGGCGATGAGCGCGGTGAGTTCCTCGACATCTTCCTCGGGCATCTTGAGCAGGATATTGAGCACGAAGCCGTAGCCTTCGGCCTTGTGGTAGTAGGTGGTGGACAGAGAGGAGGACAACGCGGACTGGTAGGTCGAACCGTCCACGAAGGTCTCTTTGTTCTGCGCGACGAGCGCGGCGAACCTGGCCTCGACTTCGGCGGCGGTGACGGTTGCTCCGTCGCCTATTCTGCCGTCGCCTATCATTCTTTCGAGACGGGTGACGAGCAGACTCTCGTACTCGGCGGTGAGATAGTAGTCATAGCCGAGATAACCGGAAGCCAGATTATCCTGAAGTTGTTTGACGGCGTCGTCGAGATAATCGTCGAGGGCTTTCTTGTAATCCTCGTCGGAGTAATCGGCAAGGATTTCGGGCTCCGCGGTGCGGTCGTAGACGAGCGCCCTGTAATCGGCGTTGAACGAACCGTCGGCGAGGAAGAATCTCACCGCGGGTTCGGCGCCCTCGGGCAGGTCGGCGTCGGCGTCGTAATCCTTATCCTCGTCCTCTTCGGCTTCGGGGCGCTCCGTCCTGGGCGCGGTGTATTTCTCCCAGTGCGCGTAAAGCGTGGTGGTGGAATCGACCGCGGAAGTGAAATCCCACTCCGTGCCCTTGTTGCCCTTGGCGGTGAACCAGCCGAGGAAAGTGTAACCGTCCTTGGTGGGCTCTTCGGGCTCGAAAGCCTTGGTGCCCTTCTTTATGCTCTGACGCTCGACATCGCTGCCGCCGTCGGTGTCGAAATACACGCGGACGGCGTCGTCGCCCGTGTATTCCTCGTATTTTTCTTCGGTGTCGGTCTCCTCGTCGCCGCTGTTGTAGTCGGCTTCGGTGATGAGACTTTCGAGCGCGCTGGACAGCGCGGCAAGCATATCTTCGTTGACATTCTCGACGGCGCGGTTGAGTTCGCTGCCGCTGAGAAGTTCGTAGACGGGGATGTCCGCGGCGTGACGGCTGTCGCCGTTGGCTTTGACGATTTCGTCCTTGGCGAACAGCACGAGGAGTTTGTTCTGCGCGAGCGACCTGAGAATGGTGTTGGCGGCTTCCTCGTAACTGAGACCGTAGTAGGCGTTGTAGAGATAGGCGTAATTGTTGAACGAAACGGTGAGCTCCGCCTTGGTGATGTTCGCGGTCTGTCCGTTGTAACTGACCGTGGCAACGACCTGCGCGGCGTCGCGGTCCTCTGCCTTGACGAAAATTCTGTCGCAGCCGGCGAGCACGCCGACGACGACGGAAACGAGCAGGACAAGTGCGAGTAAGATTGTAAGTCTGCGCTTCATATACACTCCGTTTTGCGGATAATTCGGCATTATTATTGCCCATTATACACGCTCGCCCCCGCGCCCGCAAGCGTTTTCGGGCAGTATGACCGACTTAATCGAAATTTGCTTTGTCCGGATTTCTCCCGCACGCACCTGCCGAAAGAGGCTTTGCTCCGCGTTTTTTCGCGTTCTGCCCCGCTATTTTGGCGATTTTGCGCGCTCAGTCGTCGCCGTGCCCCGCAAGTTCGGAGAAGAACACAATGAGTTTTGACAACTTTTCGCGGTTGGAAAGCCCTTTGACATCGAAAATCAGCGCGGGCGGCACCGTGGAGGTCAGCACCATTTCCTTCTGACGCTCGGACACCGCTTTCATGACGGCCTCGTCGCGGAACACCTCGGCGTCGCGGAAACTGACCCCCGCGCCGCTTCGCGTGATGGTGACCTTGCCCACATCGAACCCCGCCGCGAGATTCTTGAGCAGGGATATGTCTATGAGGTTGGCGAGCGGCTCCTTCACCTCGCCGTACACCTCGGTGAGTTCCTCCACCAGTTCGCGCCGCGCGGCGGGAGAATCCACCTCGGCAATGCGCTTGTATATCCTCATCTTGTCCCTGCCGCCGACATACTCCGAGGCGATGTAGGCGGGCACATCCACCTTCATATCCACCTCTTTGCGCTCGGCGGGGCGTTTGCCCGTGCGCAGTTCTTCCACGGCTTCGTTGAGCAGTTCGATGTACATCTCGTAGCCCACTTTCTCGATGTGCCCGTGTTGTTCCGCCCCGAGCAGGTTGCCCGCGCCCCTTATGGAAAGATCGCTGAGCGCAACGCGGAATCCGCTGCCCAGTTCGGTGTTCTCAAGCAGCACGCGCAACCGCTTTTCGGCGGTTTCGGTCACGCCGCCGTGCGACGGCACGGTGAAATAGGCGTGCGCCAGCGCGCCGCGCCGCCCCACTCTGCCGCGCAGTTGATACAACTGCGACAGCCCGAACCGACCCGAATCTATGACGATGAGCGTGTTGGCGTCGGGCAGGTCTATGCCGTTCTCGATTATGGTGGTGGCAATCAGCACATCGTACTGCTTTTCGTAAAACGCCGCTATGCGCTTCTCCAGTTCGTGCGGAGCCATCTGACCGTGCGCCGTGATTATGCGCACCTCTTCGGGAAGTATGCGTTTGAGCGCGGCGGCATAGTTGTCCAGCGCGGCTATGTCGTTGAGCAACACGAGAGTCTGCCCGTCTCTGCCGCACTCGCGCTCGATTGCGTCCGCCGCAAGGGCGTCGGAGTACGGTATGACATAGGTCTGCACGGGCAATCTGCCCTTGGGAGCGGTCTCCAGCAGGGATATGTCGCGCACCCCGGAAAGCGCCATGTTGAGGGTGCGCGGAATGGGCGTCGCCGAAAGCGTGAGCACATTGACGAGCGGATAGCGTTGCTTGAGCGTCTCCTTGTGATTGACGCCGAACCGCTGTTCCTCGTCAAGCACCAGCAGGCCGAGGTCCTTGAAAACGGTGTCCTTGGACAGCACCTTGTGCGTGGCGATGACGAAAAGCAGACTGCCGTCGGCAAGCGCCCTGACGGTCTCGGCGTTCTGTTCCGTCGATTGCAGTCGGGTCAGCAACCCGCACTTTATCCCGAAAGGCGCAAGGCGCGCCGAAAGGTTTTCGTAATGCTGACGGGCGAGAATGGTGGTGGGGGCGAGCAACACGGACTGCTTGCCGTCGAGCGCCGTCTTGAACATCGCGCGGAAGGCGACCTCGGTCTTGCCGAAACCGACATCGCCGACCACCACCCTGTCCATGATCTTGCCGCTCTCCATATCCTGTTTGACGGCGGCAATCGCCTTCAGCTGGTCGTCAGTCTCCTCGTATTCGAAAGCGTCCTCGAACTCCTTCTGCCACACCGTGTCGGGAGAATAGGCAAAGCCCTTCTGTTTCTCGCGGACGGCGTACAGCTGCAACAAATCGAAGGCGAGCTTCTTGACGGACTTCCGCACCTTCTCCTTCTCGCGGGCGAACTCCTTGCCGCCCAGTTTGCTGAGCCGCGGATTCTCCTCGCCGACGAATTTCTGCAGATTGTCCGTCTGGTCGGCGGCGACATAAAGGGTGTCTCCGTCGCGGTAGCGGAGCACGATGTATTCCTTGTCGAACTCGCCCGACCTGAGTATCGTCGTGCCCTCGCAAATTCCTATGCCGTGCACCTTATGCACCACATAATCACCCGCTTTCGGTGCGATAAACTGCGTTTTCGGACGCAATACATCTTCGCCTTTGTGTTTGCCGACGCACTCCGAAACGCCGATTACGGCGACCTTTTCGGCGGGATATATGACCCCCGCTTCTATCTTGAGCGGGGTGACGAGAATGGCGGCTTCGCCCTCGCCGTCGTCGGACACCTCGGCATATACGCCCTCGGAATAAAGGCTGTCGCGCAGGGCTTTGGCGCGCTCGCGGTTGCCCGCGCATATCAGCGTTTTCACGCCGTTCAGCGCAAAGGTCTTGGCGTCCTGCGTGAGCGACTGCGGCGACAGGTAATATTTGGTGACGGGTCGTGTGCGCGGGGTGAGCAGTCTGCCCGCATCGAAGAGCGGATTGCCCGCGTCGAGCGAACTGAAATATATCTTGCGGCACAGCGTGAAACGCCGCTTTATTTCGTGTTCGGCAATCAGGCACGCCGAGTGCTCGGGCAGAATTTCGCCCGCTTCCGCCAGCCTCTCCAGTCTGCCGCGGAATTCCTTGCCCACGACGGAAAATTTGTCGGCGACGGACTTCGGCTCGTCCACCACCACGACGGAGGGACGGTCGGCGGGAAGATAGTCGAACAGCGTTGCGGAATTGTCCCTGGAAAAGGGCGCAAGCCACGCGTACGACGCGGGGCACACGCCCACGCGCAAGCCGTCCGACAGCAAGGCGGCGACGGCGTTGTCGCGGCGGGGATAGAGGGTCTTGCGCACCCGCTCCGCGTCCGCGGCGGAGAACAGGACATCGCCCGCCGGCGGCACGAGCAAACGCTCCTTGTCCTCGACTGCAAGCATTGTCACGGGGTCTATGCGCTTGACGGCGTCCACCGTCTCGTCGAAAAAGTCTATGCGGTGAGGCTGTCCGCCCGCGGGATAGATGTCCAGTATGTCGCCGCGGAGCGCGAAGTCACCCTCGTCGGCAATCATTTCCTGCCGCGAATAGCCCGCGGCGGCGAGCCTGTCCACGGCGGTCGTCGGAGATATCTCGGCGTTTTTCTCGAACAGCACCGCCGCCCCACCGAAAACCTCGGGCGAGGGGCACAACTGCATGAGCGATTCGGCGCTGACCACCAGGGTATCGGCTTCGCCGAAAAGGAACGCGGCGAGCGCCGCCGCCCTTTCGCGGGAGCGCGCCGCCGAAAAACCGCGCCTGTACACCAGCACATCGTCGCGGGGTGGGAGCACCGCCACCCTGCCGTCGCAATATCCCGAAAGCCTTGCGGCAAGAGCTTTCGCCGCCAGCATATCCGCGGTCACGCATATCTTTGCGGCGGGCACGGAAGCGATGAGGTGCGCCTTTGCGCCGTCCGTGACCTTGACCACCCCGAGAGAGTTGACTCCGCCCGAGGGCGCGCGGAGACGCCCGAACGACAAAAGTTCGGGGAGTCCTTCGCCGAAGGATGAGATGTCAAGTCTGCGGGGAATACTCATTTTCCTTGAAGTTCATCGCGCCCGACGCGTCGTGCGCCGCGCATTTTCAGCCCTTTTTCCTGTTCAGCCGCTCTTCCACGCGCTGAATATCCGCGCCTCCCACCAGGTCGATGAGCGCTGCCGCCGCTTCTTCGACGCAATTTTCGATTGCCTTTTTGTCGGCGTAATCTATATGCGACAGCACATAGTCGGCGATGTCCACTTCCCTGTCGGCAAGCGCGGCGTTCTTTATGCCTATTCTCAGCCGTTTGAACTCGGTCGTGCCGAGCGCGGCGACAATACTGCGCATACCGTTGTGAGTGCCGCCGGAACCTTCCTCGCGCAGTCTCATTCTGCCCACGGGCAGGTCTGCGTCGTCGTAAACGACTATAAGACGACTTTCGTCGTCGCAGTATTTCCTGACCAGCTTCCTGACGCTTTCGCCCGACAGATTCATATAAGTCTGGGGCTTTGCCACCACGAACTCCTCGCCGTCCACTTTGCCTTTTGCGGTGACGGCGTCGCACTCTTTGCCCGTGAATTTGATTTTTCGGGCGCGCGCCAAAGCGTCCGCAACCATAAAACCGAGGTTGTGGTAGGTGGAACGGTAACGCGTTCCGGGGTTGCCAAGCCCTACTATGAGATACATATTTCCTCCGTGCTTCCGCGCCCGCCCGCGGCGTGCGCTCCGTTCGGTTGACCTCTGTTGCCGTTTGCCGTTTTCGGACGGCGGAAGTCGTGGCTTCGGCGTCCGTCAGCCGTTCCCGCGGCGGTGTTCCGTCCTCCGCGCGACAGCGCCGCGCGGGGTCACTCGCCCTCTGCGGGGCGTCTCAGCGGATTGCCTCTTTCCTTGCCTTCCTGCCGCACCCGTCCTATGACGAAAGAACCTGCCGCGGTGTCTCTCGTCACCGTCGTGCCAGCGGCGACGAATGTGCCGTCGCCTATGCTCAGCGGCGCGACGAGATTGCTGTTCGCGCCGATGAAACAATCCTCGCCGACGGTCGTCCTGTGTTTGCGCTTGCCGTCGTAATTGCAGAACACCGTGCCGCAACCGACATTGGTGCGCGCTCCCACCTCGGCGTCGCCGATGTAACTCAGGTGCGCCGATTTCACTCCGTCGTGCAGGAGCGAGCCCTTGACCTCGACGAAATCGCCGAGCCTGCACCCTTCGCCCACCGTCGCCCCGCGAAGTCTCGCAAAAGGTCCGACGGTGGTGCGCGCCCCCACCGAGGACGACACGATGTGCGACATTACTATGTCCGCGCCCTCGCCTATCTCGCTGTCCTCGACATACGCGCCCGCAACCTTGCACCCCGCGCGCAGTACGGTGCGCCCTCTGAGCGCGCAAAAGGGCAACACGAGCGCGCCGCTCTCCGCTTGCACGGTGTCGTCGGCGACGGTGTTGTCGAAGTCCTCTATGACCGCGCCCTCCGCGCACAGGCGGAGAAGCACTCTCTCTTTCATTTGATTATACACTATACGGCGGTTTTTTGCACCCTCCGTTTTGACGAAATGCGGCAACTCCAGCCTGCAATGCGCCTCGGCACAGTCTCCCGCCGCCGCCACCGCGCCCGAGCCTTCCTCGCCCAGTCCCAGCGCGGAAAGGCGCTTGCGCTTCACCGTCTCGACGACGCGCCCTATGTCCTCGCCCGTCACGAGCGGCATATCGAGAGGGATGACGATGTCCACCCTGCCCTTTTCGAAGACGCACTCCCCGACAGAGGACACCCTCTCGCAATCGAACGCCGCCAGCGAACGCGGCGCGTATTCGCACACTTGCCTGCCGAGCAGCGTTTCGCCCGCCGACGGCGTTTCCACAAACCAGATTTTCACTTTTTCCGACATACCCACATAATATGCCGTCGCCCGTCGGAAATTTACCGCAAATTCCGCGACATAATTTCTGGCTTTCGGAGGGGACGGCATTGTAGCATTTGCCTGCCGTCCGACTGTCCGGTGTCCCCGAAAAAAACAAAAGGAGACACAGCAATGAGCAAGAAGCAAATCGCAATCATCGTCATCACCGTGCTTTCCGCGGTAATCTCCGCGATAGCCTGCGCGTTCGGTATTCCCTACGAAATCGACGCGACGCAAGTGGAAGAGTTGATTGACGGCACGGAAGCTGCGTACACCCTTCCCGCCGAGTTGTACGCCGTCCTTCCCGTCGCCGCACGCGCCGCCGTCTCCGAACAGGATACGCAGACGACAGTCTGAATCGTACGGCAACGGCGGGGCAATTTTGCCCCGCCGTTTTTTCCTGCGCAAGCGGTTCGCGCCCCGCGCCGCGCCGCCGCTTTCGCCGCAATTTGCATTTTGCCGCCGTCAGTCGTTTCGTCGTGCCTTGCGCGCCGTCCGTCATTCCGCAGGCGTTTTCCTTTGTTTTGCCGCCCGCCGTTTCGCCGCGAAGAACTCCGACAACACCGCCGCACATTCTTCGCGCAGCACTCCGCCTTCCACCTCTATGTCGTGGTTGAACAGTCCTTTTTCGAAGAGGTTGACCCTGCTGCCCGCCGCGCCGCTCTTTTCGTCGTAGGCGCCGAAGAACACCTTGCGCACGCGCGACAGTATCATTGCGCCCGCACACATCGGACAGGGCTCGAGAGTGACATAGACATCGCAGTCCTCCAGCCACCAGTTGCCCACCTTTTCCGCCGCCGCGGCAAGCGCCACCGTCTCGGCGTGACGGAGAGCGTTGTTTTCGCGTTCCTTGCGGTTGCCGCCCTCGGCGATAATCTCGCCGTCCTTGACCACCACGCATCCGACGGGCACTTCGTCCGCCGCCGCGCACTCCGCGGCAATCGCGAGAGCGCGCCTCATATACTCCGTACTCTTTTCCTCCGCCATAATTCTCCTACTTGTGATAAGGCGTGCCCGCGTTTATGGTGAAAGCGCGGTAAATCTGTTCCGCCAGCATAACCCTGAACAACTGGTGCGGATAGGTGGGTTTGCCGAAGGACAGCACGGCGTCCGCCCTCTCCAGCACCTCGCGCGACAGCCCGTGACTGCCGCCTATGACAAAACAGAACTCCGACTGTCCGCGCCCGCACTCGACGGCGATTGTCTGCGCCAGTCCTTTGCTGGACACTTCCTTGCCGCCGCCGTCCATTGCGACGACGAAACCGCGCGCCTTGCTCAGCAACGCCCTGCCCTCCTCCTCCGATTGCTCGGCGGGAGACTTGGCGGGCGGCGCGGCGGGTACCTCGACCACTTTGAACTCGCAGTACGCGCCCAGTCTCTTGGCGTACTCCGCGACGGCTTCGGCGAAATATTTCTCTTTGAGCCTGCCGACTGCCACTATGCTGACTTTCATCCCAACCCCCACACGAGCGAAAACGCCGTCACCGTGACGCCGAGGGCGACGACAACGAGGAACGGCACATCCTTATAGAGAGGCAACGCCTCCGCGGCGGCGGGCGACGGAAAACGCGGGGCAAGTTCGCCCGCGCGCACCCTCTTGCGTCTCATTGCGTTCAGCGCGAAAACGCACGCCAGCACGGAAACCACGAACAGCGCCGCCGAAATCCCCCTGCCGAGAGAATCCGTCCACAGCCACACGCGCGCTTTTTCCATAAATCCGAACACGGGATTCATGTCGGAATAGGTCATAAACACGCTTATCAGGTTGTTGAAAAAGTGCAGGAACACGGCGGGAAACAGCGAGCCGCTGTAAAACACCACCATTGCCAGCACCACTCCGAGCACGAAGGTGTAGCCCACCTGCCGCACATTCTGGTGCATGAGCGCAAACAGCAACGCCGACACGAACACCACGCCCTCGCCCGCGTCGCGGTAGCCCGCAAAGACCAGCCCGCGGTGGGTGAATTCCTCGAACAGCGCGGGCAACACCGCGGTCAGCGCGATGTCGGCGAGCAATGCGGAAACGGTGAGCGTGACCTCGTCGCTCTCGGGGAAATTGTAGCCGATGATATACAGCCCCTGCGACCATACGGTGGACACCGAATAGGTGATTACGACGGCGGGCACGGCTATCGCGAGAGTGAGCAGCCAGTTGCTCAACGAACACTTTTTAATGTTGAAATATGCGGGTAAAGTGCCGATTGCGGCAAGTTCGTTGCCGCGCGACAACAGAATCCAAAGACACGCGGGCGCAACTCCGAAGCACAGCAGCTGGCACACCAGAGTGAAGTAGAGGTCGGTGTCGGACACGCCCGAGGCAATGCCCGTGTACATCGAAACGCGCAGGAGCAGCAGACAGATTACCACCAGAAGATAGGACAATCCGCCCGCGTAGCGCGTTTTCACAGCAGACCTCCGAGCAACGCCAGCACCCAGTAGACCGCGGAGAAACCTATCGCCAGCCACACGCCCAGCATGGGCTGAGTCTTGCCAACATAGGGGATGTCGCAGGTGACGATGAGTTCACGCTCCGCCGCCCGCCAGCCGCGTCTGGTGAACAGCGAGCCGAGGAAGCGGAAGGCTTCCGCAAAGACATTGGGCTTCTTTTCCCTGACGGGCGGGGCGTCCGTGTAGGCGCGGAGGGAATATTCCTCGAAAACTATGCCCGCGTCGGACACGGTGTAATCTTCGGCGCTCTTGCGGGGATTGCCCGCGCGGTGATAGAAGAACAGCAGAAGGACGAGCAGCATCGTGCCGACGACGAAACTCACCGCGCCCGTCAGCCAGTTGTACGCTCCGAGATCGATTATGATTCTGTCCACCTGCGGCAGATACGCCGTGAGGATGAGGGTTATCAGATTGCTGAGAAAGTGCAGTATCATGCACGGCACCACCGAGCGCGACGACATGAACACGAGGGCGAGCACCACCCCGAGACAGAATTGATAGACGGTCTGCATGGGATTGTTGTGCATGAGCGCGAAGAGCAACGCGGAAATGAAAATGCCGAACCATGTTCCCCTGCTGGTCATAGCGGGCAGCACGGTGCCGCGCATGAGCAGTTCCTCGCCGATTGCGGGGAGCAACGCCATGACGAACACCGCCAGCACGAACACGCCGAAGTTGGAGAAGACGGGCATGGCGACGGCGTTGCCCATGTGATAACCCATGACGCCGAGGAAAGAGGCGAACAGCAGATAAAGCGGGAAAAACGCCGCTATCGACACAATCGCGATTGGCAGGAGCAGAAGATACTGCCCCACGCTTCTGGTGGGACGAAGTTTGGCGACGACAGGCAGGTCTATGCGCCGCACGCGCGAGTAAATCAGCACCACGGCGACAAAGGCTATCTGCGTGACGGCGTAGGACACCCAGCTCGTCACGCTCATTCCGTCGAAAGAGCCCGTGCGGGCGAGAATGTAATAAAAGACGGTGCCGAGAATGGACGCGCCGCACAGCGCGAACAGGTATATGCTGCCGCCTTCTCCCGCAAAAAGATTTCTTCTCATCTTACCTCGTAGACATCGCTCGCGCAGTCCTGAGACGCAACGCACACTGCGATGTTGTCACATCCCCTGCACTGCAGTCTGCCCGCAACGGTGCCGAGCGCGAGTTCGGGGAGATTGTTGTTCTGGCTGAGGTGCCCCAGCATAAGCGTGCGCACGGCGGAGCCCACCAGCCTGTCGGCGAACACGGCGGTCATATCGTTGCTGAGGTGACCGCTGTCGCCGAGGATACGCCTTTTGAGTCTTTCGGGATAGGAGCCGTTCTTAAGCATATCCACATCGTGATTGGCTTCCAGCAGAACGACCTCGCTGTCCTTGATGTTGTTGAACACGCCGACGGTGGGTCTGCCCATATCCGTCGCCACGCTTACCTGCTGCCCTGCCGAAAGACGGAAGGTGTAGCCGAGGGGATAGGCGGCGTCGTGCGGTATCCTGAACGGCACGACTTCGATGTCGCCGACGGTGAAACCGCCCTCGTAGAATTCCTGCTCCCGGTACCCCGCAATGCCGCCTTGTCTGAGGACAATCTCCCGCGCCGTGCGGGGATGAGCGTAGACGGGCGCATATTTCCCGAGAATGGGAAGCGCGGATATATGGTCGGTGTGCTCGTGCGTTATCACCACTCCGTCGAGGGAAGCGGGCGTCAGCCCGAAACGGGCAAGCTCCGTCCTGATGCGCGTAAAAGAAATGCCTGCGTCCACGAGGAGCGCCGTGGTGTCCGAGAGGACGAGGGTTGCATTTCCTTTGCTGCCGCTTGCCAGCGAAGCTATTCTGAGTGACATCCTGAACCGAAAGAGTTAAATTTGCGTTAAATCATATTTCGCTCGCCGCGCGGGACACCGTTTCCTCGGTGGCTTCCTCGCGCCTGACGGCGAGAGCGGCAAACACCACGGACACCACGAACATCGCCGCCGCCAGCGCCGCCATGAGTATGAGCGCGCCGCTTGCCGCGAGGCTGAATGTGCCGCGCACCGCCTGCGCGATGAGTTCGGCGGCGAAAGCGCCGAGCGACAGCACGGAGCACGCAATCATAGTCTTGCGGGCGTATTTGCCTATCACAATGCCGAGCAACGAACACACGAGCGCGAGCGCCACACCGAAAGCCGCGATTATGTTGGTGACCGTCTGCGACATCACGAGGGGCTCGCCGCCGTCGACAATCTGGCGTATGTTGCCGATAACATCGTTGCCGGAAAAGTCCAGCGCGCCGAGGACGGGACTGTATGCCGCGAGCAGGAAACCAGCCGCGATTATCGCCGCCACGAGGAAAGTTATCAGCGAATACACCCTGAACACCGCCGACATCCTGCGCACAGCCGTGCGCTTCTCCGCCTGCATACGCGCGGCGTCGAATTCCACCGCGGCGTAGCTGCCGCCGTCCGCGGCGACGCCTTCGGGCTTGCCGTCCGTGCGCAAAACCGAGCTGTCCTGACTCATATAAGGCACGACGGCGAGGGGCACGATTATGGGCTGAAGCTGTATTGTGTTGTGTTTGGGCGCGACAATGGGCACGGGACCGCCTATGCCCACCGTTTTCATGACGGTGGTCTTGGTGCCCTGGTCGGGACGGGGATTGCCGTACGCCTCGCTCTCGTACATTGTCTCCTGCGACTCGGCGACGGGCGCGACGACCTCCTCTTTTTTAACTTCGGGATTGAAAGTGGTCTCGACGCGTTCTTTCTTAGCCATTTCTTCCTCCTGCGGTGTTTATTTCCCGCGGGTATAACCCGTTCTCGGCGGCGTGACGAGGGAGCACACAAACGCGGCGACGAGGTTTACGCCCGCCAGCACGAAGAATGTGAAGAACTCGCTTGTCGCGTAGCCGTGAATGAAATCCTGCATGAAATCTATCTGTGCGACGCCGATGTCCTCCGCGCCGACGAGAGCGGCGATGAACACTGCGCATACCGACAGCAGAAACGCCGTCGCGCCGGGGAGATAGCGTCTGGGTCTCAGCGCGAAGCACATCCCCGTCACGGCTTTGACGAGGTTGACCAGCACGGCGATAATGCCGACGGTGAGCAGCATATCGGGCACCATTGCCGCCCAAACCGCGCCCACCTGTTCGCCCGTCCAGCCCAGCGCGGCCGTCTCGGAAAAGGCGTCTATCCAGCCCTGCACGACATTGTACTGTTGCGGCACGAAGCGGAAAGGCAAAAAGTCGACGCTCACTCCGCACACGGCAAAGACGAAGGGCAACAGCACCAGCGCCGAAACCGCCGCCATAACCAGCCCCACGCCGAAATTGCGCGTGCGCATACGGCGGGCGCGGAGTTTGCTGAGATCGCGGGATTTGGGCTGATAGTCGGCGCTCGTGGACACCGCCGCGCCGCCTTCCGCCGTTCCCGCCGCCGTCGGCGTTTCCAGCCGCGGCACTATGACAAACTCCTGCCTTATTCCGGGCATGGTCTTGGGCGCCGTTCCTCCGAGCGGCGTGGGCGCGAGCCTTATGCCCGATTCGTCCACATGGGGGTTTTTGCCAAAGTTATCGGTCATTTGCCGTCACCGTCATCGTCGCCGATGTACTCGCCCGTGGGCGTGTATTGCATAAGGGGTTGGTCCTGCGTGACATAAGGCACGAAAGCCACGGGTTGCACAATGGGCGGCATCTGGCGCGGAACGCCGTCCGCACCGTAATAAGGCACGCCGTAACCCGCGGGGGGATAGGGATAGCCGCCCTGCACGAACCGCTGATGAGCGCCCTCGCCCTCTGCGGCGGCGTCGGAAGCCACCTCTATGGGTTTGTTCTGAGCCTCCTCGAACGCCTCTCCCGCGAACTCGTCGAATGTCGGAGTGCCCGCCACGGAAAGGTCCTCTTCCTCCGTCTGAATGAGCCTCGTCTTTTTGCGGACGGGGGGAGACTGCTTGATTTTGCCCTTGGCAAGCAACAGTTCGGAGCGCGCCTTGGAACGCCCGCAACGCACGCACTTCACCGCGTCGGGCGCGTTGACCGTGCCGCAGACGGGACACACGAAAACGCCCTCGCCCTCCGCCGCTTCGTCGAGCGCGGAATACGGGTCGTTGAAAAAGCGCGCCTGACTGCGGAGCGTGGCGGCAAGTTTGGCAATGCGCGCCACATCCTCGGAGCCCAGTTCGTTGACCTTGTCGCGGTAGGCGTCCAGCAGCTGCGCCTGTTTGGTGAATTCGTCGTTGGTCTTTTTGCGGTAATCCTCGATTTCCTTGAGCGCGCGGGCTTTGTCCTCGCCCACCTTGCGCTTCATCTCCTCGATTTCGCGGTCGGCTACCCTCATGCGCTCTTTCATCATGAGGTCGACATTCATCTTGTTCCTGCGCATTTCGAGGACATCCTGTTCGGTGAGCGGGCTCTCGAAGTCCACCACGGGCGCGCCGCACACCACGCAGAACTTGACGCCGGGCAGATTTTCGGCGCCGCATATCGAACAGACGGGCTTCCTCAGCACGCCGAGCAAAGCGCCGCAATGCGCGCAGAATCTGTTGCCGGCGGCGTTACGCGTGCCGCAGGACGGGCACACCGTCTCGTAATTGGCGACCACATCCGCGCCGCAGTGCGCGCAGTACGCCTGTCCGCGCGTGACTTCGTTTCCGCAAATCTTGCAAGTGAACATAATCGCTCCCCGCCCGCTCCGTGCGGGCAATACGCCCCGCCGCGCGCCGCGCGACGGAGCATGGTGCGCTCACGGACGGAAGCCGTCCTTGAGCCCCACTATGCAGTTGAACTCGTTGCCGCCGCGGCTGACGAAATACCCTTCCCGCAGGAACTGGAATCTCGTGCCCTTGGGCGCGTTTTCCACAAACCTCTCCGCCTTTCCGTACCTGACCGTGAGGGAATGGGGGTTGACCCTGTCCATATAATTCTCCTCGCCGTCGTTGAACAGATAATCGAAAAGGTTGAGCCTGGCATCGACGCAATCGGCGGCGTTGACCCAGTGTATGGTGCCCTTGACCTTGATTGCCGCGCCGGCTTCGCCCGACCGCGTACCCTCGAGATAATCGACATACACCACGGTCGGCACACCGTTTTCGTCCACTTCGTGACGCTTGTATTTTACCACATACGCGCCCTTGAGACGCACTATTCCGTCGGGTTTGAGGCGGAAATATTTGGCAGGCGGGTCGGCGGAGAAATCGTCGCGCTCGATGTAAATCTCGCGGGAGAAGGTGGCTTCGTGAACGCCTGCGTCCTCTTTCCTCGGATTGTTCTCGACGGTGACGGTCTCCGTCTTGCCCTCGGGATAATTCTCGACGACGACCCTGAGCGGCTCGGTCACCACCATTGCGCGGGTGGCGTTGTCGTTGAGATTCTCGCGCACGCAGTGCTCCAGCAGGGCTATGTCGACAAGGCTGTCCGCCTTAGCCACGCCTATCCTGCCGCAGAAATCGCGTATGGCCTCGGGGGGATACCCTCTCTCGCGCAAACCCGACAATGTGGGCAGACGGGGGTCGTTCCAGCCCCACACGACGCCCTCGTCGACCAGTCGCTTGAGAAAACGCTTGCTCATCACGGTGTGCGTGAGATTGAGCCGCGCGAATTCTATCTGTCGGGGACGGGGACGGTAGTCGCTGTTTTCCGTCACCCAGTCGTAAAGGGGACGGTGATTTTCGAACTCCAGCGAGCACAGCGAATGGGTGACGCCCTCTATGGCGTCCTCCAGCGGGTGGGCGAAATCGTACATGGGATAGATGACCCATTTGTTGCCCGTGTGCGGATGTTCCGCCTTGACGATGCGGTAGATGACGGGGTCGCGCATATTGATGTTGGGCGACGCCATGTCTATCTTGGCGCGGAGCACCCTCGCGCCCTCGTCGAACTCGCCCGCGCGCATACGCTCGAACAGGTCGAGGTTTTCCTCCACGCTGCGGTTGCGGTAGGGGCTTTCGACGCCGGCTTCGGTGAGCGTGCCGCGGGTGGCTTTTATCTCCTCGGCGGAGAGGTCGCACACATACGCCTTGCCCTCCTTGATGAGCTTGACGGCACATTCGTACATCGCGTCGAAATAGTCGGACGCGTTGAGTTCCCTGTCCCACTCGAAGCCCAGCCACGCGATGTCTTCCTTTATGCTCTCCATATACTCGACATCCTCTTTCTCGGGGTTGGTGTCGTCGAAACGGAGATTGCACTCGCCGCCGAATTTAGCCTTGACGCCGAAGTTTATGCACAACGCCTTGGCGTGCCCTATGTGGAGATACCCGTTGGGTTCGGGGGGGAAACGCGTGATAATCTTGGTATGCTTGCCGCTTCTGAGGTCGTCGGCGATGATGTCCTCGATGAAATTGGACGCCTCGACGGGTGCGACGCCCTCGGTTGCGACTGTGTTGTCCTGCTTGTCCTGCATGGGATCCTTCCGTGATATTAGTAAATGTATTTTAGCGCAAGCGCGCGCAAATGGCAAGGCATAATTGCGCGGGCGGAAATAAAAAAGCGACGGTTTTCCCGTCGCGCCGTGGTCTTCCCGCTTTTCCGACATTTTGCGCCGCGCCGCAGGCGCGTCTTTCCGCCCCGTCGCGCCCCTCGCGCCGTATGCGCCCGCCGCTCGTCACACGCCTCGCGCCGCTCTCTCCGCTCCCGTTACAGACGGGGTGCGAAAACTATGTCGGCGGAGTTTATGCGCATGCTTCCGTCGCTGTAAACAAACCCGAATTTCTCCAGTTCCTTATGCTCTCCCGCCACCTCCAGAGGCACGGGGTTGAGCGAGAACTTGAACAGCATTGCGCGGAAGAAAAATTCGCGGTTTTCGAGGTTCATCGCGCGTTTTACGATGTTGAAATAGGTGATTCTGACGGTTTCGCCCACTTCCGTCCTCATCAGACCTATGGGGTCGCCGTCCTCTTTCAGCACGAAATTGCTGCACTTTCCGTCGGCGGAAACACCCAGTTCGCCGCACAGTTTTTCAAGCGTCGCCGCGTCCGTTTCGAAGTGTACCGTCAGCATATCAGTCTCCGTATTCCACGCTCACCAGCGTCAGCCCTTCGGGGGGCAGCGTCTTGCCCGCCAGCGTCCTGTCGCCGAGGGCTATGGCGCGCTCCACATCGGCGGCGGTCAGTTTGCCCATACCCGCATAGACGAGGGTGCCCGCGATTATGCGCACCATATTGTAAAGGAATCCGTTGCCCGTCACTTCGATGTCCACCGTACCCTCGCGGAGAATGTCGCAGTCGAAGTCGCCTTCGGCGCTCACGCCCACGCGGTACACCGTGCGCACGGTGTTCCTGACCACCGAGCCGCTGGCTTCGAACGCCTTGAAATCGTGCTCGCCCTCTATGACGGCGGCGCACTCCCTGACGGCGGCGATGTCGAGGGGCACGACGATGTGCACCCGCGTTTCGTCCAGCAACGGTCTGCGGTGACGGGCGACATACAGCGAATAGCGGTAGGTCTTGCGCTTTGCGGCGAAACGGGCGTTGAAACCGTCGTCCGTCGGCCGGCAGGACAGCATGCTTATGTCGCGCGGCAGTTCGGTGTTGACGGCAAAGGGGATTTTCTCGGGGGGAATGGCGGTGTCGGCGTCGAAGTGAATGACCTGCCCTTCGGCGTGCACGCCCGCGTCCGTCCTGCCGCTCGCCGTGCAGGCGGTGGGTGTGCCGAACACCGCGGACAGCGCGGCTTCCGTCTTTTCCTGCACGCTCACGCCGTTGAGTTGCTTCTGCCACCCGACATAGTTCTTGCCGAAATAGGAAATCACCGCGCGGTATCTCACACAAGTCCTCCGAAAATCAACCCGTCCATAATCCCCGTGAACGCGTAACGCTCCACGAGCACGCCCGCGAAGTACGCCGCCATGACGAAGAAGGCGACGACATCCGCCCAGTCTATCTTCATGACTTTCATCTTGGTGCGGTTTTCGGTGGCGTTGTAGCACCGCGCGTCCATGGCGAAAGCCAGTTCGTCGGCGCGGCGGAAGGAATTGACGAACAGGGGTATGAGCACGGGGAGCATCGCCTTGGCGCGGGCAATGAGACCGCCCGTGTCGAAGGACGCGCCGCGCGCCTTCTGCGCCGCGATAATCTTGTTGGTCTCCTCGAACAGCGTGGGGATGAAACGGAGCGCAATACTCATTATCATGGCAATGTCGTGCACGGGCACCTTGATGTATTTCAGGGGCTTGAGCAGACTTTCCGTGCCGTCGGCAATCGCCACCGGCGTGGTGGTGAGCGGCAACAGCGACGCGCCGCAAATGAGCAAAATCAGTCTTAAAGTTATCTTTATGGTAGTATGAACGCCGTTATCGGTGATTTGAAGCGATTTCCAGCTCCACAGCACTTCGCCGCTCTTTATGAAGAAAAGATTGATGACGGCGGCGAAAATCACGATGAAAATTATGGCTCGCACCGACTTCAGCACCGACATCATGGGCAATTTGGCAAGCAATATGACGACGAGCAGCAGCGCCGCCGTCACCATGAATCCGAAATAACTGTCCACAAAGAATATGCCGACGATGAAAAGCACCGTGAGCAACATCTTTATGCGCGGGTCCAGCCTGTGTATGACGGAGTCGGCGGGATAATACTGACCGAAAGAAATGTCCTTAAACACCGCTCCCCCCTTCCGTCGCGGAGCCGTCGTCCGCACCGTCTTTCGCGTCGCTTGCGCCGTCCGTTTCCGCGCCCTTTCCGTCGCGGTACGCCGCAAGGGCGTCGGCAAGTTCGACGGGTGTGATTATCCTCTTGTCGAGCGCTATGCCCCGCTCGGCGAGCCTGTCCGCAATGCGCGCGGCGAACGGCAGGTCTATGCCCGCTTCCCGCGCCTTTTCGCGGTCGCCGAAAACATCTTTCGGCGAGCCGTCCGCCACCACCTTGCCGTCGCGGAGCGCGATTATGCGCGTCGCCAGCGCGGCTATGTCGTCCATATAGTGCGACACCATGACGACGGTGGGGCTGACCTGTTCCTTGAGCCTGACTATGAGGTCGAGGATTTCCTTTCTCCCCGCGGGGTCGAGACCCGCCACGGGTTCGTCCAGCACGAGGACGGAGGGCTCCATTGCGATGACTCCCGCAATCGCCGCGCGGCGTTTCTCGCCGCCCGAAAGTTCGAAAGGACTGCGCGAAGCAAATTCGTCGTAGGGCAATCCCACCACTTCCATTGCGCGGCGCACACGGCGGTCGATTTCCGCCTTGTCCAGTTTCATATTCTTCGGCCCGAAAGCGATGTCCTTTGCGACGGTGTCCTCGAACAGCTGATATTCGGGATACTGAAAGACCATTCCCACGGTGAAACGCAGTTGCCTGAGACTATTTTTGTCGGAGGCTTTCAGTCCTTTGACGGTCACCTCGCCTTCCTGCAGTTTGACCAGCCCGTTGAGGTGCTGAATGAGCGTGCTCTTGCCCGAGCCCGTGCAACCGATGAGCCCGACGAATTCGCCCTCCTCCACCGCAAAGCAGACATTGTCGAGGGCGCGCTTCTCGTAAGGGGTCTTGCGCGAATAGGTGTAGGAAAGATTCTTTACTTCGATTGCGAGCATATTCCCTCCACCAATTCGTCTTCCGTGGTCACCGCGTCGGGGAAAGAAAATCCTCTCTCCGCGAGCAGTCGCGCCGTCTCCGCCGCGGGCGGGAGCATAAGCCCGCACTCCGCGACGGCCGCAGAAGCGAACACCTCTTTCGGCGTGCCGTCTGCGACGATTCTGCCCTTTCTCAGCGCGATTATCCTGTCGGCCTGCGCCGCTTCGTCCATGTTGTGGGTGATCGTGATGACGGTTATGCCGCCGTCGTTGAGTTTGCGCGCGACGGCGAGAATCTCCCTGCGCCCCTCGGGGTCGAGCATGGAAGTCGATTCGTCGAAGACTATGATGTCGGGGCGCATTGCCAGCACCCCCGCAATCGCCACGCGCTGTTTCTGTCCGCCCGAAAGTTTGCTCGCGCTGCGGGTGCGGAACTGCGTCATTCCCACGGCTTCGAGGGCTTCGTTCACCCTCTCGACTATCTCCTCGCGCGGCACTCCCACATTCTCGGGGCCGAACGCCACATCGTCCTCGATGATCGTCGCCACCATCTGGTTGTCGGGATTCTGGAACACCATTCCCACCTTGCGGCGGATGTCGAAGGTGCGCTCCTCGTCGCGGGTGTTGACGCCGTCGATCAGCACATCTCCCGCCGAGGGCACATACAGCCCGTTGAGCAGCTTCGCGAGCGTGCTCTTGCCGCTGCCGTTCATCCCCACCAGCGCGATATACTCGCCGCGTTCGACGGTAAAGGACACCCCGCGGAGGGCGCGTACCGTCTGCCCTTCGCCGAGCCTGTAGGCGTATCCGACATTGTTGACTTCAATCTGCGGCATATCCGTTCCTTGTCGACCGGTTTTGTTCCCGATCGTCCGTCCCGCGTTTTACGCAATGGGTATCTGTTTTTCCTTGCCGCCGCCCTCGAACACGGTAAAATGCGTGAATCCGATTTCGCGGAGCATTGCGGCGGTGGCGTCAAAATCCTTGCACAGTTCGGCGTGGTGGGAATCCGACCCGAAAGATATTTTCCTGCCGCCGTATTCGTAATACTTTTCGATTATCTCGACGGCGGGATAGAGCGTGGTGTGCGTGTTGATTTCGAGAGCTTTGCCGCGGTCGATTATCCCTTTGAGTATGCGTTCGAACTTGTCGGGGAAATCGGCGAAGCCGAGACTCTTGTCCCTGTACGGCGCGTTGCGCGTCACATAACCGATGTGCGCCACGATGTCGTAATGATAGGGGGCGTCGAGACTCTTTATTATGTTGTCGAGATATTCGCCGTACACCTTCGCCTTGCGTTTGAAAAGGAAAGCGTGCGGAAAATAGACATCCCACCCGCCCACGAAATGCACGGAGTTCACGACGACATCGAAAGGATATTCGGCAAGCGTCGCGATGTAGCGGCCGCACACATTCTCGCCGAAGCCCGCTTCGATACCGAAACGGAATTCCAGCGGACTGCCCTTTTCGTCGAGCGCCGCCTTCGCCGCCTGCCATTCGGCGTAATAGGCGTCGAGGTTGATGTGCTTCCACTTCAGCGGACTGTGGTTGTCGCCGTACTTGAGTTCGAGGTCGAGGTGGTCGGTGGTTGCGAGATACGCAAGCCCCTTTTCCTCGGCTTCCCGCACTATTTCGGCTATGGGGTCGCGCCCGTCCGAAGAATTGCGGGAATGGACATGGCTGTCGACATATATCATTCGAGCACCGCCTTTATTCTTCTCACGCCCGCCGAGGAGCTCTGTTCCTTGACGATACGGAATTTGCCCAGTTCGCCCGTGTTTGCGGCGTGCGGACCTCCGCATATTTCCTTGGAATGTCCGATGGTGTACACCTTGACGACATCGCCGTAACGGTCGCCGAACACGCCCATTGCGCCCGAAGCGCGAGCCTCGTCCACGCTCATCTCCTCGCACACGACGGGAGCCGCCGCTGCGATTTCGGCGTTGACCTCGTTCTCGACCGCGGCGATTTCCTCCTCGGTGAGCGGACGGGGGAAGTTGAAGTCGAATCGCAGTCTCTCGGGGGTGATGTTGCTGCCGCGTTGCGCTATGCCGTCGTCGCAAAGCACCTTGCGGAGCGCGTACCCGAGCAGGTGCGTCGCGCTGTGCAGTCTCGCCGTGGCTTCGCCGCCGTCGGCAAGCCCGCCCTTGAACTTCTGTTCCGCGCCCGCCTTGGATTTCTCCTGATGTTCGCGGAATGCCTTCTCGTAGCCCTCTTTGTCGAGGGTGTATCCGCGCTCGGCGGCAAGTTCCGCCGTCATCTCTATGGGGAATCCGAATGTGTCGTACAGCCTGAACGCCGTCTTCCCGGGGAAAGTGCCGACGGGAATGTGCGTGAGTATCTTGTCGAATTCCCTGAGTCCCTGCTCTATGGTCTTGGCGAACTTGTCGCGCTCGGCGGCAAGTTCGGCGATTATCCTTTCTTTGGCCTGCCCGATGTTGGGATAGACGGAAGAATACTTGTCGGCGAACATCTCGGCAAGCGTGGTCAGCGCGGAGAAATCCACGCCCAGCACGCGGCAATAACGCATTGCGCGGCGTATCAGTCTGCGCAACACATACCCCTGGTCGACATTGGACGGCGAAATGGCCCTGACATCGCCCAGCATGAAAGTGGCGGTGCGGGTGTGGTCGGCGATTATGCGCATTGCCGCCGTCGTCGCTTCGTCCGCTCCGTATTTCACGCCCGACAGTTCCTCCAGTTTTGCGATTGCGAAGTCGAACAGGTCGGTCTCGTAGACGGAAGAATAGCCGTTCAGTATGCACAGCATACGCTCCAGTCCCATACCCTGGTCGACATTCCTTTTCTCCAGCGGACGGAAGTTGCCCTCGGCGTCCTTGAAATACTGCATGAAGACATCGTTGCCGATTTCCAGATATTTGCCGCAGTCGCAGGCGGGAGAACAATTCTCGCCGCAGGCTGGCTTGCCCGTGTCGACGAACATCTCGGTGTCAGGGCCGCAGGGACCCGTCATACCCGCGGGACCCCACCAGTTGTGCTTGCGGTCGAGGAAGAAGATGTTTTCCTCTTTGACGCCGACCGCACGCCAGCACTCCGCGCTCTCCTCGTCGCGGGGGCACACATCGTCGCCTGCGAAGACGGTGACGGCGAAGGTGTCGCGGTCGAAGCCCAGCTTGCGCGCAAGCTCGTACGACCACGCAATGGCGTCCTTCTTGAAATAATCCCCGAGCGACCAGCTGCCCAGCATCTCGAAGAAAGTGCAATGCGACGCGTCGCCCACCTCGTCGATGTCGCCCGTCCTCACGCAGATCTGCACATCCGTGAGCCTGTTGCCCGCGGGGTGCTTCTCGCCGAGGAGATAGGGCACGAGAGGATGCATACCCGCCGTCGTAAACAGAACGGTGGGATCGTTCTCGGGAATGAGAGACGCCGAAGATATGACCGCGTGACCGCGTTCGGCGTAGAAGTCGAGATAAAGTTTCCTCAGTTGTTCGGAAGTGATTTTTTTCATAAAACCTCTTTTACAGGCTTGTATTGTGCGCTAAAGTGCCGTTTATGTCAGGTTGTCCGACGGAATCGCTGCGGCACACGGCGGTCACGCCCGCGCCTTCCAGCACGGCGAACAGTTCGTCCTCGAGAGTGCGTTCCCTGACCGAGCGGGTAAAGGCGACCGTCATTTCGTCGCCGAGCGACAGCGCGCCTATGTTGACCCGCGAGGTCTTGGACACATTGAGATTGAACACTATCCTCCGCACTCCCGTCCCTTCGGGCAACGATACCCTGCCGAGGTTGCTGAAAATGAGCGTCTGGCGCGATTTGATGAAAAAGCGCACTATGCGGGCGGCAAGTATTTTGAGCCACAGCGGAGCAAGTCTCAGGGGCAATGACCTTTCCGTGCTCACCGTCGTGGACATGAACTTCGCCATTTCGTCGGGCGTGGCTTTTTCTTTCAGTTGTTTTGCCGCCGACGACACGAAATCGGCAAGCGTCGTACATTCGCCGTGACGGAATGTCAGCCGCACGAAGTTGACGAAGTTGCGCAGCGTGCGCGACGGAAACATCTCCCTGAGGTTGACGGGCACCATAAGCACGATGTCGCGGCTCGGGCGGCTCTGAGTGTTGTGTACGGCGCGCGCTATGGCTCCGCACATAAACGCGGTGACCGACGCCCCCATACTTTTTGCGGCGGCGCGCACTCCGTCCACGCTCACCCCGCCGTAACTGACGGCGTATCCGTCCTCCGAAAGGGTGCCCTCGATGAGCGCGGGGCGCGTGCCCATGAGTTCCTTGAGTTGCACATCGCCGAGACGCACGCGCCTGTGGTAGCGGTAAAAAGCGTCCTCGGCTTCCTCCTCCGACGGCGCGGCGGCAAGGTCTATTATGCCCGCCGTCCCCTCGGGGGACCGTCCGCATCTGACGGCGTACAGATACAGCACGGCTTTGAAGAATTCCAGCGCGCCCAGCCCGTCGCTGAGGGCGTGGAACACCTCGAACGCGATGAGGTTGTCCTTGCAGTCCATGCGGAAAAGATAGCCCGCCCTCTCTTTGCCGCTTATGGGTCTGAGAGGTCTGCCGCCCGCTTCGCCCACGGGATATTCGGCGGTGTTCTCTTCGAAGTAGTACCACGCATAACCCTTGCGCAACCTGACCGCGAATGTGGGAAAGCGTTTCAGGGCTTCGTTGACGGCGGCGGCAAGCGCCGCCCTGTCCACGGGTGCGTCCATACGCGCGGTCATCCCGAACAGACTCTGCGACTTCCGCGTGGCGATTATGGGATAAAACTGCGAAGACACATCGAGACGGTATCTCTTGGGTTTCGTCCTCTTTGCCATGGCACTCTCCCTTTCGCGCGTCCGACTGCACTCGGGCGTGCGATTTACTTCAGTAAATTCTATTATTTTTTGCAAAGATTGTCAACGGAACGGAACTCACGCGCCCTCTCCCGCATATACTTGAACGGAAAAAAGCTCCGAGGAGGTATTATGCCCGAAAAAGAAACCGCGGCGAAACCCGCCGCACGCACCCGCAGACCGCACTCCGTCGAACTGTCCGACCACAAACTGCTCGCCGTCACGGGCGTGCTGTCCGTGCCCACTTTCACGGACAGACAGATAGAAATCGAACTGGAAGGCGAACGCCTGTATATCACGGGTCACGGCCTCGAAATCAAAGGTCTTGACCTCGACGGCGGCAAACTCACGGCGGCGGGAGATGTCACCTCTCTGCGCTACTCGACGGCAATCGCGCCAAAATCGCTGCTCAAAAAAATCTTCAGATGAGCGCGTTCGTCCTCACCCAGGCCGTCGCGGCGGCGGGGGCGGCGGCTTTCGGCTTGCTCGCCCTGCTCCCCTCCCTGCTGGTGCGCGCCGACAATCGCGGACTGGGCGGCTTCTGCGCCGATTTCGCGGGAATAGCGGGCGTGTGCGCTATTTTTCTGCTGTCCTGTCACCTGTTCGCAAGCGGCGCGGTGAATTTCTACTGCGCGGCGTGTTTTGCGGCGGGACTGGTGACAGGGCGACTGCTTTTCCGACGCGTCGAACCGCGACTGACAGCCGTGTTTTCCCCGCTGGTCGCCGCCATTGCCAAAAGGCGCGAACAGGCGCTGGAAGCGCGTCGCCGCCGCTTCGCGGAGCGCGAGGAGCAAAGAGCCGCCGAGCGCAACGAACGCGAAAAACGGAAAACCGCCGAGCGAGAAGAAAGGGAAAAACGGAAGGCGGCCGCAAGGGCGGAACGCGACAAAAAGAGACTTGCCGCGCAGAGCCAGCGCGAAAAACGGAAAAAAGCAAGCCGAACGGGCGGAAACGGCGAAAACAAGTGCGCCGCAAAAGCGCGGTGCAAGGCAGGCTCCGAGCGGGCGGAGAGAGCGCGCGAAGCCGTGTGACCCGCACGGGGTCGGCCGGCGTCACGCCCT
>CALVTH010000015.1 GCA_944360115.1 uncultured Clostridia bacterium
CAACGGCGGCAATCCCTTCGACGACGGCGCGGGCGGCAATCCTTTCGGCAGCGACAGTGCGCCCTCCGACGGCGGAGACGGAAAAGTTTTCGAAGAATTCGATTTATGAGGTGACAGATGAATTACGATTTCGTAGAATATGCCAAGAACCTCAATCTCTATGCCATCCTCGACGCGGTGGTGCTGGTGGCGGCGGTGACCCTGCTCGTGCTGTTGTTCGTGTACAGACGCAACATCCGCGTGCTCGTCATGCTGCTCGCAATCGTGGTGTTCGACATCCTCGTGCAGGTGCTGGCGGGGCTTTCCGACAAGGAAATCCTCACCGTATCGCGCTATGTCATGCACTATGTCGTCGTGGCGGCGATAGTCATGTCCTGCGTGGTCTATCAGAGCGACCTCAAAGCCATTTTCCAGCGCATAGCCAATCCGCGCGGGCTCACGGTGTTCAACGACGCAATGGGCAGCGACGACGAACTGCGCGAGACCACGGCGGAAATCCTCAGCGCGTGTCAGGATATGGCAAAGCAGGATGTCGGCGCAATCATCATCATCGACAGCGAAGGCAACATCAACGACACCGTCCTCGACAGCGGCACTCGCCTCAACGCGCAGTTGTCCGCCGCGCTTCTCGAGAGCATATTCAACACCAAAGCCCCCTTGCACGACGGCGCCGTCATCGTGCGCGGCAACAAGGTGGTGGCGGCGGGCTGTTTCTTGCCGCTCACCCAGCGCAATGTCAACAAGGAAATGGGCACCCGTCACCGCGCCGCAATCGGCATAACCGAGGACACCGATGTGCTCTCCATAGTCATCAGCGAGGAGACGGGCATAATCTCCGTCGTCAAGAGGGGAGAGATACGCCGCTATATGACGATGGACAAACTCAAGGACGAAATCGAGGAAGCCTTCGGCATTTCGCCGAGCGCCATCGCTCGCCGTCAGGCAAAAGAAGAAAAAAAGCATCACGGGAGAGATACGAAATGAAAACGGTAAAACCCTTCGACATCCTCGTGCCGGCAGTCGCCGAGCCCGAGAAATTCGCCGTCGTGTCCTGCGACCAGTTCACCTCGCAGCGCGACTACTGGGAGAAGCTCGACGAGTTCGTGGGCGACGCGCCCAGCGCGCTCCGTCTCATTTTCCCCGAGGTCTACCTCGAGGACGGCGACTACGAAGACCGCATAAAGAACATCAACGCCGCAATGTACGACTACCTCGACAAAGGCGTGTTCAATACCCTTAAGGACAGTTACATTCTCGTGCGCAGACAGACCGCCTACGGCTACACCCGTCTGGGCATAGTCGCGCCCGTCGACCTTGAGGATTATTCCTACGAATATCCCACCGAAGCCGTCATACGCTCCACGGAAGGGGTGGTCGCCAACCGTATTCCCCCCCGTCTCAAAATCCGCAAGGACGCGCCCGTGGAATTGCCCCATGTCATGCTGCTTCTCGACGACCGTGACAAGACCGTCATCGAGCCTTTCTACAAGAAACGCGACACCCTCGAGAAACTCTACGACTTCGAGCTGAATATGAACGGCGGACATCTCACGGGCTGGCGTATCGACGCCGCAGAGTTCGACGCCGTCCTCGACAACTATGTCGAGAGCATAAAAGGACTGTACGGCAAGGAAAGCACTCTCGTGTTCGCCGTCGGCGACGGCAACCACTCCCTCGCCACCGCCCGCGCCTACTGGAAGGATGTCAAGAAGACCCTCACTCCCGAACAGCGCGAGAACCATCCCGCCCGCTACGCCCTCGTCGAAATCGAGAATCTGCATTGCGACGGAATCGTCTTTGAGCCCATTCACCGCTTCGTGTTCGGAGTGGACGACAGCGACTTCGTGCTCCATATGTCCACCGCGTTGAAAGGCAAGGGCAGGCTGAATATGTTCACCACCAATATGAACTATTCCGTCGCCGTCAGCGACAACAGCGCGCAGGCGATTGCCGACATACAGGCGGCAATCGACGCCTATATCTCGTCTCATCCCGACGCCAGCGTGGACTATATTCACGGTCTCGACAATCTGCACGCCGTGGCGGACACCTCCGACGGCGTCGCGGTGGAAATGCCCTGCATCGCCAAAGAGGAACTTTTCGGCTATGTCGTCGAGCACGGCAACCTCTGCCGCAAGGCGTTCTCCATGGGCGAAGCCGAAGAGAAGAGATATTATTTCGAAGCCAAGCGCATCAGATAACGCAGGACGCAGAAAATCCGTTTTCACCCGAAACGGGAGTTCCGCACCCCAAAACCGTCGTGTAAAACGGCGAATATGACAGAAAACCGCGCAATGCCGCCGCGCCGAGGTCGACTTCGGCGCGGCGGCAACGCACAAAATAAAACGCCATTCAAGTATTGTACATAAGAGAGGATGATATGAAAGTTTGTAAGTTCGGCGGAACATCCATGGCAAACAGCAAGACCGTGACGCAGGTCGCTGACATCGTCAGGGCTGATAAGCAGCGCAGATATGTCGTCGTGTCCGCGCCCGGCAAGCGTACCTCCGAGGACATCAAGGTCACCGACGCGCTCTACACCTGCCACCGTGAAAAAGGCGAGAAGGGCAACTGCGACGCGTCCTTCGCCGTCATCGAAAAGCGTTTCCTCGACATCGAGAAGGAACTCGGCGTCGATGTCAATATGAAAGCGGAACTCGCCGCCATAAAAAAGAATATCGAGGCGGGTGCCGGCGCCGATTACACCGCCTCCCGCGGCGAATATCTCAGCGCGCGCGTGCTCGCCGCAGTCCTCGGCGTGGAATTCGTCGACACCGCCGACCTCATCAAGTTCGACAAGGACGGCGCGCTGCTCCTCGACCTTTCAATCGACAACATCAAATCCCGTCTCGCAGGTGTGGAATATGCGGTTCTTCCGGGATTCTACGGCTCCGACAGCGCCGGCGAAATCAAGACCTTCTCCCGCGGCGGCTCCGATATTTCGGGCGCTATCGTCGCCCGCGCGATGTCCGCTTCCGTCTACGAGAACTGGACGGATGTCGACGGCTTCCTCACCGCCGACCCCCGCATTGTCCGCAATCCCGACATCATCGAATGTCTGAGTTACAAGGAACTGCGCGAGCTCGCCTATATGGGTGCCGAAGTGCTGCACCCCGAATCGGTATTCCCCGTGCGCACCGCGGGCATTCCCATCAACATCAAAAACACCTTCAACCCCTCCGCAAATGGTACCATGATTGTTCCCGACGGCAGCGTGCCTCCCGCCAACGGCAGGGTCATCACGGGCATCGCGGGGCGTAAAGGCTTCACCATCATCAACATCGAGAAGGATATGATGAACCGCGAAATCGGCTTCGGCAGAAAGGCGCTCAGCATCCTCGAATACGAGGGCATTTCCTTCGAGCACATGCCCTCGGGCATCGACACGCTTTCCCTCGTCATCCGCGACGAGTACCTCGGACCTCACGCCCAGAAAGTTGTGTCCGCGCTCCGCGCCTCCCTCAACGCCGACAACATCGACATCCACAGCGGGCTGTCCCTCATTGCCACCGTCGGTCACAATATGGCTTCCCGTCACGGCACCGCGGCGACCATTTTCGCCGCTCTCGCCGCCAGCAACATCAACATCCGCATGATAGACCAAGGCTCCTCCGAGATGAACATAATCGTCGGTGTCGACACCTTCGATTATGAGAAGGCTATCTGCGCGATTTACCACGCTTTCTGCTAAAACGCCGCCATTCGGCGACCTGCTTTGTCAGCCCCGCCTGCACGACCGCTTATGTACGCCAAAGTACACCGCGCGTCCGTTCAGACGGGGCTTTCGCGCATCTCATCCGAATGGCGGCGTTTTCAACCGCGCTATTCCGCGAATAACATTGTCAGAGCCGCCCTCACAAACAGTCACATACGGAAAGTATGCTCCTGTCTGCTCGGGCGGCTCTTCCTTGTTCTTCATCGGAATATCGCGGTTTTAGGCGTGCATAAATGCGTGCAAAATAAAAGCGGGAGTTGCTCAAACTCCCGCTTTGTACGCTGCCCGTTGTTTGGAAATCTCACGCCGCAGCGTCGGGGAGCGCCTTGTCGACGCTGTCTGCGGTCACGCCCGTCTTAAATGTCACAACATTCTTTTCGACTTTGTTGTTTTTATATTCGCCTGCTTTTACATTCAAAATCAATTGATTGATTAAATTTTCCCCAGAAGCATTCCTGGCATTGATTGTTATTGTGTATTCATTTACTCCTAATCCAGTAATCTGTTTTACATAGCAATTTCTTACCCATGAATATTGCGGGTCAGTAGAAGCCGTATCCATCGCCATCAGAATGGTATCTTCGGGGGAGAAGGTTTCGCCGAGGGCGGTAATTATGGCTTCCGCCAACGGACGGTAGTTTTCTAACTGATCAGCCAAAGCACTACCAGTATAAGTATATTTGTATGTTGCTTGATTAACCATGCTTTGAGTAATATTGCCATTTGCAAAGTCTTGAACCGATATCGGTTCTTTAAAAGTTGCTTCCCCTACATAATAACGATAAGTATTGCCCGTTATAATGTTAAATCTTACTTGAACTTTACTGATATCGGTTTGTGACGACTCTAAAATCGTCCATTCTATATTCGTCGCATCTTGATATGTGTAATCGTGAGAAAGAGTACATCTGTAAAGAATACCGTCCATGAATTTTTCATTCAGCGTATTGTAAAGCGTACCAAGACGATACTCCATAAGTTCGTCAAGAGTGTCAATCACAAACGGATCCTTTTGATCGTCAGGATTCTCTATGTCTCCGCCGGGATTTTCCGGGTCCTCGGGTTCGCCTATATCCCCGCCCGGGGTTTCCGGGTCCTCGGGCTCTCCGATTTCGCCGCCGGGGTTTTCGGGCGGAGTGATTTCGCCTTCGTTGTCGCCGTCGCCGCTGTCGGGAGTTTGCCCGCTCGGCGGAGCGGATGTGGAGTCGTCGGGGGCTTGCTCGGTGTTTCCGCCGCAGGCGACGAGGGTCAGCACAAGCACCGCCAACAGCGTCAGCGCGACGACAATCAAAAGCCGTTTTTTCATATTGGTCACCTCATATTAAATTTGTAAATTTATTATATCATCTATTTTCACTATTGCAACATAGCAAAAGAACGGAATCGTAATTGCCCCCCTCCTGCGGGTTCCCCCCGCACCCGTACCCCCTTAAAAGGGCACCCACGGTTGCGGGTGGGCACCTTCGGCACTCGCGCACAGCCTGTTCCTCGTTGCCGCTCAATGCGGCAACGAAGTTATGCCACTTGCGGCGCGCCCGCCTGCGGCGAATTACAGCGGCGCGCCGCTTGCGTACTTTTTGCCTCGCGCTCGGCGCTCACACGGTCGCCGCCTGTTGCGGCTCCTCGCATATTGACAGCGGAATTGCGGCGCGGTATAATTAGTTAAAAGTTTTAATTAAACGCGTCGGCAAGGCTTGTCGCGGGCGCGGGCGGGGCGGCGCTCCGTTCGGGCGCGGCGGTCGGGGCGGCGCGGCGGAGGGTCGTATGAGAGTGGCAATCGGTTCGGACAAGTCGGGTTTCGTGCTCAAGGAAGCGTTGAAGGCGTTTTTGGCTTCCGACGAAATGAAGGCGGCGGGCATAGATTTCGTGCCCGAGCGCGACGACCTCGGCACCACTGACCCAAGCGATGTTCATCCTTATTACAGAGTGGCGGGAGATGTTGCGCCGCGCGTGCTTTCGGGCGAATACGACCGCGCGATACTCATCTGCGGCACGGGCGCGGGGATGAATGTCGTCGCCAACAAATTCAAAGGGTTGTCCGCGGTGGTTTGCGAGGGCGTGTATTCCGCGCGCATGGCGCGCGTCATCAACGGCGCGCAGGTGCTGTGCATGGGCGGTTGGATAATAGCCCCCGAAATGGGTGTGGAAATGGCGAGGGCTTTCCTCGCCGCCGAGACTCATGTCGGCATAGAGGAATGGCGCAAGCAATGGCTTTCGGCGGCGGCGGAGAAGGTCGCCGACATAGAGAACAAAAATTTCGCCGACTGAATATGCGACGGGTGTCGCGGCGGTGACGGAGACAGACGGTTATGGAATTCCGTTATAAGCAACCCGTGGAGATAGTTTTCGGTGCGGGCGCACGCTCGCGCCTCGCTTCCGTAATGGAAAGCAGGGGATACAAGCGCGCCGTGCTTGTGGCCGACGGCGTTTTCGCAAAGAACGGCATTGCGGACGGAATTTGTGCCACTGCACCCGTGGCGGCGGTGTTTACCGAGTTCGGGGCAAATCCCGACATCACCGCCGCGGAAAAGGCGGCGTCGGCGGTGCGGAGCGTGAACGCCGATTGCGTGGTCGCCCTCGGCGGCGGCAGCGCAATGGACCTCGGCAAGTTCACCGCATTGGCGGCGGCTTCGGACGAGAGCGCTCGCGAATTGTTTTACGGCAAGTTGCCCGACAATGGGTTGCCCGTGATAGCAATGCCGGCGACGGCGGGCACGGGCAGCGAGGTCACGGGAGTGTCCGTGATGAGCGACGCGGCGCACGGCGTCAAAAAACCTCTCGTATCGTCCGCGTTTTTCCCCGCCGTGGCGATAGTCGACCCCGAACTCACTCTCACCGTTCCCCCGTCGGTCACGGCGGCGAGCGGTCTGGACGCCATAGCGCACGCTCTCGAAGCCTACTGGTGCAGGGCGCACAATCCTGTCAGCGACGCGCTGGCGCAAAAGGCGCTCGGGCTGTTGTTTCCTGCCCTGGAAAGAGTTTACCGCGACGGCAAAGACATTGCCGCGCGCACGGATATGAGTCTCGGAGCGTTGCTTGCGGGCATGGCTTTCGCGCCCACGCGCACGGCGGCGGTGCACGCCTGCAGTTATCCTCTTTCCGAGATGTACAATCTGCCACACGGCGAGGCGTGCGCGTTCACCCTCGACCTTTTCGTGCGGCTGAACTCCGAGTGCGAAGCGGAGCGAATGGGCGCCTTGTGCAACGCGCTCGGATTTTCGTCGCCCGCGGATATGTCGGACGAGATAGCGCGACTCAAACGCGTGACGGGCATGAGAAGAACCCTTGCGGCAATCGGCTGCGACGACGCGCTCGCTCTTGCGGAAGAGTGCGCGGCGCACCCTCTTATGAACAACAATCCCGTGGCGTTGCCCGCCGAACGGCTCGCCGCGGAATTTTCGCAACTGAAATAATAGTTTCGGGCGGCGGGCGACGGAACGCCCGCGGCAGCGGAACGGAGCGATTGACGGGACGCGGGCAATCGCCGAAACATTATCGGTACGGCAACGGAAAAATGAGACAGAAGGGAAGTCAGAGTCTGAAGGCGCTCAGGCGCGGCAACAAGGAAGCAGTGCTCGCCCTGTTTATGGGCGGGGAGCGGCTTTCGCGCGTGAAGATTGCCGCGGCGACGGGGTTGACGACGGCTTCCGTCACCCAACTGGTGCGCGAACTCATCGACGAAGGGTTGCTGGTCGAAAGCGGCGAAATAGCGAGCGGCGCGGCGGGCAGACGGGAGACTCTCCTCAGATTTGCGGGGGAGAATGTCGCTGCCGTGGGCGTCAATATCGAGAGCGACCGCACCCACATATCCCTGTGCAGCTGGGACGAGGTGCTGAATGAGGAAATCTATCCCACGGACGAACTTTTCGCGGATGGCACGGACGCCCTTTCGGAGCGCATAACCGCCGTTGCCGCGGGGCGCGGCGACCGCCGTTTTCTGGGAGCGGGGCTTGCCGTCGCGGGCTTCGTGGACGAGGAAAAGGGCGTGACCGTGGGCGGTTACGGGCTTTTCCCCGACGGTTTTCCCCTTGCGGCAAAGGTGGCGGAGAGCACGGGCGCGGAGACCTTGCTCGTCAACAATGTTCGGGCGCAGGCGCGCGCGCTGATGACGGGCGCGGACGACAGTTTCATGCTGGTCAAGCACGGCCCCGGCGTCGGTTGCGCCGTAATATCCGACGGCGCGGTGGTGTCGGGCGCGGACGGAAAGGCGGGAGAGCTCGGACACACCGTCGCCGAGGAAGGCGGTTTTCCATGCCGTTGCGGCAAGCGCGGATGTCTCGAGACCTGCGTGTCGGAAGCGCGCATAACCGAACTTTACGCAATCAAAACGGGCGATAAAGTGCCCGTGCGCGAGATATACGGGCGTTTCGGCAAGGACGACGCGGCGACGGAGATTATAGGGAACTGCCTCAACAGACTCGCCGTCGCAATCGGCAACGCCGCCGCTTTGCTCAATCCGCGCAAGGTGCTTGTCACGGGCGGAATTTTCGCGGGGGAGGACACATTCGACGCTTTCCGCGCCGCCGTGGAAAAGGCGGGTTTCGGCGGGGCGTTCCCTCTTGCGCGTATCGGAGACGAGAGAAAGGTCAAGGCGTTTTCGGGCGCGCGGCACATTATGCTGGCAAGGTTGCTGGGTATCTAGAACATTCGCCCCGCACGGGGGCAGGAGAGATATATGGCGAAGAGAAAAATCAAAATCGGCATCGTCTGTCTGACGAGAAACACTTTCGACTATAAGGCGGCGGAGGACATCTACCGCGGTATCGTGCGCGACCTCTCCGCGCGCGACGACATCGTCGTGGCGGCGTATCCCGCCCCCGTCATGTTGCAGGACGAGGCGGTGGCGGCGGGCGAATATCTGCGCGGCGAAGGCGTCGAGGCGGTGGCGGTGCTGTCGGGCACTTTCCATCTCGGTATTCTCGCGCTCGAAATCAAGAAGCGTTGCGACAAGCCCCTTTTGCTGTGGGGGTTGCCCGAACTTCCGTACAACGGCGGCAAGATAAGGCTCAATTCCGTGTGCGGCGTAAACCTCAACGCGTCCAATCTCTACAAGAGCGGGTACAGGGATTTCACCTACAGCGTGTCCGAAAAAATCGACGAAAACTGGCTGGACGCCGTGCGTATGATTTCCGCGCTCCGCGAGGGGCGGATTTGCGTGCTCGGCTCGCGCGCGCACGGGTTCTACAATGTCGATGTCGACGAACTCGCCCTTTACAGAAAATACGGCTGTTCGGTGGAGTTCGCCGAATTGTCCGAGGCGTTTTCCTTCCCCGCCGACGAAGCGCTGGCGAAGGAGTATCTCGACAGGGCGGACGGGGCGTTCGATTGCGGCGGCATAACCGGGACTCAGAAAAAGAAAGTGGCGGCGTTGTGCGCGTCGCTCCGCACCTTTGCCGAAAAGCGCGGCTTTTCCGCCGTGGCGGTGCGTTGCTGGCCGGAATTCGCCGCGACATACGGCATTGCGCCCTGCGCTTCGATGTCGCTGTTGCAGGACGACGGGCTGATTTTCGCCTGCGAGGGCGATGTGGACTGCGCGCTCACCATGATGTGCCACAGGGCGGCGGGCGCGGAATCTCCGTTCATGGCGGATGTGTCGCAGGTCAATCCCGACGAAAACACCGCGCTTATGTGGCATTGCGGAGTGGCGCCCCGCGCGCTGTGCGACAAATCCTGTCCCGCCACGCTCGACACCTATTTCGCGGGCGGAAAGGGCGTGACCGCGGGCTTTGTGCTCAAGTGCGGCAGAGTGGAAATGGCGCGTCTCGACAGCGTGGGCGGGCATTACCGTCTCTACACCGAGCGGGGCGAAGCCGTGCCCATGCAAAAGCAACTCACGGGCACCTACGCCAAGGTGCGTTTCGACCGTCCCGCAAACGAAGTGCTGGACGCAATCGTCTATAACGGCGTTGCGCACCATGTGTCCATGGTGTACGGCGATTTCTCCGCCGCCTTCGACATCTTCGCAAGGCTGACGGACACGGAGAAACTGTGAGCACGCCTAAGTTCTCGTCGGCGGTGAAAACCCTGACCGTCGACGACGAAAGTCCGTTATTCTGCAGGGTGGCAACCGACGCGACGGAAATAATCGCGTGTTCCCGCGGGCTGGAATTCGGCGAGGGCAACCGCTATATCGCAAGCGACCCCGCGCTGGAAGCCGTCGCCGCGGTGAAGGATATATGCGCAAAGGTGTTTGCCGAGCTTCCCGTGCAGGCGGGGTGGTGTTTCGGCAACGGCAGGAAGATGAACGGCGTGGAGTGGCACAAGTCCTCCGAGGTGGTCGTCGCCTGCACGGACTGCGTGTTGCTGCTGGGCAGCGCGGCGGACATAGTCGGCGACGAATACGACTCGTCGCGCGCCGTTGCGCTTTGCCTGAACGCGGGAGAGGCGGCGGAGTTGCGCGCGGGTACGCTGCACCTTGCGCCGCTTGCCGTGAACGATGTTTTCGCGGCGGCGATAATTCTGCCGCGCGGCACCAACGCGCCGCTTGCGGGCGGCATAGACGGCACTTTGCGCGCCGTCAACAAATGGCTGCTCGTGCACCCCGAAAACAGGGCGGGTATCGCTGCGGGGGGAAAGGTGGGCGTGACGGGCGACAACCTCACGCTTGTCGGGTATGACGGCAAATAGGAACGCGGCGGCGGACATTCTGTGCATAGTCGGGATGATAGTGGCGTGGACCTCCTATTATCTCGCGTCCGACTGGGCGGTGGAGTTCACGGGGTCGGCGTTTGCGGCGGGGATGTTGCTCCGCGCGGGCGCGCTGGTGTTCCTCACCGCGTATATGCTCGTGCGCGGCAAGTTCGCGGCGGTGTTCAGGCAGGGCAAGACCGCGCTCGTCCTTATCGTCATAGGCGTGCTCGGGTATATGCTGGACACTTTCGCCAACCTGGGATTCAGGTACGGCTCGGTGGGCACGGGAACGGTGCTCCTGAAAACCGACATCCTCATGGCGAATGTCGTGGCGGCGGTGCTGTTCCGCGAAAAACTGTACACTTCGGACTGGCTGGCGACGGCGGTCATGCTGGGCGGCGTGGTAATGGTGCTGGACATCGATTTCGCAACGGCGGCGTTCAACTGGTACGACCTCTTTTTCATAGCCAGCGCGGCTTCGGTGACGGCAAACGCTTTCGTCATAAAAGGGGCGCAGGACAGGCTGGGAGCGGACTCCGACATCATCGGCTACTACAACAATTTCGTGGTGCTGGTGCTGTTCACGGTGAGCGCGCTTGCGGCTGGCGACTTCAGAACGCTCGGCGGGCTGCATTTCGAGGTGTGGCACATATTCGCCCTGCTGGGCGGCGGGCTTGCGCAGACCCTGATATATGTGTTCTACTACCGCAATCTGCGCCGTCACGCCGTGTGGGTGGTCAAGCTGTATCTGCTGTTCGTGCCGGTGCTGACCTGCGCGGCGGGAGTGCTGTTCTTCGACGAGGCGTTCGGCTGGCTCAAGGCGGCGGGAATGGTGCTGGTACTCGGCGGCGCCGCGGTCATCGCCCTCCGCGGCAAGATAAACAAAGGCAAAATCGTTCGCAAGGATTGGGAGAAAGAGGAGTACTCCCGCATTGCGGCGAAGGGGGAAAATTATGAGACTCATACGACAGGGTGACGCCGTAACTTTGTTTTACGGCGGAAGAAAGGTGTTTGAACACACCCCGCAAAATCCGTTCGTCACCGTTACGGACGGCAAGATTTCCTACCGTTCATCGCACGGCAGTTTCAAGGTGAAAGAAAAGCGCGGCAAGCGCACGCCGCTTATGCTCGACGGCGCCTCGGGCGACGTGTTGTCGTTTTCGGGAGGCGGATACGCAGTCGAACTTTCTTTTTCGGAAGACTGCGGCGGGCTGAACATAAATTTCCGCCCGAACGGCAGGTTTATGACGGAAATGCGTTTTGCCGCAGTTACGGGCGAAGGCATATTCGGCGGCGGCGAACAGTACAGGCAATTGAATATGAAAGGGGAGAAAATAGTCAACCTCGTCTCCGAACACATAGTGGTGCCGCCCATCGTTCTGAAAACTGTTTTCAAATTCGTTCCCTACAAGGAAAAACCCCATTCCTACATTCGCACCTACAGCCCTATGAGCACCTACACCAGCAGCGGAAAATACGCGCTGCGTTTTGAAACGTCCTCGTACGGTGTCGCGGATTTCACCTCGGACGACGTTTCCGTGTTCCGTTTCGCGGAGTGCCCGAAAAGCGTGTTTTTCACGGCGGGTGCGGATTTCGCGAGCGTGGCGAAGTCGCTTGCGCGGCACACTCCCTCGAACGTCCGCCTGCCGGAATGGTGCCACGACGGAATGATAGTCGCCGTGCAGGGCGGTTCGGCTCGCGTGACGGAAAAGGTTGATTATCTGCTCAAAAACGACGTTAAAGTGTGCGGAGTGTGGTCTCAGGACTGGAGCGGCAGAAAAGTGACCGCCGTCGGCAAGCAGGTTTACTGGAACTGGGAAGCCGACGAAAAACTATATCCGAATTTCGACGATACCGTGCGCGCGTTGCACGAAAAAGGGGTGCGCTTCCTCGCGTACATCAATCCGTATCTCGTCAAGGGCGGCAGGCTGTACAACGAATGTGCCGAAAAAGGAATGCTCATTCGCAACGTCAAAGGCGAGATATACCACATCAAGTCCACCACGTTCGACGCGGGTATGCTCGACCTCACGAACCCCGCGGCGGTCGATTTCATAAAAGAGACCCTGATAAAGAAAAATATGCTCGACCGCGGAGTGGACGGCTATATGGCGGACTTCGGGGAATATCTGCCCGTGGACAGCGTGCTTCACAGCGGCGACCCTGCCGAAATGCACAACGAATGGCCCGTTCTGTGGGCGAAAATAAATCGCGAGGCGGTCGATTCGCACCCGCGCGGCAAGGATATTTTCTTTTTCACGCGGTCGGGTTACAATGGAGTGCAGGAGTATTCCACGGTTATGTGGAACGGCGACCAGCACACCGATTTCACGCGCGACTACGGTATGCCGTGCGTTATCCCCGCCACCTTCAACCTCGGTTTCTCGGGTTTTGCGGCGGTGCACAGCGATGTGGGCGGCTTCATCAGCTTCGCTTCTCTCGCGCGCAGTCCCGAACTGCTCGTGCGGTGGACGGAGATGAACGCGTTTTCGCCGCTCATGCGTTCGCACGAGACCATTCGTCCCGATGTCAATGTGCAGCCTTACGACGAGCGGATTGTGGCGGTCACCGCTTCGCTCTCCCGCGTGCACGCCGCGCTCGCCCCTTATCTTGTCAGGTGTATGGACGAAGCGCGGCAGGGCATACCCGTTATGCGCCCCGACTTCTACGAAAGCGGAGATTTCTCGCAGCACTCGGAAGACTACGCGTATCTGCTCGGGGCGGACATCTTCGTCGCTCCCGTGACGGAGGCGGGCGCGCAGGAACGCACGGTCACGCTTCCCGCGGGCGAATGGGTGAAATTCTTCGACGGCGAGAGAGCGGCGGGCGGAAAGAGGATTACGGTCTCCGCGCCGCTCGGCAAACCCGTGGCGTTCTACAGGCAGGACAGCGAATTTGCCTCGCTGTTTGCGAAGATAACATTGTGAAGCGGTTTTGCGGGAGCACCCGCGGACGGGCGCGTCGCGCGCTAATCAGGTACAAAATCGCCGCATAGCGGCGGAAAGGGGTAAATTATGAGTGAAAATGTCAGTGAAGTCGCCGAAGTCGCCGTGAGCGCGGACGGCGCGACCGCCGAATCGGGCGAAAACAAAAGTTTCATTGCCCGTTCGTCGGGGTTGAAAATGCCCGATTACATCGGCTATGCTCTGGGCGACACCGCCTGCTGTCTGGTGTTCGGGTTGGTCACATCCCTGTTGCAGAAGTTCTACACCGACATCTTCGGTCTGGGACCGCTGTTCATAATGCTGATGATGGTCGGCGCGCGTATATGGGACGCCATCAACGACCCCATTATGGGGCGTATCGCCGACACCATCAAGGTCAGCAGGTGGGGCAGATACCGCCCGTGGTTCCTGTACGCTTCCGTACCGCTTACGGCTGCGTCCATTCTTATGTTCGTCAAGTGGCCGGGAATGGAAGAGGGCAGTGTGGGCATGATGGTGTACGCCACCGTCACCTATGTGCTGTTCGGAATGTGCTATACGGCGCTTCAGATTCCCTACGGCTCTCTCGCTTCCGTCGTCACCACGGACGAAAAGGAGCGCACCAAACTTTCGGTGTTCCGCTCCGTCGGCGCGGGCGTGGGCAGTCTTCCCGTCATTCTGATTGCGTCTTTCTGTTATGCGGACAGAATGGTCGACGGTCAGCCCGTCACAGGCGAAAACGGCAAGGTCATTCAGGATATGCAGTACCTGCCCGTGCTTATCGGCGTTATCGTGCTGTCGCTGTTGTCGTTCGTTATGCTTATGGTGGCGTTCCGCTTCAACAAGGAACGCGTCAACACCGCACCCGTCCCTAGGCGTGAAAAGGGCGAGACTTTGCGCATAATAAAAACCTTGTCCAGAAACCGTGCCTTCATCTCGGTGAGCTGCGCGTCTATGTTGCTGCTTGCCGCGCAGATGTTCACGACCAGTTACTACCTGTATCTTTTCGACGATTTCTTCGGCAAGAACTGGATGAACACCGTCGCCACGGTCTGCACTTACGCGCCTATGGCGATACTGATGTTCTTCACGCCCAAACTCGTCCGCAAGTTCGGCAAGAAAGAGATATGCGCCGTCGGTATAGCGGTGGCGGCCGCCGCCAATCTCATTATGTTCGCCTGCAAGGGCGCAATGCCCGACGCGTGGTGGCTCTTCCTCATCCTGTGCTTCCTGTCGGGTTGCGGTCAGGCATTCATCATACTGCAGGTGTGGTCTATGGCGACCGACGCAATCGACGACATCGAGGTCAAGACGGGTATGCGCGAGGACGGTACTTCCTATTCCGCCTTTATGTTCTTCCGCAAACTCGGTCAGGTCATAGCCGCGGTCGCAGTCAACGGCGCGTTGCTCGCCATGAACTACGAGACGGCGAAAGGCTCTGTGCAGTCCGCCGAAACGCTGTCCGTCATGTACGATATGGCGACCATAATCCCCGCCGTGCTGTTCGGAATAATGGCGCTCATACTTTTCGTGTGGTGTCCGCTTTCCAAGAAGCGCGTGGCACAACTGCAGGTCGAGAAGGAAGAGACTTTGCGCCGTCATTACGAAGCGGGCGAAATCGGCATACAGGGTCAGCGCGTAATGGGCGACGCGGGTATCAGCGATGTGCCCGAATTTCCCGACGACATCGAAGGCACGCCGACGGCTGTGCCCGAAGAAAACGCGGAGGAGTCCGAGGAGGTCTCCGAAGCCGCGCCCGAAAGCGCGCCCGACGCGGCTGAGCCCGCCGACGACACCGCCGACAGCGACGGCGACGAAAAGGTCGAATAAACCGAGTTTTCCGCAATCTGTCCGCTCCGATTTCGGGGCGGACAGATTTTGTGAGGAGGAAAAACCGCATGGAAACGAGAGAATTTTGCACGGCGAATCCGCCTTGCGGCGCCGTGCGCGGCAGCATCGAGCGCGGAATGAAAGTGTTCCGCGGCGTTACATACGCCGTCGCCGAACGCTTTGCCTTGCCCGAAAAGTGCGCGTGGGACGGCGTCCGTGACGCGCTGGAGTTCGGCAACGGTTGTCCGCAGGGGAGGGCGTTCTACGACGAAAGCGTGCTTTCGCCTTTCTATTACAACGAATTTCGCCGCGGGTTGACGCTCAGACACGGCGAAAATTGTCTGTGTCTCAACATATTCGCGCCCGAGAACGCCGACCGCGCGCCCGTGCTCGTCTTTTTGCACGGGGGAGCGTTCGCGCACGGCAGTTCGGACGAACTGCCTTTCGACGGCGAGGAAATATGCAAGCGCGGAGTCGTACTCGTCACCGTCAACTATCGCCTCAACATTTTCGGTTTCGTCTCCGACGGCAGCGTGCCGTATAATCTCGGTCTGCACGACCAGATTGCCGCACTCCGCTGGGTGAACGGCAACATATCCGCTTTCGGCGGCGACCCCGACAATGTCACGCTGTCGGGGCAGAGCGCGGGAGCCATTTCCACGCAGGTGCTCGCCCTCAACGACGAGGTGAAAACCCTTGTGAAACGCGTGTTCATGATGAGCGGCGGCGGTTTTGTCAAGGGTATATTCCGCCCGCACGGCACGGGGAGTACGGAGCGCCTTGCGCGATTGACCATGAAAAACGCGGGGGTGCAGTCGTTTGCCGACCTGAAATCCCTCGACGCCAAAACGCTGTACGATGCGTGGAACGCGGCTTTTAAAACCTCGCCGCTCATGCAACTTGCCGTGCTTCCCGCAATGGACGGCGTCGTCGCGAAGAAAGAAAACTATGACGCGTTTTCGCGCGAAAGTCAGTTGCCCGCGCTCATCGGCGTGACTTCCCACGACCTCGTCGCGCCGCTTATGCGTTCCGCGGCGAAAAATTACGCCAAAACCTCTCCCGCCGCCTGCTGGCAGTATCTCTTTTCCAAAGAACCGCCGGGCGGCGGCAAAAAAGGCGCGTGGCACTCCGCCGACCTGTGGTATGTGTTCGGCACCTTGTCGCGTTCGCACCGTCCTTTCGGAGAGGACGACCGCGAGCTTTCCCGCCGTATGACGGACGCGGTGTGCGCCTTCGCCCGCGACGGCGTGCCTCGCACCGACGGCGCTCCGTGGGGGAGGGCGCCTTATTACCGCGAATATTTCCCCTGATTCGCAGAACTTTTACCGAACGGTTGTCGCAACCGAAACCAAACGCCGAATCCGTTTTGCGGTTCGGCGTTTTTGCGCCTGACGTTCATAAACGCTACGGCAGTATATCCGGGCTTCGTGGCGAGAGCGGGTTAAGGGTAGATTGCGTCCACTATCGTCCGCGCGATTTCGTCTTCGGGTGCGGCGCAACCGTCGTCGAGCCATTTGACGGAGACATTGAAAAGCATTCCCGCATAAAGGTAAGGCGCGTATTCGTTGGCGTCGGAATAATCGCGGGCAAAGGTGTCCGCTTTTTCTATGGTACAGGCGATAAGGCTGCGCAAATCCCGCAAAAATTCCGCTTCCTCCGAGGAGTAATCCCCGTTTTTCCTGTCATCAAGTGATAACAACAAGAATGTTAGGGGCGGGCATATCGTACAACAAAAGCAGGACGGAGTAAGGCAAATAGAAAACGCTCCTTTTGCAGGAGCGCCTCGTGTAGCCTTTGGATGGACGCCGGTCTCAAACGAGATGTCCCATCATTCGAAGACAGCAGTGGCGAATTTTCTGTTGTCAAAGGCTTTAATAGCATCGGGTGACCCGCATCCTCACCATTCTTTGGGCAGCCAAGCGGTAAATTTCTGCTGTCGATGCCTCTTACACCTTTATTATATGCAAAACGCAGAAAAAGTCAATCGTTTAAGCTGTCGCGGTTCTCAAGTTCGCGCACCCGCGCTTCCAACTCCGCTATGCGCTCGGCTTTCGAGGGCTTGCGCTTGCGTTCGGGCTTCGGCTCGGCGGGCGCAGGCTCTTTCAACGGCAGATACGTGGCAAGCAGGATAAGCACCACGGCGAGAATGACGAGCAGGCAAATGATTATGTAGAAAGCGGAGTGCGCGGATTCGGAGGGCATAAGTACGCCCATATGATTTCTTGTAGCTGTTGTCTCGCAAACAAAGTACAGGGCAAAGAACGCAAGCGGCAAGGAGAAAGCGGCGCACCATTTTGCTTTAATAATGGATGCCGCTCCCGCCACGCTTGCAATGAAAAAGACAAGTGCAAGTATTCGATAAAAATAGACCTCGAATTGGGTGATTAGACCTTCGGCAATTAAAACTTGCATAGAGTCAATCGTAAACCACGCTTGAAACAAAGATATGTACTGCGACCCTACAGAAGCGCCCACAATGTACGGCGCGAAATACAAGAAAACAGCAACGGCACAAAACGCAATGACAAAGGCAATGCGCTTTGAGTCATAGGCTTTGCGAACAGCCAACAAAAACTTCGTCATAAGGCACCCTCCGAGGTGCTTTTATTATACCCCGAAAAAAGAGGAAACACAATGTTTGCTTACGAAATCAAAATCAACGAGAAAAATCGAGGGTGGACTATGCTCGGCAACTGCGTGCGCCCGTTCACATACGGCACGACTTTGGACGAAAGCCTTGACAGCGGGAAAATCAATGTCAAGTGTGCCACTTACGGCAAGGTGATTAAGTCGTTCACCCTGTTGTCGATAGCCATTTACGAGGATAATGTGTTGCAAGACACGGTGTATTGCCTCGTCGCCAACGCGGAGCGGGAAATGGTGCGCCGCGACACCTACTACTATTTACAATGTCACGGCGCACTCCGATGACGAATGAAGATTGCCCCCTTGCACTCCGCGAGGGGGTTTTTTCTTTTGCCCTGTTTTATGGCACAAAAATTGGCACAAAATAATGCAAACTGGCGCAAATTGGCACAAACTGGCGCAAATATTTTGCACGGAGAAAGGTGAAAACCCTACTAAACAGTAGGGTTTCGTAGTTTTTGGTGGAGGTGCGGGGAGTCGAACCCCGGTCCAGACGACCATTGACGGCGCTTTCTACATACTTAGCCGATGTTTGGATTTCTCGCACCTTGGCACAACGGCAAGCCGCGGATTGATGAGCCCGTCAAACAGCAATCTTACCGGGCGATGGGATTGCGTTGTCCGTTTTTATGACGCCGCTTGGTCGGGGAACGGAAAACCCGACGGCGACGCGCTGACTATATTATGCAGCGAGGGCGAACTCCATAGAGGAGCTCTGGGTATTTTTGTTCGCGTTTAATTATTTGCGTTCCGTTTTTGACGCAGACGAGCCTGCGGTATGCTTACTCCGCCTCAAGCCGAATGTCGAAGCCGTTACACCCCCGCGAGACGGCGGCGAACAACGCCGTCACGAAAGTAAAGTGATTATACCATATTATGGACGAAAGGCAAGCGAAAAAACCCGCGTCGGTATTGTGCGGGGGAGAGAGGGGTGTTATAATCTGCTCGGCGGGGAGAGAGGCGACGAGCGAGGAGAACGAATGGTGTTCCGCCATAACCGCATTTTACATAACTGAAACGAACGGTAAAGTCCGTTTTGCTGTTGTATTGCAAACGGGCGCGGAGCGCGGCGGGGAGAGATGTCCGCGACGGACGGCTCCGAGACGACAGGAGGATAAAGCATGAGCATGGTGAAACTTGCGGCGAAGATCATGCGCGCGCAGATGGGCTATCACGACGGAAAGAGGATTGCCACACAACGCTCCGCGGGCGGGGTGACGGTGCGGGAATTCCGTTATGTCGACGACGGAGACGAAATGCATTTGCTCAATCTGTACCGTCCCGAGGGCGTCGACGGAAAACTGCCGCTGGTGTTCGACATACACGGCGGGGCGTGGGTGTACGGCGACAAGGAACTCAACCGCCTTTACTGCGAATATATCGCCTCGCAGGGGTTTGCCGTCGTCGGCATAAGTTACAGGCTGTTGCCCGACACCGACCTCGGCGGACAGATTGCCGATGTGTTCGCGGCGGCGGCGTTCACTAGGGCGCACGCCGAGGAATGGGGAGCGGACTGCGACGAGGTTATGCTGACGGGCGACAGCGCGGGCGCGCACCTCTCGGCGCTGTCCTATTGCGTGGGGCAAAATCCCGCGCTCGGCGAATTGTACGGCGTGGGCGAGTTGCCGCTCGGCGTGAAATGTATGGTGCTCAGTCACGGTGTGTGCGAGGTGCACAAGCTGTTGCTCGACAAAAACGGAAAGCCCGTCGCCGCGGCGGCGGGGGCGCAACGGCTCATGGACAAGATGATGTTCGGCAAGAAGCCGAAGTCGTCGCCGTTTTACGCCAAGTCCGCGCTTTCCGAGGTGGCGGACGGGGTGGAATTTCCGCCCGTTATGCTCATAGGGTGCGACCGCGACATATACCTGCAACACACGCTTATTCTGAGAGAATTTTTCGCGAAGCGCGCTCCGCGCTTGCTGTTCCATTTCGTCGAGGGCGACGCGGGAAAACGGCTGGGGCATGTCTACAACATAATGCGCCCGGAGTGGGAAGAGAGCGAACGCGCGAACCAACTTTCCCTGCATTTTTTCCGCACGCACGCCGACGACTGAAAGCCGCCGCAACGCGAGCGTAACGCGGTCTCTGCGCTCCCGAGGGCGGCGCGCGCGGCGGGCGGCGCACGCGCGGGCGTCCATGCGCGTTTTTCTCTTGATTGTCGTGCGGCTTGGTTGTATAATGGCGGTATGACGGCGGAGAAAATTTACATAGTCGACAGCAGGGCGGACAATGTGTTCGTCAATCAGGCGGTGGAAGCCGCGCTCACCGATTATATCGGTAAAGGTTGCGTCGCGCTCATGCTGTGGGCGAATCCCGACACCGTCGTCATAGGGCGCAATCAGGACGCCTATGCCGAGTGCAGGGTGGATTTGCTTGAAAGCAACGGCGGCACGCTTGCCCGCAGGTTATCGGGCGGCGGCGCCGTTTTTCATAATATCGGCGACCTCAATTTCACTTTCGTTGCCGACGAAGAACTTTTTTCCAAGGACGACGATTTCGATGTGGTGACGGCGGCGCTCGCGAAGTTCGGCATAACCGCCGAACGCACGGGCAGGAACGACCTCACCGTCGCCGGCGCAAAATTCAGCGGCAACGCCTACCGCTACGCGGGCGGAAAAAAATTGCACCACGGCACGCTTATAATCAGGTCGTCGCCCGAAGAGGTGGCGAAGTATCTCACGCCGCCTTCCGACAAATTCGCGGGCAAAAGCGTGAAAAGCGTGCAGTCCGCCGTCGTCGCGCTCTCGTCGCTGAACCCCGAAATAACCCGCGAAAGTCTCACCGCCGCACTCAAGGAAAGTTTTGTCGAAAAGTATGCGCAAGCCGATGTGATATTCCTGCCGCCCACCGCGCTCGGCGCGGACGCGGTCGTGAATTATGTGGCGTTTTTCGCCGTGGACGACTGGCGTTACGGCAAAAAGACGGAATTCGCCGTGCGCTTTGCCGACACCGTGTTCGGCAGGCACGCCGTCGTCAATGCGGCGTACGACGGTGACGCGCTGAGAGAGGTGCGCATAGACACCGACAGCCTCGCCGCGGAGAGCGTTTGCGCCGTCGAAAGGCTCGTCGTCGACGCGGCGGCGGCAATCGACCGCGAAGCCCTCGCCGAGGAAGATGTCGGCGAGACCGGGATAAGAGCGGAGGCTGACAGGCTCCGCACCCGTATTGCGGAGGAGAAAAATGCGCTTTGACCTTGCCGTCATCGGGGGCGGCCCCGCGGGATATACGGCGGCGGTGCGCGCCGCGAAAAGAGGTATGACCGTGCTTCTCGCCGAGGGCGGGGAGACGGGCGGCACCTGCCTGAACCGCGGGTGTATCCCCACGAAATGTCTGTTGCGTTCCTCCGAACTGTTCGCTTCGCGCGCGGAATGGGAAAACCTGGGCGTGCGCGCAGAGAATGTGTGCTTTGACGAAACCGCCGTGTACGCCCGCAAGGACGAGACCGTGGCGGGATTGCGCGGCGGCATAGAGACCCTGCTCAAAAGCTGCTCCGTCACGACGGTGAAGGCGTATGCGCGCATAGCGGGCGAAGGCAAAATCGCCGTTGACGGCGAGACCGTCGAAGCCGCCAACATACTTGTCGCCACGGGTTCGCGTCCCGCGACTTTGCCTGTCAGGGGCGGCGAATTGGCGCTCGATTCCGACGGAGTGCTTGCCGCGCCCGTCCCCGAGGGCGATGTTGTCATAATAGGCGGCGGCGTGGTTGGGTGCGAACTTGCCTGCTATTTCGCCGACACGGGCAGGAAAGTGACGGTGGTGGAAGCCGCCGAACGAATACTGCCGATGTTTTCGAAAGACATCGCGGTGCGGCTGGCTTCCGCGCTGGGCAAGAGGGGAGTGACTTTCGAGTGCGCGGCAAGGGTTACGGAGATTTTCCGTGACGGCGTTGCGTACATCGCAAGGAACGGCGAGGAGAAGAGGGCGCGGGGCGCGGTGATTGTCGCCGCGGGCAGACGCGCCAACACCGAAAACGCGGGGCTGGAGACCGTGGGACTTCCCGCGGGCGGCAAAATCGTCACGGACGGGTTTATGCGGACGGCGGCAAGGGGAGTCTACGCCGCGGGTGACGCGCGGGAGGGCGTGCAACTTGCCCATTACGCCGCTGCGTGTGCCGTCAACGCCGTGGAAAATATGTGCGGAACGCAGGAATACATCGACCTGTCGGTGGTGCCTTCGCTGGTGTACACCGACCCGGAAATCGCCGTCGTCGGCGACCCGACCGTCGGCGTAAAAACGGGCAGGTTTATGCTGGGCGCCAACGGAAAAAGCGTGATAAACGGCTCAAACGGAGGGTTTATCCGCGTGTTTTGCGATTTCGACGGCAAAATCGTCGGTGCGGAACTCATGGGGCGCGGCGTCACCGAAACGGCGGGAGAGCTTGCGCTCGCGGTGAAATGCGGGCTGACGGCGAGACAGGTGGCGGAGACCGTTCACGCACATCCCACCGTCTACGAAAGCGTGGCGGAAGCGTGCGAGGACATATACGGACTCGCCACTCACAAGAAATAAGACCTACGGATGCCCGTCGCGCCCGACGGGCGCGCGGCGCGGGAGGAAATCATGGCAAAGAAAACGGCTCTTTACGACAAGCACATCGCTCTCGGCGGCAAAATGGTGGAGTTTGCGGGGTACGCGCTTCCCGTGCAGTATGTAGGCATAATCGAGGAGCACCGCGCCGTCAGAAACGCGGCGGGGCTGTTCGATGTGTCGCACATGGGCGAATTCCTGTTCAAGGGCAAGGACGCCGAGCGCGCGCTCAATTTCCTGCTCACCAACGACATACGCGGTATGCGCGACGGACAGGGGCGGTATTCGATTATGCCCAACGAGAGCGGCGGCGCGGTGGACGATGTCATCGTGGGACGCGAGAGCGCGGAGAAGTTCTGGGTGGTGGTCAACGCCGCCAACCGCGAAAAGGATGCCGCGTGGGTGCGGGCGCACCTGCCCGAGGGCGATGTCGCGTTCTTCGATTTGTCCGACGACATAGCGCAGCTGGCATTGCAGGGTCCGCAATCTGAGACCGTGCTCCGACGCGTGATGAAAGAGAAGGACATACCCGCGAAGTATTACACTTTCGCGCGGGATGTGCAACTGGGCGGGCACACCGTCACGGTGGCGCGCACGGGGTACACGGGCGAGGACGGATTCGAGGTGTACTGCCTCAACGCAATAGCGGGCAAGGTGTACGACATAATCGAGCGCGCGGCGCGCGAGGCGGGAGTGGAGATGCTGCCCTGCGGACTCGGCGCGCGCGATACCCTGCGACTGGAAGCGGGTATGCCGCTTTACGGACACGAACTCGCCGAGGACATTCCCGTCGACGAAACGGGGCTGGGATTCGCCGTCAAACGCGGCAAGGAAGATTTCGTGGGCAAGGCGGCGATTGTCGCGCACACTCCCGAATTCTGTCGCGTGGGCGCTCGGGTCAGGGATCGCGGTATCGTGAGGGAACATTGCGACATCTACTGCGGCAACGAACTGGTGGGGCAGTCCACATCGGGGACTTTCTCGCCCACGCTCGGGTGCGGCATAGCAATGCTGAGAGTGCGTCGCGATTTCGCCGACCGTTCCCTCGAAGCCGATGTCAGGGGGCGCAGGGTGGCGCTTGCGACGGTGCCGTTGCCTTTCTACACCCGCCCCGACAAGGAGAAATAACCGAACGGCAGGGACGACAGCCCGAACTTTCACGAGGGAGCGCCCCGACCGCAGAGGGCATACCGACCGCAACGGGGGGGGACAACCCGAGAGCAAGGGGAGACAACCCGCGCGGCAGGGAAAACAAAACGCAATCAATCGCCGAAAGGCGCGAAACGATAAGGAGAAGGTATGAAAAAATACAGCGAAACTCACGAGTGGCTGGAGATTAAGGACGGCGTTGCCTATGTCGGCATAAGCAGGCACGCGGCGCAGGAACTGGGCGAGATAGTGTTCGTGCAGTTGCCCGAGACGGGTGCGGCGGTGTCGGCGGGACAACCCGCTTGCGAAATCGAGTCGGTGAAAGCCGTTGCCGAGGTCAATTCCCCCGTGGACGGCACCGTGACAGCGGTCAATACCGCGCTCGAGGACGCTCCCGAGCTGCTGTCCGAGGACGGCGACGCATGGATATTCGCCGTCGAGCCTTCGTCCGCGGCGGCGGGGCTTATGACCGAAGAGGAATACAAAGAATTTCTGGGGTGATTATGTCCGACTACATTTCCCTTACCGACAAGGAAAGAGAGGAGATGTTGTCCGTTCTCGGGGTGGGGTCGGTGCGCGAACTGTTCGCCGACATTCCCGCCGAACTAGGACGGCTCAAAGTCCGCCTGTCGCAGGGCAGGACTCAGAAAGAGACGGAAGAACTGGTCTCCTCCTTTGCCGCGCGCAACAAAGTTTACAAGAGCGTGTTCCTGGGGGCGGGATGTTACCGCCACTATATCCCCGCGGCGGTGGGCGCAATCGTCGGCCGTGAGGAATTTCTGACGGCGTACACTCCCTATCAGCCCGAGATTTCGCAGGGCATATTGCAGGCGATGTTCGAGTATCAGACGATGATGTGCTCGCTTACGGGTATGGATGTCTCCAACGCTTCACACTATTCGGGGGCGACGGCGGCGGCGGAAGCCTGTCTTATGTGCCTGGGCAAGACGCGCACGATAGGCGTGTACGACAATGTCAACCCCGACACGCTGGAAACGGTGGCGACCTACGCCCGCGCCCGCGGAGTCAAGGTGGTAGTGCTGCCGTCGTCGGGCGGCAAAGCCGTGCCCTACGAGGGCGAAGCCGACGCCGTGTATATGGAATCGCCCAATTATTTCGGTCTGGTCGAGGATGTCACGGCGGTGGCGGACGCGGTGCACATCGCGGGCGGCAAACTCGTCGTGGGTTGCAATCCCGTTTCGCTGGCGTTGTTCAGGACGCCTGCGGAACTCGGAGCGGACATAGCCGTCGGCGACGGACAGCCCCTCGGGCTTCCGATGTCCTTCGGCGGACCGTCTTTCGGGTTCATAACCGCGAAGAAGGAATTCACGCGAAAACTTCCCGGGCGTATCGTGGGCGAGACCGCGGACGCCGAGGGCAGACGCGCTTTCGTGCTCACCCTGCAAGCGCGCGAACAGCATATACGCAGGGAAAAGGCGTCGTCCAACATCTGTTCCAATCAGGCGCACGCCGCGCTGACGGCTTCGGTGTATCTGTCGCTTATGGGGTCGGCGGGATTGCGCGCGGTCGCGGAGACCTGCGCCGCCAACGCGCATTATCTGGCGGACAAACTGAGCGAGGCGGGCGCGCCCCGCGTGCACAAGGGCGAATTCTTCCACGAATTCGTCACCGATGTCAAAGGCAAAGCCGCCGAAATCGTGTGCGCCCTCGACAGGCAGGACATTCTCGGCGGGCTGGTGCTTTCGCCCGACAGGATACTGTGGTGCTGCACGGAAACGGTGAGCAAGTCCGATATGGACAAGGTCGCCGAAACGGTGGGGAGGGTGCTGAAATGAAAACCGTATTCGAGAAATCTTCGGCGGAGATCAAGGGTATGGAAATGCCCGCCCCGCAGGTGGAAAAACACATCTTTGCCGAGGGGCTGTTGCGCGACGGTCTGCGTCTGCCCGAACTGTCGGAGCAGGAAGTGGCGCGCCATTACACCGCGCTCTCGAAGCGCGCTTTCGGCGTGGACGACGGCTTCTATCCGCTGGGCTCCTGCACTATGAAATACAACCCCAAACTGCACGAAAAACTCGCCGCGCTCGCGGGCTTCGCCGATGTGCACCCGCTGACGCGCGCCGACAAAATACAGGGTTCTCTTGCGCTTATCGACACGCTGAACTCTTATTTGTGCGGAATTACGGGCATGGACGCTTTCACCACGCAACCGTGCGCGGGCGCTCACGGCGAGTTCCTCGGGCTGTTGCTGATAAAGGCGTATCACGCTTCCCGCGGGGACGGCGCGCGCACCAAGGTAATCATCCCCGACAGCGCGCACGGCACCAATCCCGCGTCCGCCGTCATGGCGGGATTCGAGGTGGTGCACGCGGGCACGGACGCAAGCGGCGACATCGACCTCGACGCGTTGCGCGCTCTCGTCGGCGCGGACACCGCCGCGCTTATGCTCACCAATCCCAGCACGCTCGGACTGTTCGAGAAAAATGTGCTGAAAATCGCCGAAATCGTGCACGACGCGGGCGGGCTGATGTACTACGACGGAGCCAACCTCAACGCCGTTGCGGGCGTGGTGCGCCCCGGCGATATGGGCTTCGATGTCGTGCATCTCAACCTGCACAAGACTTTCTCCGCTCCGCACGGCGGCGGCGGTCCCGGCGCGGGACCCGTCGGGTGCAAGAAGGCGCTTGTGCCTTTCCTGCCCAATCCCCGTATCGCGGACACCGACGAGGGATTCCGTTTCAATTACGGCAAACGCTCGGCGGGCAGGGTGTCGGCTTTTTACGGCAATTTCGGCGTGCTGGTCAAGGCTCTTGCATATATTGTTACGCTGGGCGGCGAGGGAATTGCCCAGGCTTCGGAGACGGCGGTGCTGAACGCCAATTATCTCCGCGAAAAGATGAGCCTGCATTATCCCATCGACACCTCGCGTCCGTGTATGCACGAGTTCGTCGTGTCAATGAAAAAACTCAAGGACGACACGGGCGTCACGGCGAACGATGTGGCCAAAGCCCTCATCGACCGCGGCATACATCCGCCCACCATCTACTTCCCACTCATTGTCGAGGAGGCCATGATGTTCGAGCCTACCGAGACGGAGACCAAGGAGGGGCTGGACAGGGCGGCGGAAGCCTTCGGTGAAATCGTGCGGCTTGCCTACGCCGACCCCGCGGCGGTCAAGCGCGCGCCCGTCACCACGCCCATAGGCAGACCCGACGAAGCTGCGGCGGCGCGTCACCCGGTGCTGGTGGGATAAGGCTCGGGAAAGGGCGGCAAGCGCGGATTTTGCGGGTCGAGGCGACCGCCTCGTCCCGCGCAACATTGCCAATGCATATTCGCGTTTGCGTATTTACAGCGCAGGCGCGGGGTGATATAATAAACGAAAAGGCGGATTTGCCGCCAAGGAGGATATTATGGCCAAAAAAGAAAAGGGCAAAGATTATTTCGGCTTACCCCGCATAGTAAGCATCATCCTTGCGATCATTCCCGTGACCGCGTGGATTCTCGGCTTCCTTACGAGGTTCAAGGACGGCAAGATTCTCGCAGGTATCATAAGAATCATCGGCGTCGGCTTCATACTTTGGATTGTCGACCTCATTCTTATCATCCTGAGGGGCAGAATTCTCAGACTGCTGCCCATCTGATTACGGATGGAGTGTAAAGTTTCGTTCGAAAACAAGACATTCAGCGACGAAAAGCAAGCCGCAAACGAGCTTGCTTTTTGTCACTATCCCGTCGAAGTGAGCGCGGGCGGCAAAACGCCGGTGTTCGCTTCCTTCGACGAAGCGCGACGGTTTGTCGCCGAGGTGTTCTCCGCCGGTGCGGGGGACGGCGGCGGGCGCGCTTCCGACGGGGAATAACTGCAATCGGTCGACGGACGGCGGCGCGTCGCGCCGTTGCCCGAGGGCGCGGTTTCCGCGCCCGTTCGCTTTGGGCGCGCGCCTGCGCATCGGGAGCGCGCGTGCCGGGGGCACGCGTAAAAGGGATATATGGCTGAAAAATCGGCAGCACAACCCGAGCAAAAGGTCGGCAAGGGCGCTATGCGCACCCTCGTTTCGTGCGTGGGCGAGTACAAGGTGCCTTCCGTACTCGCCGCCGTTTTCGTGGTCATCGAGGTCATCCTCGAGGTCTTTATCCCCCTCATAATGTCGCAGATCATCGATGTGGGACTGGACGAGGATTTGTCCTCGTTCACTTTCACGCTCAACCTCGGCGCGTCGTCGACTCCCGTGTTCACCGTGGGGTCGCGAACCGATTTCATCCTCATTTGCGGCGCGCTGGTGATAGTCATGGCTCTCGTGTCGCTGGTGTTCGGCGCGCTGTCGGGCAGATATGCAGCCCATGCGTCCACGGGTTTTGCCATGAATGTGCGCCGCAGGGTGTATTACGGCGTGCAGGATTTCTCGTTTGCCAACCTCGATAAGTTCAATACCGCAAGTCTCATCACCCGACTCACCACCGACATCACCAATGTGCAGATGTCCTATATGATGGTGATCAGGTCGCTCGTGCGCGCGCCCGCAATGCTGATTATGGCTCTCGGGATGGCGATTTCCATCAATGCCGAGCTTGCCGCGGTGTTCGGGGTGGCGCTCCCCATACTCATCGTCGGAGTGGTCGTCGGCGTCATCGTGATTTATCCCAAATTCATGAAGATGCTGAAAAAGTACGACGAGATGAACGAGCGCACGCAGGAAAATCTCACGGGAATACGCACGGTCAAGACCTTCGTCCGCGAGGATTACGAAACGGAACGGTTCAAGAAAGTCAGTTCCGTGGTGCAGAAATTGCAGTTCTCGGCGGAAAAAATGCTGGTCATCGCCATGCCGCTCATGCAGCTCGTGGCGTTCGGTTGCATCATCGCCGTGCTGTGGTTCGGCGGCAACAAGATTATCGCGGGCGATATGCGCTTCGGTATGCTGCAGGCGTTCCTCAGTTACATCATGCAGATTCTGATGTCGCTCGCCATGGTCGCAATGGTGTTCGTCATGCTGGTCATGTCGCGCGCGTCGGCGGGGCGCATCGTCGAAGTGCTGACCGAACAGCCCGACATCGAGGACAATCCCTCTCCCGCCGCCGATTCCGTCGCCCACGGAAGCATCGATTTCGACGGCGTGGACTTCTCGTACGGCAAAAATTCCGACATTCTCAATCTCGAAAACATCAACCTTCACATAAAATCCGGCGAAACGATAGGTATCATAGGCGGCACGGGCTCGGCAAAAAGTTCGCTTGTGCAGCTCATACCGCGATTCTACGATGTGCGCGCGGGAAGCGTGCGCGTCGGCGGCGTGGATGTCAGGGACTACCGCCTGGACACCCTCCGCGACGCTATCGGAATGGTGCTGCAGAAAAATGTCCTGTTCTCGGGCACCATAAAGGAAAATCTCCGCTGGGGCAATCCCGACGCCACCGACGAACAAATCGAGCACGCCGCGCGCGCCGCGCAGGCGCACGACTTCGTCATGTCGTTCCCCGACGGATACGACACCGACCTCGGGCAGGGTGGCGTCAATGTGTCGGGCGGTCAGAAACAGCGCCTTTGCATTGCCCGCGCACTTCTCAAACATCCCAGAATCATGATTCTCGACGACTCCACCTCGGCGGTGGACACTGCGACCGACGCGGCTATACGCAAGGGGCTGAAAGAGGAATTCCGCGACACCACGGTGCTCATTATCGCCCAGCGTATCAGTTCCGTCGAGGACGCCGACAGAATCATCGTCATGGCGGACGGCAAGGTGGACGCCGTCGGCACGCATCGGGAGTTGATAGCCACCAACGAAATTTACCGCGAGGTCTACAATTCGCAACGAAACGGCACGGCGCCCGCCGCGCCCGACGGCGGAGACGGAGCGGACGGAGAGGAGGAAGCGCAATGAAGAACAAAGGAAATTTCGTTGCCACGGCTCCCGTCGGCGGTAAAAACCAGCAGAAGCGCTACGGAAAAGGCGGTCGGTTCACCGCCGCTCATCCCATGGCGACTTTCAAGCGTATTCTTTCCTACTTCAAGCCTTTCAAGGGGAGAGTGATTTTCGCGGCGGCGTGCCTGTTGCTCAATGTGGGCGCGACGGTCAGCGGCACCTTCATGCTCTCCGTGGTCATCGACGACTATCTCGAACCCATAGTCAGCGGCGTGGAAGGTGCGAGCGTGAGCGGTTTTGCGACCATGGTGGGCATCATGGCGGCGCTGTACGCATTCGCCGCCATGATGTCGTATTGCTACAACTGGTTCATAGTAAATATGACGACGGCGATACAGCGCAACATCCGCGACGAGATGTTCGTCAACATGGAGCGCCTGCCCATCAAATTCTTCGACACCCGCCCCAACGGCGAGATTATGAGTTGCTACACCAACGACGCCGACACCCTGCGCGAATTGCTCGCCAACGGCGTGCCGTATCTCATTTCAAACGGGCTTACGGTGCTGGGTATATTCGTCGTCATGCTGGTGATGAGCCCGTTGCTCACGCTGTTCGTCATCGCAATGATTGCCATAATGTTCGTCATCGTCAAATTCATAGGCGGCAGGAGCGGCAAGCATTTCGTGGGGCAGCAGAAAGCCATAAGCGTGCTCGACGGCTATGTCGAGGAGCACATCGAGGGTATGCGCGTCGTCAAGGCTTTCTGTCACGAGGACGCCGAAAAAGCCGCGTTCGACAACATCAATTCCGAGCTGCGCACGGCGTCGCGCGAGGCGCACACCTACGCCAACATTCTCATGCCCATTCTTGGCAACCTCAGTTATGTCAATTATGCGGTGACGGCGATTGCGGGCACGCTGTTCGCGGCGTCCGGGATAGGCGGAATGACCATAGGCGTGCTCATCGCGTTCCTGCAATTCTCCCGTCAGTTCAGCACCCCGATTGCGCAGATGTCCCAGCAGTTCAACAGCATACTCATGGCGCTTGCGGGCGCGGAGCGTATCTTTGCGCTTATCGACGCCGAGCCCGAGACCGACGAGGGATATGTCACGCTCGTCAACGCCCGCGAGGACGCGGACGGCAATCTCACCGAATGTGAGGAGCGCACGGGCGTGTGGGCGTGGAAGCATTACCATAAGGCGTCCGACACCATCACCTATGTCAAATGGCGCGGGGAAGTGGAGTTCGAGAATGTCACATTCTCCTATGTCGAGGGCGAACCCGTGCTGAGGAACATCAACCTCGTGGCAAAACCCGGGCAGAAAGTGGCGCTTGTCGGTTCCACGGGCGCGGGCAAGACCACGATAACCAACCTGATAAACCGCTTTTACGACATAGACGAAGGCAAGATAAGGTACGACAAAATCAACATCAAGAAGATAAAGAAAGACGACCTGCGCCGTTCGCTCGGAATGGTGTTGCAGGACACGCACCTCTTTACGGGTACGGTGCGCGAGAACATACGCTTCGGCAACCTCGCCGCCACTGACGAACAGGTGGAAGCGGCGGCGCGCCTTGCCAACGCCGATTCCTTCGTCCGACACCTTCCCGACGGCTATGACACAATGCTGTCGGGCGACGGCGCCAACCTCTCGCAGGGACAACGGCAACTGCTGTCCATAGCGCGCGCGGCGGTCGCCGATCCTCCCGTGCTCATCCTCGACGAGGCGACCTCCTCCATAGACACCCGCACCGAAGAACTCATCGAGCAGGGTATGGACGGACTTATGCGCGGCAGGACGGTGTTCATAATCGCGCACAGATTGTCCACCGTCAGGAACGCGGATGTCATTCTCGTCATCGAACACGGCGAAATAATCGAACGCGGCAATCACTCCGAACTCATGGCACTGCACGGCAGATACTACGACCTTTGCACGGGCGCGTTCGAGTTGGATTGACGGCGGGACGAGCCGCCGCGTGCGACGGCGCGCGCGTTTTCCTCAATCTGACCGCTCCGATTCGGTTGATGCCGCTCGAATAAACCCGGAAACAAATGTCTCCTCGCGGAGACATTTTTTCTTGTCCGCCTGCCGTCCCGACAAAAAACACGCAACAATTTGTCGGGAATTTTATATAAATATGTTGACAAATCTTCGGGTCGGGTGTACATTGCGAGTGTAAAGAGCGCCGCCCGGCGCAACATATATTCGCGGAGGTGAAAACTTGAAAAAGAATATGTACAGTCTTATGCTTGCGGAAGATGTAATCCGCGAGGTGGACAGGCTTGCCGCGGAGAAGAGGACCAACCGTTCCAATCTCGTCAATCAGATACTTGCCGAGTATGTCTCTCTCGTCACGCCCGAAATGCACATCCGCAACATCTTCGACGCCGTGGAGAGTCTCATCGGCGACAGGGTGGGCGGCATGTTCACTCTCGGCGCGGGGGGCACTTCCATGTCGTTCAAGAGTTCGCTCCGCTACAACTACCGTCCCACGATTCGCTACGAAGTGGAGATGTACCGCACGCCCGAGAGTACGATAGGGCAACTCAAGGTGATTTTCCGCACGACGGCGGCGGACCTGCTGGTGGAGATGACGAGGTTTTTCAGGATATGGATGCAGCTCGAAAGCATTTACATCGGTCATTTCTTCGGCGGAAGGCAACTGGAGTACGGGCTGGAGAACGGCAGATTCACGCGCAAATTCGCGCTCCCCGCGGGCAGGGAATACACCGAGGAGGAGACGGGCGCGGCAATAGGCGGGTATATCGCCGCTTTCGACGATATGCTGAAAGGGTGGCTTGCGGGCAACTTCGCTTCCACCGAGGCCCTCGAAAACGAATATCTCCGCTATCTCAACGGCGGCGCGCTCATAATATGACGGAGGTGGCACCATGAACGCACAGAAATTCACCAAAAAAGCGCTCGAAGCAGTGAACGCAGCGCAGAATATAGCAATAGAAAACCAGAATATGCAGATTATGCCGGAGCATTTGTTGTACGCTCTCGTCGACCAGGACGGGGGACTCGTGCCCATGCTGCTCGGCAGGGCGGGGGTTGACGCAGACAACCTTCTCGCGCAGGTTGACGGCGAAATCGGCAAAATGCCGGCAGTAAGCGGCAGCGGCAGAGAGCCCGACAAGATTTACATTTCGCCCGTCACCGACAAGATTTTCGCCGAGGCGGAGAAACTGGCGGCGGGGATGAAAGACGAATATGTGTCCGTCGAACACCTTATGCTCGCCGTATTCGACCACGCAACCGAGCCGATGAAGCGCATTTTCCGCGCTGTCGGACTGACCAAGGACAAGTTCGTCGCCGAACTCAAGAAAGTCAAGACCGACAGAGTGACCAGCGACGAGCCCGAGAATGTGTACGACGCTCTCGGCAAATACGGCTCAGACCTGGTGGAGCGCGCGCGGCAACAGAAGCTCGATCCCGTCATCGGGCGTGACAACGAGATAAGGAATGTCATCAGGATTCTGTCGCGCAAGACCAAGAACAATCCCGTGCTCATCGGAGAGCCCGGCGTGGGCAAGACCGCCGTTGCCGAGGGACTGGCTCAGCGTATAGTGCGCGGCGATGTGCCCGAGGGACTCAAGGACAAGACCATATTCTCTCTGGATATGGGCTCGCTGATTGCGGGCGCAAAATTCCGCGGCGAGTTCGAGGAGAGGCTGAAGGCGGTTCTCAACGAAATCAAAAAGAGCGACGGCAAAATCATTCTTTTCATCGACGAACTCCACACCATAGTCGGGGCGGGCAAGACCGACGGCGCAATGGACGCGGGCAACCTGCTCAAGCCCATGCTTGCGCGCGGCGAATTGCATTGCATAGGCGCGACCACGCTCGACGAATACAGGAAATACATCGAGAAGGACGCCGCGCTGGAGCGCAGATTCCAGCCCGTTATGATTGACGAGCCCACCGTCGAGGACACCATTTCCATTCTCCGCGGACTCAAGGAGAGATACGAGGTGTATCACGGCGTGCAGATTCACGACGGCGCGCTGATTGCGGCGGCAACGCTTTCGCACCGTTACATCTCCGACAGGTTCCTGCCCGACAAGGCAATCGACCTTGTGGACGAAGCCTGCGCCACCATACGCACGGAAATAGATTCCATGCCCGCGGAAATGGACGACATCGCCCGCCGCATAATGCAGCTGGAAATCGAGGAAATGGCGCTCAAGAAGGAGACGGACAACCTGTCCAAGGAACGGCTGGAAGCGCTCCGCAAGGAACTTGCCGACGCGCGCGCCGATTTCGACGCCATGAAAGCGCAGTGGGAGAGCGAGAAAGCCAGCATACACATCGTGTCCGACACCAAAGCCGAAATCGAGAAGGTCAACGGCGAAATCGAGGCGGCTCAGCGCGTGGGTAATTACGAGCTGGCGGCAAAACTCAAATACAGTCGTTTGCCCGAGCTGCAACGCAAACTCGAAGAAGCCCAGAAAGAGGGCGAGAGCGGCAAGAAGCGCACGCTGCTGCGCGACACCGTCACCGACGAGGAAATCGCGCGGGTGGTGGCGCGTTGGACGGGCATACCCATTGCCAAACTCATGGAAGGCGAGCGCGAGAAGATTCTGCACCTCGACGACATCCTGCACAAGCGGGTGATAGGACAGGACGAGGCCGTGACCAAGGTCACCGAAGCAATCATCCGTTCCCGCGCGGGCATTGCCGACCCCAACCGTCCCATTGGCTCTTTCCTCTTCCTCGGTCCCACGGGCGTGGGCAAGACGGAACTCGCAAAGGCTCTTGCCGAAAGCCTGTTCGACGACGAGCACAATCTCGTCCGCATAGACATGACGGAGTATATGGAGAAATTCTCGGTGTCGAGGCTCATCGGCGCGCCTCCGGGATATGTCGGCTACGACGAGGGCGGTCAGCTCACCGAAGCCGTCCGCAGAAAACCCTATTCCGTCGTGCTGTTCGACGAAATCGAAAAGGCGCATCCCGATGTGTTCAACATACTGCTTCAGGTGCTCGACGACGGCAGAATAACCGATTCGCAGGGCAGGACGGTGGACTTCAAGAACACCATAATCATACTGACCTCCAACCTGGGCTCGTCCTATCTGCTCGACGGCATCGACGCCGACGGCAACATATCCGAAGCGGCGAAGGAACAGGTCTCACAGATGCTCAAGCAGAGTTTCCGCCCCGAGTTCCTCAACCGACTGGATGAAATCGTCTACTACAAGCCCCTCACCAAGAAGGACATCACGGCGATTATAGACCTGCTCGTCAAGTCGCTTGCCGACAGGCTCAAAGACAAACAACTGGGGCTGGTTATCACACCCGCGGCGAAGGACCTCGCCATAGAAAACGGCTACGACCCCGTCTACGGCGCAAGACCGCTCAAGCGTTATATTCAGAGCAAAATCGAAACGCTGATTGCAAGGACGATGATAGAGAAGGACCTGCAGGCGGGCGACACCATAGAGGTGGGCGCGTCGGACGGCGAATTCACCGTCAAGGTCAAGTGACGCAGGCGTAAACGCACCGCACGGCAAACGCGGCGTACCGCCGACACGGCAAATACGGCGCGCCCGTGCACAACGCCACATCCGCCGACGCCACATCCGCAAAGAAAGCCCGCTCCCGAAAGGGGGCGGGCTTTATTGTGCTGTAATAAGATGTTCATATCTCATTTTCGCGCCGTAAACGCCGCTTTGTGTTAGTTTATGCAATCCGCAAAGAGGACGGGAAGGGAGCGCGGTGAAGAGCGCGCGGGGGCGTTCAGGGCAGTTTGTAAATGAAAACGGGCAACGGCGGGTCTTTCTTCCAGTTGGCAAAGGTCACCTGCAACACCTGATATTTCCCGTCGTCCAGAGTGGCGAAAAAGGGCAGGAGTTCGTCGCGTTCCTCGTAGCCGCTGTCGCCGCCGCTGTACACCGTCACGCACATCAGTCCGCCTTTTTTCAGTATGTCCAGCCCCGCCAGCACGGCGGCCTTCGTGGAGGCGGCGCGGGTGTATATGCTGTGGTCGCCCGAGGGCAGATAGCCGAGATTGAACAGTATGCACGCCGCCGTCTCGGGCGCGGCGTAAGAGGCCATCTCGGCGTGCGAGGTCAGCACGACTTCGGCGTTCGCAAGCCCGCGGGCGGCGAGCAACGCGCGCGTGCTTTCCACGGCTTCGCGCTGTATGTCGAAGGCGAGCACTCTCCCTTCCTCGCCAACAAGCCAAGCGAGAAAGGCGGTGTCGTAACCTCTCCCCGCGGTGGCGTCGATGACGAAGTCGCCGCGTTTTACGAATTTGCTTACGGTCTCGTGCACGAGAGTCAGAGCGTTCATGGTCACCTCGCAGTCATGATAACACATCTTGCCGCGTTTTGCACCGAAGCGTGCGGCGCGATGACGGATTTTGCCCGCAAAAACGAATCGGAGGGGCGGGCGTGGAGCAAATGCGGCGCAATACCGCGGTTACAGCGCGAGCACGCCGAGGTGTTCGAGGAGAATTTTGACGCCGAGGAATATCAGAAGCAGTCCGCCCGCCGTTTCCGCTCCGCTCTTGAAACGACCGCCCACCTTTGCGCCTATCAACACGCCGAGGACGGAAAGCACGAAGGTCACCGCGCCGATTACGCTCGAAGCCTGCCATATATCGACCGACAGAAAGGCGAAGGTTATGCCGACGGCGAGGGCGTCTATGCTGGTGGCGATTGCCGACACCACGAGGGTGCGCACCCTGAAAGGCTCGGGCGCGGAAAGGAAGGTTTCGTCGCCTTCCGTCAGGCTTTCGTACACCATTTTGCCGCCCAGGAACACGAGCAGGGCAAAGGCTATCCAATGGTCCCATTCCGTTATGTAATTCTCGAAAGTGCTTGCCGCCGCCCAGCCGATGACGGGCATGAGGAACTGAAACCCGCCGAAAAACGCCGCGATGACACAGGCTTTGATTCCGTCGAAACGCCTGAGTTCAACGCCGCGCACGACGGCGACGGCAAAGGCGTCGGCGGCAAGGCTTACGGCAACGACCAGAATTTCCCAGATACTCATTTCGCTTTCTCTCTTTGCTTCTCTCTTTCTTTTATTTGCGCTCTTTTACAGCACTTGCGGGAACATCCGCGAGTGCTGTTTCGGGTGCGCGTGCGTTTTCGTGCGGCTGTGCCGTCAGCGCGGGAACGCTTAACGCGCATTACGCGCGGCGGTGCAAACAAAAAGACCCACACACCCGAAGTGTGTGAGTCTTGCCATTTAATATAAGCCATGCCCGAAGGCAAACCTGTTGACTTATCACGGGGGAAACCGCCGACTACTCCCTCACGCGGTCATTATAGCACGGCGAGGGAGGGCGGTCAACGGATTGCGGAAAGCAAATCGGCGGACAATCGGAGAAAGTGCGGCGGAGCGGCGGGCGCCGCGCACTTCCTCGGCGGGGCGGCGCTTGCCCTCGGTCGGGGCAGCGCGGAGTGCGGCGGCAAACAGCGCGCTTGCTCGGGTGTGGAGGGAGAACGCGCGGCAGACCGCGGCAAAAGCCGGGGTTTACAAGCGGGGCGACGGCGTGGTAAAATTTATGTAATTTATTTGTGCAACGGACCGTCCGCCGCCGTTTTCGGGCGCGTTTGCGTCTGCGGTGCGCCGGGTGCCGAAGGAGAGAATATGATTTGCAAAGCGACGACAGACGATGTCAGAGTGCTTGCGGAATTCGCTTCCGCCTTGTGGCCGGAGCGCTCCGCCGACGAAATCGAAGAGATATTCGCGCGCCAGTTGACGGGCGACAGCGACTCCGCGTTTTTCATCTGCTATCACGAGGGCGGTCCCATAGGGTTTGCGCTGTGCCAGTTGCGCCACGACTATGTCGAGGGCACCACCACATCGCCCGTCGGGTATCTGGAAGGCATCTATATCAGGAAGGAATACCGCCGTCACAATCACGGCAGCGAGTTGCTCGGAGAGTGCGAGAAGTGGGCGCGGCTCAAAGGCTGCAAGGAATTCGCCAGCGACTGCGAGACCGACAACGCGGGCAGTCTGCGTTTCCACCGCGAGAGCGGCTTCAGAGAAGCGAAAACCATAGTTTGTTTCGCCAAAAAATTGCTGTAAACTCCGATTTGTGCGATTATGTCGCAGAACGCCCCGCGGTTTCGCGGGGCGTTT
>CALVTH010000016.1 GCA_944360115.1 uncultured Clostridia bacterium
GCTTCGGCAGAACTTCAGGCGCAAATAGAGCGTTTGGACGCCACCAAACTCGCAATGTTCGACGACGAGGACGGAATAGACACCAATGCCTATGCCGAATTCTTCATCGCCGCCTTGTCCGAACCCGACTGTAACATATACATTAACGTAGATTCGGACGAAAACACAAATTCCATTGTAATAACAGACAACGGATTGCAAGAGCCGACCAATCCCGACAAAGACGCAACGTATCGTTTAACCTTCTACTGCCCGACTCAGGAATATTACGATACTACAGACCTTAGCGATGCGAAAGACAAAAACGCAGTCTCGCCCGTCGGGATACTCGAATACAACGATTTCCGTCTGGTGTTTACTGGCGACAGCAATGAAATCAACGAACCGATAATTGCCGAACGGATAGGCAAGATTGACTGCGACGTCCTGAAAGTTGCCCACCACGGCAGCGAGTCATCCTCTCTCGACGTGTTCCTCAACGCTGTCGATTGCGAATATGCGGTAATCTCCTGCGGAGAAGGCAACTCTCATCATCACCCCCGTCAAAACACCCTCGACAGACTGATTGCGCAGGATATGACAATATACCGCACGGACAACAACGGCAACATCGTGCTCACCGTGACCGACGGCGACAACTTCGTTTTCAACACCGAAAAGGAAGCCTCTCAGGAGCAAAACCGCGACGGCTGGACGGATGAGGAAATAGCCGCGGCAAAAGAAGAGGACTGACGGTCGGACAAGCTCCGTTTGTCAACAAAACTCCGATATGAAATAACAAAAACGGCGTTGTAAACGCCGTTTTTGGTTGTTTTGTTTGTTTTGGGCTGTCTGCCGCTCAATAACTCTTCGCGAAATATACCGTCTTGGTCGCGGGCTTGCCGCAATAGACGCATTTGTCGCCGACGGGGGTCTGGTCGAAGGGCATAACGCGCGCGCTTGCCGCGGTCTCGGCTTTGATTGCGTCTTCGCATTCGCGGCAACCGCACCACATCGCCTTGACGAAATTCTTGTTGTCGAGGGCGGCGTTGAATTCTTTCATATCGTGGCACACCGTGACATGGGAGTGCAGGAAGTCGTGCGACTGACGGTACATCGTCTCGTGAATGTCGTCGAGGAGCGCGGGAACTTCCGCCGCAAGGTCTGCGAGTTTGATCGTGCCTTTCTCGTGAGTGTCGCGGCGGGAATAGGCGGCGACGCCATTTTCGATGTCGCGAGGGCCTATCTCGAGGCGCAGGGGCGCGCCTTTCATCTCCCATTCGTTGAACTTCCAGCCCACGGACTGATCTCTGTCGTCGAGTTCTACCCTGAGACCCGCTTTGCGGAGGGTGTCGGCGACTTCGGTCGCCTTTTCGGTGACGCCCGCCTTGTGGGCGGCGACGGGAATGACGACCACCTGCACGGGCGCGACGCGCGGCGGGAGTTTGAGCCCGCGCTGGTCGCCGTGCGCCATGATGAGCGCGCCGATAAGGCGGGTGCTTACTCCCCAGCTGGTCTGATAAGGATTCTTGATCTGGCCGTCACGGTCGAGATATTTGATTTCGAAAGCCGACGCGAAATTCTTGCCGAGGAAATGGGTCGTGCCCGATTGCAGGGATTTGCCGTCGAGCATCATGGCTTCCATGGAATAGGTCTCCACCGCTCCCGCGAATTTTTCCTTTTCCGTCTTTATGCCCGTGAGCACCTCGATTGCAAGCACATTGCGCATAAATTCGCGATAGACTTCCAGCATTTTGAGCGCTTCGCCGCGGGCTTCTTCCTCGGTGGTGTGGAGAGTGTGCCCTTCCTGCCAGAGGAATTCGCTCGTGCGCAGGAAAGGACGGGTGGTCTTTTCCCAACGGACGACATTCGCCCACTGGTTGATGAGCAGGGGCAGGTCGCGGTAACTCTGCACCCATTTGGAGTACATATCGCAGATAATGGTCTCCGAAGTGGGGCGCACGACGAGTTTTTCTTCGAGTTCGGTGTTGCCGACATGGGTGACGAGCGCGACTTCGGGCGCGAAACCCTCGACATGCTCGGCTTCTTTCATGAGGTAGCTGAGCGGAATGAACATCGGGAAATACGCGTTCTTGTGCCCCGTCTCCTTAAACCGCTTGTTGAGTGCTTCCTGAATGTGCTCCCAGATTTCGTATCCGTAGGGACGGATGACCATAGTGCCCTTGACGGGACCGTAGTCGACAAGTTCGGTCTTCAGAATGACATCGGTGTACCAGCGCGGGAAATCCTCCGTCATGTCGGCGATTTCCTGCACGAATTTGTTGTCCTTTTCCATAATTGCTCCTAAAGCGCGGGTCGCTCAGATGTCGTCGTCCTCGTCGCCCTCTTCTTCGTCCTCGTCGTAGTCGCCCTCGTCGAAATCGGGAATGGATTCGTCGAAATCGTCGGGCTCGTCGGACAGGCTCTCGTCCTCGTCGTCCTCGTCGTCCTCCTCCTCTTCCTGCAACATCGACAACGAAATCTCGTTGCTGTCGTCGTCGTCCACCACGGAGTCGGCGTCGTCGTCGACATACTGTTCCCAGTTGTCGTCCTCTTCGGCTTTGTCGGCTTTCTTGCCGTACTGCGAAGCCTTGCATGCCGCGCACACATCCTCGCCGTCGGAAAGATAGTTGACCTTGCACACGGGGCAAACCCTTTCGCTCTCGTAAAGGCTGTCCTCTTCTTCCTCTTCGATGAGACTAATGGAACTCGCCTTGCCGAGCTCCGCCTTGCATACCTCGCACAAATCGGCGTCGGAAGTTATCCAGTTGAGTTCGCAACGCGGACACTTTTTATACTTACCCATCAGCAGCACACCTCGCCACAATCGGATTTTTCATATATTATATTTACGCGCGCGCAAGTTGTAAACCCTTTTTTGTAAAACGCGCGCTTTTTGCCCTCCGAAAGTTTTCGGCGCGCCGACGGCGGCAAAACTTTTTTGCACTCTCCCACGACATATTGTGCTCCGTTATATCCGAAAAACAAAATATGCCTAATTGAAAAATTTTTGAAAATTTCGTTTTGCGCGCGGTCTTCTTTTTTGTATATTGACTGCGCGTCGCGGGTGCGCCCCGCACCTCCTCCGTCGTCCGTTTCCCGACGGGAAAATGCGCCCCTTTGCGACACCGAACCGACATTTCCCGCGGCGAAAACCCGTCCGCGAACAATGTATAGACACAAAAGCAGAATATTCGACAAAATCGCCCCGATTGCGTCACCTTACGGCACGGAGCACGATTTTCGCGCGTGTTAAAATCGAAATACAAAATCTTCGGAGGACAAGATGAAAAAAACCGTTATCATTGCCGACGACAATACGGCGCTTACACGCAGTCTGAAAGAATTCATCGGCGCGCAACCCGATTACGAAGTGGCGGGCGTTGCGGCAAACGGGGCGGAAGCCCTCTCCCTTCTCGAAAACATAACGCCCGACTTTCTTCTTCTGGACATCGTTATGCCCGAAATCGACGGCTTCGGCGTGCTCTCCTCCGTCAAAACCCAGAAAACGACGGTGATTATGATGTCGCAGCTCGGCACCGACGCCTTCGTGCAGAAAGCCTTCCGTTACGGCGCGGCGTATTTTCTCGCAAAACCCTTCAACTTCGATGTGTTGCTCAAGACAATGGACGACTTTTCCGCCGAAGAAACGGCGCCCGCGCCCGTCGCCGTGGCGGCGCCCGCTCCGTCCTCTCCCGTGACCGCCGCGCGCGGCGCAAGGCGCAGTCGTTCCCTCGACGAGAAAATCGCCAACCTGTTCATATCCGTGGGAATCCCCGCGCACATCAAGGGTTATCAGTTCCTGCGCGAGGCAATCAAAATCACCGTCGCCGACCCCGAAATCATCAATTCCATAACCAAACGCCTTTATCCCTCCATTGCCGAGGTGTTCAACACCACGCCGTCCAAGGTGGAACGCGCCATACGCCACGCAATCGAAGTGGCGTGGAACAGAGGCAAGATAGAGAACATCAACCAGATTTTCGGAATGAGAATTTACTCGGCGAACGAAAAGCCGACCAACGGCGAATTCATAGCCCTCGTCGCCGACAAGATGTTGCTCGAAGGCGCATAAGCGCGCAGCCCGCGCCCCGCGCGCTTGCAAGCGCGCGTCGAACTCCGATATACCTCCGACCTGAAAATCGCGCGGCAATCCGCGCGATTTTCTTTTGTTTTTATATGGGGTGTGCAACGCGCTCGGCAATGAGCCACGCGTCGCCGACCGCCGCGACCGTTGTCTTCCTCTCCGCCCGATTGTCCTCCGACCTTTACAGTTCGAGCGACTGGTCGCCGTATTTTATAAAGCCGAATTTGCGCATGAGCTCGGACAGCCCGAGACATATCGCGGCGGGGAGCACGAAACAGCACACGACAATGCCGAGAGCCAGTTGCCAATCGGGTATGACGCCCGCCGAGGCGTCTATCGCGCCGAAAACGCCCACCAGTCCCGAGGTGCCCATACCGCCGCCGACGGCGTTGCAACGCATCCGGAAAACGCAGGTGGACAGAGGTCCGACCACCGCGCTCGCAACCACGGGCGGAATGAGTATGCGGGGATGTCGCATGAGGTTGGGTATCTGCAACATACTTGTGCCTATGCCCTGCGCAATCAGACCTCCCCATTTGTTTTCGCGGAAGGACTGCACGGCAAATCCCACCATGTGCGCCGAGCACCCCACCATTGCCGCGCCGCCCGCGAGCAGCATGGCGTCGTAGGTCTCGAACGCGACCGTGCCCGCCGCATACGCCGTGACGACGGGCGTCGCCACCGCGAGCCATATCGCCGCCGAGGAGGTGGGCAGGGTGAGCAGTATGCCCATGACGACGGCAATAACGATACCCATGACGGCGGGAGTCGCCATGGTGGCAAGCGCTATGCCCTCTCCGATGAGGTTGACGAGCTGTATGAAAGGCCACGCCGCCCACACGGCGAACAGACACACCACGAACATGACCAGCGGCACGACGACTATGTCGACCTTGGTCTTGCCCGCCACGAGTCTGCCCAGTTCTATCGCCAGCACGGCGACGACATAGGAGCCTATGGGGTTGCCGGGCGCGGCGGGTTTTATGCCCGCGAGCACCGTGGCGACATCCGAGGACACGAAGCCGCCCGTCACCCCGCCGGCGACGGAATCGGCAAAAGCGCCGACGAGCCCCGCCACCGCCGCGGTGAACATAACCAGCTTCGGGGCTTTGAGCGCGTGAGCAATGCCCACGCCTATGCCCGCGCCCATAAGCATTTTTGCGATGTTGGCGACAGCCACCACCGCGCCGCCGACAGCCAGACCCGCGTCGGTGCCCGCCGCCTGTATCCAGCTGCCTATCTGCCCGAGAATGGTGCCCGCGATGAGGGTGCAGAACAACCCTTGCGCCATGCCCGTAAACGCGTCTATGAAATACCTTTTGCAGAATTTCTTCAGCAAAACTAAAAACCTTTTCCAACCCGTTTGTACGGTTGAACCGCCGTTTTGTTCGGATAAAATGTCGTTTTCGACACTTTCCTGCCCGACCGCGCGGCAATCTCCGACCGCGGCGACAACAGGCGTTCCTTCCGCGTCAGGGATTTCGGAGCGCTTCTCTTCGTCCGCTCCGACGGCGGCGTTTCCGTCGCCGTCGGCGACTTCCGCACCGTCCGTCAGTCCGTCCGTCGCGGCTTCGCACACGCGCTCTTCACGCGCCGTATCCTCTGCGGACGCCAGACCCTTGCCGTCCTCCGCGGCGGCTGCGACGCCGTCGTCATTCCTTGTCTCCATTGTCTCCCTCCGCTGTCTTTGCCATTGCGTTCACGGCGAACTCGTACGCTTTCACCGCAAGGTCAACGGGCGCGGACTGCGCCGCGGTGCCTTCCGAAGAGTAATCTTTTGCCGTCAGCATAAACACATCGCACCCCGCTCCCGCCAGCGCTTCCGCGGCGTAACCGTGCAAGGCGTTCAGTTTGCTTTTTATGCCGTCGTCCGCGGGCACGGCATCGCACCGTATGCCGCACCTTGCCGACGCCCTCTCGGCGGAAGTGACCGCCGTGCGCGAAAAGACTTTGTCTCTGAGCGCGTCCTTGCGCACGAATCGGAACGCTTCGCTCGTTATGTCGCCGAACACGATTGCCCTGCCGCCCGCGATTTCGGGGTGCGCCGCCGCGAATGAGCGCGAGCCCGCGTGCGCGGCGTATTCCGCGCCGAAGCAGGCAAAGCACACTCGCGTGTTTTCGGGAAGAAGTTCGGGGTGGGCGATGAAATAGCGGTAGGTGCACAGCGCCGCCGCCACTCCCGCGTCGTTGTTCTCGCGCGCGTGGCGCGGAGAGAAGGAAAAGTGCAACGCCAGCGCGGCAATGCCCGCCGCGGCGAATATGAACGGGAATATGGCGAACACCACAACAGTCGCCACGGTCTCGGTGCCCAGCACCATTTTGAGGATGCACATCAGCACGAAAAGCGCAAGCGAAACGGGCACCGCCACGAACACCGCCTTGCGCACGGCGGCGAAGTTGGCGAAATACGAGCCGGGCGCACTGCTGTGCGTTGCGGCGACGACGAGAATTTTGCCCTTCTCCTGTTTGCGGGAAGGAAAACTTTCGCTGAAAACATTGTACGCCACTCTGCCCGGCAAAACGGCGCACAGTCTGCGCGCGCCGAGGAAGACGCCGCCCGTCACCGTCATTCCCGCCGCCAGCACGCCGAGGGCGAGCGCGGTCAGACCTATGCCTGCGGCGCGGTCGCCTGCAAAGGACACGAAGAACACGACGAGCGCGAGGAAATACGCCACCGCCATAAGCGCGCTTGCCGTCCTGCCCGCGAGAGGCGAAGCCTTGAAGGCTTCCAGTCGCGTGGTGGCGACGCCGCCCGCTTCGTCGCGGAGAAATCTTGCGCACTCCTTTTCGGCGCGGGTTGCGGCAAGTCTGCCGCGGAAGTCCGAAAGTCCCGCCGTGAGCGTACGGCAGTAATCTTCGGCGGAATTTCTGTTTTCGTCCGAGACCAGCGACTTTTCGCCGCCTGCGCCGGTGCCGTCGGTCAAGACATTGTCTTCCATACTCCTCCTATAGGGTGAATCCCCCGTCCACGGTGAGAGTCTGTCCCGTGATGTAGCCGTTGTCGAGAAGGAAAAGGACAGCGGCGGCGATTTCGTCGGGGGACGCCAGTCGCCCGAAGGGTATGTCTCCCTCGACGAGCGCGATTTCCTCCGCCGAATACGATTTCATCATATCGGTGTCCACGGCTCCGGGTGCGACGGCGTTCACGCGCACGCCCGAGAGCGCGACCTCTTTTGCAAGCGCGCGGGTCATTCCTTCGAGAGCGGCTTTGGACGCCGAATAAGCCACCTCGAGACTGGCTCCAGATTCCCCCCACACCGACGAAACATTGACGATTGCGCCGTGTTTCCTGGTCAGCATATCGGGCAAAAACGCGCGACTGACGCGGTATGCGCCGTCGCAGTTGACGGCAAAGACCTCGCGCCAGTCCTCTTCCGAAGTGTCCTGAAAAAGTTTCTTGAGCGACACGCCCGCGCAGTTGACGACGGCTTCGGGCGCTCCGAAACGGGCGCGCACCGCCGCCGCCGTTTCGGCGACCGAGCGCGCGTCGCGCACATCGCAACGGAAAGCTTTCACCCCGCCGTACGCGGCGAGTTCGCCCTCGAGAGCCAGCGCGGCGTCCTCCGACGCGTTGTAGGTGAACGCCACATTGCCGCGCGGAGCGAGAGCGCGCACAACCGCCGCTCCTATTCCCCTGCTTCCTCCCGTCACGAATACCGTTGCCATCCGTCCTCCGTTTCCGCCCGCACCGCGGGCGTTTCGCGACGCATTGTCCGTCGCGGCCTGCCTTGCGTCTTTGTTTTGAAAAAGCCGTCCGCAACGCGGGCGGCTTTCCGCTTTCATCGCGGGGACAGCCTGATTATTCCTCGGCGTCCTCTTCGGCTTTGGCGTCCTTGTCCGCCTGCGTCATATCCCCTATCATAACGGGGGTGAGTTCTTCGCCTTCAAATGCGGTGAGCACGACATACGAGGTGTAGGTGTACTCCTCCGTGTCGAAGTAGAAGAGCAACGCGTTGTCGCCCTTGTCGACGAACTCGAGCGCCAGCCAGTCGGTCTTGACGCCCGCCGCGATAATACGCTCGGCGTTGGGGCTGCCGCCCGTCGCCGCCGCGTCGAGATTTATGCGGTAAAGCGCGTTGGCGTCGGTGTAATACACATATCCGTCGATGACCGCCTGCACGGTGGACGACGCGCCGATGACCACGCGGCCGTCGGACAGCTTGATGTCGTCCGCGCCCGTGCCGGTCACGAGATAATACTTGGAGTTGCTTTGCAGCAGAATCCCCTCAGCCTTGCCCATCGGGAAGAATGTGGTGGAAGAATTCTCGGTCAGTTTCTTTTCGCCCGCCGCACCGAGTCCGCCGTCAAGAGTGAAGGTGTTGAGGTAAAGCCCCACGGAAGTGGCCGAGCCGTTGATTTCCACGCTCTTGGTGTAGTACAGCGTAACTTCGTTGTCGCTTTCGTAAAAGAGTTTGGACAGCGTGAAGTTGAACACCTTCTCGGGGGTGTTGAGATAGTTGTCGCCCTCTGCGAGGAAAGAGGTGTTGTCGAGAAGCACGCGGCGGTCGCTGCCGTCGTAACGCACGCAGCACAGTTTGTTGTAGAACTCGTAACTGTTGCTGTCGTCGGTGAGTTTCTCGGTGTAGAAGATATAATCGGACACCTGCGCGCCCGCACCCGCTTCACGGGAGAGGTCGTAGCCCCACACGACGCTGGTGGCGTTTTCGATGAGCACGCCCTCGGTGACGCCCTTGCGGTTGCTGAGGCTCTTGTTTTCCTTCATCCCTGAGAAGTCGAAGTAATAGACGGTGGCGTTGCTGTCCGTGGAGAACAGCACGCGGGTGGGGGTGAAGAGATAGTTGGAAGAACGCGAATTTATGGTGCCGATGAGCTGCGTGACGCTGCCGTCGGTCTTGGTGCGCATAAAGTCGGTGTGCGTGGTGGACGCCGTACCCGTGGTGTCCTCGTCGTTGTTGGGCGTGGCGTAATAAATCCAGTCGCCGTAAATGGCAAATCCGCCGCTCGTGCTCTGATTGTAAATGCTCTTGGGCACGACGACTTTTGCGGTGGCGTTGTTGACGGTGCCGTCGGCGTTGAGTTCGGCGCGCATAATGCTCTGCTTGTAGGGGGTGCCCCAGTCGTTGGCGTCGTTGTCGCCGACATAACCGTTGATGAAATAGGCATAGCCGCCCTGCTCGACATAATAGCCGCCGTTGGACACGACGGTGCCCGCGCTGTCGCCCGCGCCGATGGAATCCCACTTGTATTTATTGCAAGCGGTGAGGACGAATATCGCGGCAATCAGCACGACGACCGCAACCGCCACGGCGCAAATCTTCTTTTTGTTCATATCTGTCTCCTGCCGACGCTCCCTCGTGCGCCTCGCGTGCGCTCCGCGTAGCGGTCGGTAAATGAATTATATTTTATGACGCTGCGTTTTGCAACACTCTGCCGCCTCGGCGGCTCTTTTCATTTTTTGTCGCCTTCGGGGGGAAGGTCGAGCTTGATGTGCACATCGGCAAGCTGCCTGTCCGTCACCTCGGACGGCGCGCCCATGAGCAGGTCGCGGGCGTTGCGGTCCATCGGGAAGGCTATGACCTCGCGGATGTTGGGCTCGCCGAGTAACAGCATGACGATTCTGTCCACGCCGGGAGCGATACCCGCGTGCGGCGGCGCGCCGAACTTGAACGCGTTGTACAGCGCGGAGAACTTCTTCTCGATGACATCTTTTCCGTATCCGACGATTTCAAACGCCTTTTCCATAATGGCGGGCTCGTGGTTTCTCACCGCGCCGGAGGACAGTTCCACACCGTTGACGACGCTGTCGTACTGATAGGCGAGAATGTCGAGCGGATTCATGGTCTCCAGCGCTTCGAGACCGCCCTGCGGCATACTGAACGGATTGTGACAGAAGGTGAGGTTGCCCTCGTCGTCGTATTCGTACATCGGGAAGTCGACAATCCAGCAGAAACGGTAGGCGTCCTTTTCGAGGAGGTCGAGACCCACGCCCAGTTCGGTGCGCACGAATCCCGCCTGCTTGTCGGCGCCGCTCTTCTCGGCGACGATTGCGACGAACGACCCCGCGCCGATCCCCAGTCTCTCTTTGAGGGCGTCGAGACGGTCTCCGACGAACTTGGAAATGCCGCCCACGGGCGCGCCGTTGTCGTCGAGACGGAACCAGTACATATTTTCGGCGCCGTTTAACTTGACCTTTTCGGTGAGCGCGTCGATAAACTTTCTCGTCTCGGAGAATTTCTCGACTGCGACGGCTTTGACGGTCTTATCCTCGGTGAAGAAAGGCGCGGCGCCCGTCATGATGTCCGTGATGTCCTTGATGATGAGCGGGTTCCTGAGGTCGGGCTTGTCGGTGCCGTAATCGCGCATTGCGTCGCGGTAACTTATCCTGCGGTAGGGCCCCTTGTCCACCTTCTTGTCGCTGAATGCGGTGAAGACCCCCGTCAGCACTTCTTCCATGACCGCGAAGACATCTTCCTGACCCGCGAAGCACATCTCGGTGTCCAGCTGATAGAATTCGCCGGGGCTTCTGTCCGCCCTCGCATCCTCGTCGCGGAAACAGGGGGCAATCTGGAAATATCTGTCGAAGCCCGAGGTCATAAGCAGTTGCTTGTACTGTTGCGGGGCTTGCGGCAACGCGTAGAATTTGCCGGGGTGCAGTCTCGACGGCACGATGAAATCGCGCGCGCCCTCGGGGGACGAGCCCGTGAGAATGGGGGTGGTGATTTCGAGGAAGCCCATTTCCGTCATCTTGTTGCGCAGCCAGCTGACGACCTTTGCGCGGAAGACGATTTTCTCCTTGACCTCGGGATTGCGCAGGTCGAGGAAACGGTAACGCAGGCGGGTGTCCTCGCGGGATTGCACGGACGCCGCCACCTCGAAAGGCAGCTGCTCGTAGCACCTGCCCAGCACCTCGATTGCCGAGGGCACGATTTCAATCATACCCGTGGGCATATCGGGGTTGGGAGAACTTCTCCTGACCACTTCGCCCTCGACGGAGACCGTCGATTCGCGGGGAATGGAGCGCACGAGCGCCTTGGTCGCCTCGTCCGAAGCCACGCCCTGAGTCATACCGAAAAAGTCGCGGAGCACGAAGAAAACGACGGCGCCGAGGTCGCGTATTCCGGACAGCCAGCCCGCCACCTTGACCTTCTGCCCTATGTTGCTCTCGCGCAACTCTCCGCAGTTGTGAGTCCTGTAATTCATTTATACCTCCGGGCGCAAAACGGGGTTTATCGTCCGTTTTTGCGCGTCTGAACCGCCTTTACAGCAGATTTATGCCTGCCGCCGCGCATTTCTCGCGCATTTCGTCGGGCCACAGGCTGACCTGCACTTCGCCGATGTGCGCCTTGCCGAGAAGCAACATGCACAGTCTCGACTGACCTATGCCGCCGCCCACGGTGAGGGGAAGTTCGTCCGCGAGTATCATCTTGTGATACGCGTGTCCCAGCCTGTCCTCCGCTCCCGCGATTTTCAACTGGCGGGCGAGACTTTCGGCGTCGACGCGGATACCCATGGAAGAAATCTCCAGGCTTTCGCCCAGCACTTCGTCATAGAAAAGAATGTCGCCGTCGAGACTCCAGTCGTCGTAGTCGGGCGCCCTGCCGTCGTGGGGTTTTCCGTCCGAAAGCGCGCCGCCGATGTTCATGAGGAACACCGTGCCGTATTCCTTCGCCGCCGCCGTTTCGCGTTCGCGCGCGGTGAGAGCGGGATAGCGGTCCAGCAATTCCTGCGTGGTGATGAACCTGACTTCACGGTTGAGCGCGGTTTTCACTGCGGGGAAATTCTTTTTCGTTTCCTCGAGGGTGTCGACGATTGCGCCCACTATGCGGGAGACCACTTTCCTGAGAAATTCTTCAGTGCGCTGCTCGCGGCAGATGACCATTTCCCAGTCCCACTGGTCTACATACACCGAATGGGTGTTGTCACACTTGTCGTCGCGGCGTATGGCGTTCATGTCGGTGTACAGCCCTTCGCCGTTGCGGAATCCGTAACGGGCGAGGGCGAGCCTCTTCCATTTTGCGAGGGAATGAACGATTTCGGCTTCCCTGCCGCCCTGCGCCGAGATGTCGAAACGCACGGCGCGCTCCACGCCGTTGAGGTCGTCGTTAACGCCCGATCTGCTCTCCACGAACAGCGGCGCCGACACGCGCTCGAAACCGAAATTGCGCACGAAATTGCGCTGGAAGGCGTCCTTGACGAATTTGATCGCCCTTTCCGTCTCTCGCACGCTCATACGGCAATCGTATTTTTCGGGTATGATAAGTCCCATCTCAGTCTCCTCTTTCCCCCGTCCGTTTCCTTTACGCCATAAGATCGCCCGCGGTGCGGCTGTACAGCTGCAGGTCGCGGATGTTTCCTATGCCCGTGACATACATCAATATCCTTTCAAGCCCCAGTCCGAATCCGCTGTGCGGCACCGTGCCGTACTTGCGCAGTTCCATATACCCCTTGTAATCGTCGAGGTTCATTCCGCGCTCCACCATTGCGGCGGTGAGTTTGTCGAGGTCGGCTTCGCGCTCGCTGCAACCGATGATCTCTCCCACGCCGGGCACGAGAAGGTCGGTCGCCGCCACGGTCTTGCCGTCGTCGTTCTGTTTCATATAGAAACTCTTTATCGCCTTGGGATAGTTGATGACGAACACGGGTTTGCCCACGATTTTTTCGGTGAGACAACGCTCGTGTTCGGTCTGCAGATCCAGACCCCATTCCACGGGGTATGTGAACTGCTCTCCCGATTTCCTGAGCATTTCGATTGCGTCGGAATAGTCGACCACGGCGAAGTCGCTGTCCACGACGGACTGCAGTTTCTGCCGCAGTCCCTTCTCGAAAGCGCGCTCGAAGAATTCCATTTCCTCACCGCACTCGTCGAGCGCCGCCTTGATGACGAACTTTATCATCTCTTCGGCGATTTTGATGATGTCGGGCAGTTTGGCAAACGCCACTTCGGGCTCGATCTGCCAGAACTCGGCGGCGTGACGGGGCGTGTTGCTGTTTTCGGCGCGGAAAGTCGGACCGAAGGTGTAAATCTTGCCCATCGCCATCGCGGCGACTTCGCCTTCGAGTTGTCCCGACACCGTAAGCCCCGCCTTGCGACAGAAAAAATCGCGCGCGATATACTCGGCTTCGTCCTTGCACGCCCTGGCGTCCTCGTAGGTGTTGGTGGTCACGCGGAAAATCTCGCCCGCGCCCTCGCAGTCGCTGCCCGTGATGATGGGAGTGTGCACATAGGTATAGCCCCTCTCCTGGAAGAAACGGTGCAGCGCGAAACTGAGTTTGCTGCGCACGCGAAGCATTGCGTTGAAAGTGTTGGTGCGCACGCGAAGGTGCGGTATCGTGCGCAGGAACTCCAGCGTGTGATACTTTTTCTGGAGAGGATAGTCCGCGGGGCAATCGCCGAGAAGTTCGACTTCCTCGGCGTTTATCTCGAACCCGCCGCCCTCGTTGAACGCGGGCACCACTTCGCCGCGCACGGCTATCGCCGCGCCGCTCTTGAGACAAGCCGACAGCGCGTCCGCCGCGAACTTGCTCTTGTCGAAAACAATCTGGAGATGTCTGAGCGTGGTGCCGTCGTTGAGCGCGGCAAACGCCATGGTCTTGCTGTCGCGCGCCGTGCGCACCCACCCCGCGACGGAAACCTGTCCGCTCGCGAGAGTTGCTCCTTTTGCGAAAATTTCGGAAATGTCGGTGTAAGCCATACTGCCTTTTTTGCGCCCGCGAACGGGTGTCCGTGCGCGCGTTTAATCTTTATAGAATGTTATTATACGGTCGCCGCGCGCTTTTGTAAAGGATTTGCGGGGCAAAAAGTTGACGGGTCGACGGAGCGTGTATATACTTGAATTGATTTTTCGGAGGTAACCTTATGTACGACATCGCCATACTCGGCGCGGGTCCTGCGGGACTGACGGCGGGAATATACGCCGCCCGCGGCGGAATGTCCGTCGCCGTAATCGAAAACCAAGCCCCCGGCGGACAAGCCGCCCTCACCGCCGAGATAGAAAACTACCCCGGCTTCGAGACCATAAGCGGCTTCGACCTCACCGCCCGTATGGTCGCCCAGTGCGAAAAACTCGGCGTCGTCTTCGTCTACGACAATCCCACGGAAATCGCCCTCAACGGCGATGTCAAAAAGATAACCACAGCCTATTCGGGCACGGTGGAAGCGCGCTCCGTAATAATCGCCACGGGCGCCCTGCCCCGTCCCCTCGGCGTCCCCCGCGAAAGCGAACTCCTGGGCGGCGGCGTGTCCTACTGCGCCACCTGCGACGGAGCCTTTTTCCGCGGCAAACCCGTCGCGGTCGTGGGCGGCGGCAACACCGCCGTCGAAGACGCGCTGTACCTCGAACGCTTTGCCTCCGAAGTCTACCTCATTCACCGCAGAGACGCCCTGCGCGCCGACGCGCTTCTCTCCGACCGTGTTGCCAAAAGCACGGTTAAAATCCTGTGGGACACCGTCGTGACCGACCTCGTCGGCGCTCCCCGTCTGCAATCCCTCACCGTCAAGAATGTCAGGACGGGCGAAACCTCCTCCGTGCGCGTCGACGGATTCTTTATCGCCGCGGGCAGAAAACCCGCCTCCGACGGGCTGACGGGCGTCGCCCTCGACGAAAGCGGCTATGTCCTCACCGACGACGAAATGCGCACCAACATCGCGGGCGTGTTCGCCGCGGGCGATGTCAGGCGCAAATCTCTCCGCCAGGTGGTCACCGCCGCGGCGGACGGCGCTCTCGCCGCGGAAAACGCGGTGAAATATGTCGGCGCCCTCAAAGCGTAATTCCGACCCTACCACTCCGCACCGCACCGCAAAACCCTGCAACTAACGACACATTTTGCGCCGTTCTGCTCGGTAAACCCGTTCTCAAACATAACGCAAAAACCCCCTCGGCCGCACAATGCGGCCGTTTTTGTTTGTCTGTCCCCCGCAAATTCCGTCGCGGAGTCGTGCTATCCCGCTCTCCGCGCACCGCGCAAGGTTTCACGCGAACTAAACGGGTCAACCGCCCTTTTTTTTTCGTTTTTTGCACCGAAAATTCGATTTTCCGCCGTTTCTCCTGAGTTTCGCACGATTTTCGCCGACTTTTTCGCCTTTCGTTGCCACTCGGAACGCTTTCACTCGCCCCGTGAAACATTACAAAACCGACATTTTTAATGATTCTTTAATGTTTTGATTACCACTTTTGTGGACTTTTTTTCGCGGTTTTGAAATTTTTTTGAAATTTTTTACAAAAACCCCTTGACATGAAATTCCGACGGTGCTATTATGCAACCGTAATCGAGAGGTTACTAAACACTGCTCATAATTTTCCCCCTTATCATAGCGAGACGCGTTGGGTTCCGACCCGACGCGTTTTGCTATACTCTTTGCCCACCCTCGCGGCAGGTTGTTGTAGCGCTCTCTCACGCGAGCGTGCGTGACATAGGTAGGACTTTTCAGGTGCACTGCATGAAACGGGAAGTTGCTGTGCCTCCCTCCTTCACTTCGGGCTTTCTCGAAATACAAGAAAAAGTTGTTGCCCCCCTCCTGCGGGTTCCCCCCGCTACCGTACCCCCTTGAAAGGGCACCCACGGTTGCGGGCGGGCACCTTCGGCACTCGCGCACAGCCTGTTCCTCGTTGCCGCTCCGCGCGGCAACGAAGTTATGCCACTTGCGGCGCGCCCGCCTACGGCGAATTACAACGGCGCGCCGCTTGCGTACTTTACGTCCTGCGCTCGGCGCTCACACGGTCGCCGCCTGTTGCGGCTCCACCCTATCAAACAGACATCGTGCATAAGAACGCTCGCTCGGGGTGTTCGTTTGCCGCCTGTTGCGGTTCGCGCTCCGAACAGGCAAACGTTTAGAACGGGTGAAAATTATGTTCTTCTCTTTGCAAAGGACAGGAACGTGTAAAAGCGCGATATTTCGATGAAGAACGCTCAGCACACCTCAAAATTCTGCTACGCAGAAATTTCGGGGACCCCTATGCCGCCCGAACAGACGGGAGCATACTTTTGCGTATGTGACTGTTTGCGAGGGCGTTTGTGTTGACGCTGTATCACGCCAAACAGCGCGGTTTGGATAAGGCGGACACCCTGTTTGTCATCGGGGAAAAATGATAGAAACGCTTAAAACCTCGATATTCCGATGAAAAACGAGGAAGAGCCGCCCGAACAGACAGGAGTGTTCTTGTCGTATGTGACTGCTCGCGGGCGTTTGTGTTGACGCTGTATCACGCCAAACAGCGCGGTTTGGATAAGGCGGACACCCTGTTTGTCATCGGAAAAAAATGAAAGAAACGCTTAAAACCGCGATATTTCGATGAAGAACAAGGAAGAGCCGCCCGAACAGACAGGAGCGTACTCAGCGTACACGACTGTTTGCGAGGGCGGCTCTGACAAAGTTATTCGCGGAATAGCGCGGAGAACATCGACAATCCTGCGTCTTCTCTCCCCCCACGGAAAGAAACGTGTAAAACCTCGATATTCCGATGAAGAACAAGGAAGAGCCGCCCGAACAGACAGGAGCGTACTTGTCGTACGTGACTGTTTGAGAGGGCGGCTCTGACAAAGTTATTCGCGGAATAGCGCGGTTTTACTTGTAGTGACCGAAGCGCGTCTCACAATACTCGCACCTGTAGATGTTGTGCGCCTGGTCGCGGAGCGAGAATTGCTGGGGAAGGTCGGTCTCGACGGCGGTGACGCACTTGGGGTTGTGGCAGACAAAACCGTCTGCGGCGGTGTAAATCTTGCGGGGATTGGGCTCGGGGCAATAGCCCTTCTCGGCGTCGGAAAGGAAACGGAGAATGAGCGCCATGCGCATAAACTTGCCGTACTCCACCTGTTTGAAATAACAGGCACGGGGGTCGTCGTCGACATCGACATTGATTTCCTTGACGCGCGGCAGGGGGTGAAGCACGCTCATGTGCTCGGGAGCGGCTTTCATTTTCTCGGCGTTGAGCACATAGCAGTCCTTCAGGCGCTCGTACTCGTCGAGGTCCTGAAAACGCTCGCGCTGTATGCGGGTCATATAAAGCACATCGAGGTCGGCAATGCAGTCTTCGATGTCGGTGCAATGACTCCACACCGCACCACGGGGCTCCATAATTTCGTAGCGCACATAGTTGGGTATGGTGAGTTCGGGGGGCGATATCATAACGAAACGGTTGCCCTCGTAGCGAGTGAGCGCATTTATGAGGGAGTGCACCGTTCTGCCGTATTTGAGGTCGCCGCAGATACCTATCGTGAGATGGTCGAGCCTGCCGTGACGGTCCTTGATGGTGAGCAGGTCTGCGAGGGTCTGCGTGGGGTGACAATGCCCGCCGTCGCCCGCGTTGATGACGGGCACAATGCTGCGGCGGGAAGCCGCAAGCGCGGCGCCTTCGAGAGGATGACGCATTGCGATGATGTCGGCATAAGCGCTGACGGTGCGTATGGTGTCCATAACGCTCTCGCCTTTGGTGGTGGAGCTGTTGGACGCGGAGGCAAACCCGAGAGCTTTGCCGCCGAGTTCCATCATGGCAGCTTCGAAGGAAAGGCGGGTGCGGGTGGACGGCTCGAAAAAGAGGGTGGCAATCTTCTTGCCCTCGCAGGCGTGAGCGTACTTCGCACGGTCGCGCATTATGTCTTCGGCGACGGCAAGTATGCCGTCTATTTCTTCCGTCGTCAGGTCGGAAATGTCGATGAGATGTCTGATACCTTTCATAATCAACTTGCCTTTGTCTGCCCGATTGCGCCGCAAAGCGGCGTTTGTTCGGTCGTTTTGAACATTGAAACCGCGATTTGCGCGGTTTGTGCAAGATTGCTCAATTCCTGTTCATCCAGCTTTCGTCGGACGGATTGTCGCGGAAAGCGATGAGTTTTGCGCAGTCGCTCTCGCGGATATACCCTTCCTCGACGGCGACTTCGAGCAATGTGTCGAGCGTGCAAAGGCTGACGGCGCGCACTCCGGCTTCCGCCATTTTATCCTTGCCCGCCTTCATCCCGTAGGTGAATATGCTGACCATGCCCAGCACCTCTGCGCCCGCTTCGCGGAGCGCGTCAACCGTTTCGAGCGAGCTTTTCGCCGTGGAGATGAGGTCCTCGACGACGACCACTTTTGCGCCCGCGTCGAGTTTGCCCTCTATGCGGTTCGCCCTGCCGTGGTCCTTCGCGCCCGAGCGCACATAGCCCATGGGCATATCCAGCAGATAGCCCGCTATCGCGGCGTGCGCTATTCCCGCAGTCGCCGTGCCCATGAGCACTTCGCAGTCGGGGAACTGCGTTTTCACCACCTGCGCAATGCCTTGCTCCACGGTGCTGCGCACGGCGGGAGCGGTGAGCACCAGACGGTTGTCACAGTATATGGGGCTCTTTATTCCGCTCGCCCAGGTGAAAGGCTGGTCGGGGCGCAGGAACACCGCGCCTATGGACAACAGTCCTTTTGCGACTTCTCTTGCGAGAACTTCTGCGTTTGCTTTTTCGGAAACCTTTTTGTTCATATCTCTTCTCCGAGGAAATCCTTCACGCAACGCGCGTATGCGGCGACGGGGTCGTCCGCGGCGGTTACGGGTCTGCCCACGACGATATAGTCGGAGCCGAGTTCGCGGGCAAGTGCGGGTGTCGTCACACGCACCTGATCGCCTTTGCTTGCGTCGTCGAAACGGATTCCCGGCGTGACCGTGAGGAAATTCCGCCCGCAAACGCCGTGCACCTTGCCCGCTTCGAGGGGCGAACACACCACGCCGTCCAGCCCCGACCGCGCGGCGTTCTGCGCGTAACTCATGACGGTCTCGTCGAGCGGTCTGGCGATGAGGAGTTCGTCGCGCATTAGCTGCTCGCTCGTGGAGGTCAACTGCGTGACGGCGATGAGCAGGGGTCGCGTGCCGTCGGCGCGGGTCAGTCCTTCGAGCGCGGCTTTCATCATGACCGAGCCGCCGCCCGCGTGCAGGTTGCACATATCCACATCCAGCCCCGAAAGCACCGCCATGGCTTTCTTTACGGTGTTGGGAATGTCGTGCAGTTTGAGGTCGAGGAAAATCTTATGCCCGCGGCGCTTGATTTCCCGCACCATATCGTTGCCCGCGGCATAGAAAAGTTCCATGCCGATTTTGACAAAAGGTTTCCTGCCGCACCCGTCGAATCTGTCGAGAAAACCGAGCGCCTGCTCGGCTCCCGCGAAATCGAGTGCGATGATGACATCTTTGGCCATACTCTCTCCCGTGCCGCCTCAGAGGGCGGCGCCTATTATGTCGGATATATTCCTTATGCCGTACCGCTCCATTGCGGCAGGCAAGGCTTCGACGATTTCCTTGCAGGCGTAGGGATTGACGAGATTCGCCGCGCCTACCTGCACCGCGCACGCGCCCGCCATCATCATTTCGAGAGCGTCCTCGGCGGTCGTCACGCCGCCCATTCCTATTACGGGCACATTCACCGCCCGCGCCACATCGTTGACCATACGGAGCGCGACGGGAAACACCGCGGGTCCGCTGACGCCGCCCGTGCGCACGGCGATAACGGGTCTGCGCGTACGGAGGTCTATCCTCATCCCGACAAGCGTGTTTATGAGACTGACGCCGTCGGCGCCGCCGTCAACGACTGCGCGCGCCATATCGGAAATGCTGGTGACATTGGGACTGAGTTTAACAATAAGCGGTTTTTTGACCCTCTTTTTGACCGTATAAACCAGCGATTTTGCGATTTGAGCGTCGGTGCCGAACGCCATTCCGCCGCCTTTGACATTGGGACACGAGATGTTGAGTTCCACCGCGAAAACTTCCTTACAGTCGGAAAGTTTCTCGGCGGTGACGACATACTCTTCCTCGCTGTGTCCGCCGACATTGGCGATTATCGCACCGTCGTACACCGCGGCAAGACGAGGTATCTCCTCGGCTATCACGGCGTCGACGCCGGGATTCTGCAACCCTATAGCGTTGATCAAACCCGCGGGACATTCGGCTATCCTCGGGAGAGGATTGCCGTAGCGCGCGTCCCTCGTCGTGCCTTTGAGCGCTATGCCGCCGAGAATGTTCAGGTCGTAATATTCGGCAAATTCGCTGCCGAAGCCGAAAGTGCCGCTTGCGGGAATGACGGGGCTTGCAAGTTTTCGTCCGAACAGGTCTACAGAAATATCCATACCGCCCTCACTCCCATATAACTTTCGCCGCGTCGAACACGGGACCTTCCTTGCAGACGCGCCTGAAGCCGTCCGTCGTCTTTATACTGCAACCCATGCAAGCGCCGAAGCCGCAACCCATGCGCGCTTCGAGGCTGAGTTCGCCGTCGGCGCACCACGCCGACAGCGCGCGCAACATCACCGCCGGGCCGCAGGCGTAATAGCGGTCGAAATCCTTGCCCGCCGCAAAGCCTTTGTCGCACAGCGCGGCGACGGCGTTGCCTTTGAAGCCGTCGCTTCCGTCGTCGGTGGCGACGATTACCTCGGCGTAACGGGCAAATTCGTCACGGTAGTAGATTTCCGCCGCCGCCTGGAAGCCGAGCACGACAGTGGGGCGCACGCCCTTCTCCGCAAAATCGCGGGCGAGCCTGTACAGCGGCGCGCAACCTATGCCGCCGCCGACTAGCAGGGGTTTTGTCGCGTCCGAGCCGAAGCCGTTGCCGAGACCCGTCAGCGCGGAGACCTCTCTCCCCGCCTGCCAGCGCGACATTTTGTCCGTGCCGACGCCCACTCTTTTGACGAGCAGGGTGAGCGTGCCGTCCGCGCTGTCGCACACGCTTATCGGGCGGCGCAGATACTGCCCTTCCACCTCGAGTTCGACGAACTGTCCCGCGCGCATTGCCGACGCGCCCGAGAAGGTCAGCTCGAACACGGTGGGAGTCAGGGGGCGGTTGCCCGTGAGCAAAAGGGTCTCGCGTTTCATATCAGCAGATTGTGGACACCTTGAAGGTCATATCTTCGAGGACATCGAGAAGGGCTTCGACGGTGTCCTGAGAGGTGAACAGGGTGACATTGTTCTCCACCGCGGCGCGACGGATTTCGTAGCCGTCGTGTTTGGTGCTCTCCTCGTCGAGGTCGCGGGTGTTGATGACATAGGTGACATGGCCTTTCCTTATGCTGTCGAGGATGTCGCTGCTGCCGTCGCTTATCTTGGCCTTGCTGCGCGCCTTGATACCGTTGCGGTGCAGGAATTCCGCCGTGCCCGCCGTCGCCTCGATGTTGAATCCGAGGTCGTAGAAGCGGCGCGCTATGGGCAGGAACGCCTGTTTGTCGCAGTCGGCTATCGTCATGAACACCGTGCCGTAATTCTGCATACTCATGCCCGACGCCTTGAGCGCCTTGTACAGCGCGCGGTTCATCGAGACATCGTAGCCGATGGCTTCGCCCGTGGACTTCATCTCGGGCGAGAGGTAGACCTCCATACCCTTGATTTTGGAGAATGAGAAGGCGGGCGCCTTGACATACCACCTGTCGGGGGCTTTGGAGGGGAACACCTCTTTTATGCCCTGCTGTTTGAGGGATATGCCGAGCATGACCTTGGTGCCGATGTCGGCGAGGGAGTAACCCGAAGCCTTGGAGATGAAAGGCACCGTACGCGAGGAACGCGGGTTGACCTCGATGACATACACATCGTCGTTGCGGTCGACGATGAACTGAATATTGTACAGACCCACAATGCCTATGCCGAGCCCGAGCTTGACGGTGTAGTCGATAATCTTCTGCTTGACCGCCTCGGAAATGCTGAATGTGGGATAGACGCTTATGCTGTCGCCGGAGTGCACGCCCGTGCGTTCGATGTGCTGCATAATCGCGGGACAGAAGACATCCTTGCCGTCGCAGACGGCGTCGACCTCGAGTTCCTTGCCGAGCACATACTTGTCGACGAGAATGGCGTGACCCGTGTTGAGCGCGGAAGCCGAACGGAGATATTTGCCGAGAGCTTCGGGCGTGGACGCAATCTGCATCTGCCTGCCGCCGAGCACATAACTGGGACGGACGAGGACGGGATAGCCTATCCTCTCCGCCACGGCGAGACCGTCCTCGACGGTGAACACCGCCTCGCCCTTGGGCTGAGGAATACCCAGACGGTTGAGGATTTTCTCGAAGCAATCGCGGTCTTCGGCGTTCTGTATCGCCTGCACATCGGTGCCGATGATCTTGACGCCGAGGGAATGGAGTTTGTCGGCGAGGTTGATTGCGGTCTGACCGCCGAGCGACACCACCACGCCGTCGGGCTTTTCGAGGTCGATGATGTTCATCGTGTCCTCGACGGTGAGCGGCTCGAAATACAGTTTGTCCGAGGTGGTGTAGTCGGTGGACACCGTCTCGGGGTTGTTGTTGATGATTATGGCTTCATAGCCCGCTTCGCGTATCGTCCATATCGCGTGGACGGTGGAATAGTCGAACTCTATGCCCTGACCTATTCTTATGGGGCCGGAGCCGAGCACGATAATCTTCTTGCGGTCGCTGACGACGCTCTCCTGCTCCTCCTCGTAGGTGGAGTAGAAATACGGCACATAACTCTCGAATTCGCCCGCGCAGGTGTCAATCATCTTGTAGACGGGCATAATGCCAAGCGCCTTGCGTTTGAGGTAGATTTCCTCTTCGGTGGATTTCCACACCTTGGCGAGATACTTGTCGGAGAAGCCGCGCTTTTTGGCCTCGCGGAAAACTTCGGGGTCGAAGGGATTTGCCTTGACGACAAACTCGAATTCCACTATTTCGCGTATCTTCTCGAGGAAGAACATATCAATCTTGGTGCTGGACGCGATGAGACCGATGTCGCCGCCGCGCTCGAAGAGTTCGGCTATGGCGAACAGCCTGTCGTCCGTGCAGTCCTTGATGTAGTCGTAAAGTTCCTGCCTCGTCCAGTCGTCGAACTTGGGAATCCAGATGTGGATTGCGCCGATTTCGAGGGAACGGAGCGCCTTGAGCAGACTTTCCTCGAAGGTCCTGCCTATGCTCATAACCTCGCCCGTCGCCTTCATCTGGGTGCCGAGTTTGTTGGACGCGGTGTCGAATTTGTCGAAGGGGAAGCGCGCTATCTTGGTGACGATATAGTCGAGGGCAGGCTCGAAGGACGCGGGGGTGTTGGCGAGCATAATCTCGTCGAGTCTCATGCCGAGAGCCACTTTCGCCGTGACGCGCGCGATGGGATAGCCGCTCGCCTTGGACGCCAGCGCGGAGGAACGGCTGACGCGGGGATTGACCTCGATGAGGTAATATCTGAAAGAGTGCGGATCGAGCGCGAACTGCACATTGCAGCCGCCTTCGATTTTGAGTTCGCGTATGATTTTCAGCGCGCTGTTGCGCAACATCTGCACCTCTTTGTTGGTGAGAGTCTGCGCGGGGGCGACGACTATGCTGTCGCCCGTGTGCACGCCGACGGGGTCGAGGTTTTCCATGCTGCATATCGCAACCGCCGTGTCCGCCGCGTCGCGCATGACCTCGAATTCTATTTCCTTGAAGCCCTTGACGCTCTTTTCGACGAGCACCTGACCGACGGGGGAAAGCTGCAAGGCGTTCTTCATGATTTCGCACAGCTCTTCCTCGTTTTCGGCAAAGCCGCCGCCCGTGCCGCCCAGCGTGAACGCGGGACGGAGCACGACGGGATAACCGATTATCTTCGCCGCTTCGATCGCTTCCTCTATGCTGTATGTAATCTGCGACGGAATGACGGGCTCGCCTATCCTCTCGCACATCTCCTTGAACTTCTCGCGGTCCTCGGCCATCTCGATACTTTCGAGCGAGGTGCCCAGCAGTTTGACATTGCACTCGTCGAGCACGCCGCTGTGCGCCAGTTTCATCGCGAGGTTGAGCCCCGTCTGCCCGCCGAGAGCGGGGACGATGGCGTCGGGACGCTCGTAGCGTATGATACGCGCCATATACTCGAGGGTGAGCGGCTCCATGTAGATTTTGTCCGCCATCATCTTGTCCGTCATTATGGTGGCGGGGTTGGAGTTGGCGAGCACGACCTCGTAGCCCTCTTCCTTGAGCGCGATGCACGCCTGCGTGCCGGCATAGTCGAATTCCGCCGCCTGTCCTATGACGATGGGTCCCGATCCGATGACCAAAACTTTCTTTATATCCGTTCTCTTAGGCATTTTTCTTCCACTCCTCGATGTTGACGATAAACTTCTCGAACAGCCTTATGCTGTCCTGCGGACCGGGCGCGCTCTCGGGGTGGAACTGCACGGAAAACACTCTGTTTTTTTTGTCTTCCACGCCTTCCACCGTACCGTCGAGCAGGTTGACATGCGTGACGGTCAGCCCCGTGCCTTTAAGGGACTTCTCGTCCACCGCGTAGCTGTGATTCTGCGCCGTAATCTCGACGCAACCGGTCTCCTTGTTGAGAATGGGATGATTGCCGCCGCGGTGACCGAACTTGAGTTTGTAGGTCTTTGCGCCGTAGGCGAGCGAAATGAGCTGATGTCCCATGCACACGCCCATCATGGGCACCTTGCCCTTGAGTTGTCTGACCAGCTCCACCACCTCGGGCACATTGACGGGGTCCCCGGGGCCGTTGGAAAGGAACACTCCGTCGGGCTTGAGCGCCAGCACATCCTCGGCGCTTATGGTGTGGGGCACTATGATGACATTGCACCCCTGCGCGTTGAGGTTGTGCACCATCTGATTCTTTATGCCGCAATCCACCGCCACGACATTGTATTTGTGGTTGGGCGTGCGGCTGTACCACCTCTTCTTGCACCCCGCGCGCTTGACCTGGTCGGTGGGATAGGAGAACGCCTTGATCCTCTCCATAACCTCTTCGGTGGGAGTTTCTTCGTCGGTGAGGCAAGCCACCATGGAACCCTTGTCGCGTATGGTGCGCACCAGTTTTCTGGTGTCTATGCCCTGCATACCGGGCACGCCGTCCTCTTCGAGCAGCTCCGACAGCGTCTTGGTATAACGGAAGTTGGACGGCGCGTCGTTGTAGTCGCGCACTATGAGCGCGCGGAGCATAAGCCCCTTGCTCTCGTAGTCCTCGTCCGTAATGCCGTAGTTGCCGATTATGGGATAACTCATGACGATAAGCTGGTCGGCATAGCTGGGATCGGAGATTATCTCCTGATAGCCCGCCATCGCGGTGTTGAACACGATTTCGCCTATGGCGTCCGTGTCCGCGCCGAAGCCCTTGCCGATATAGACATCGCCGTTTTCGAGCACAAGTTTCTTCTTTTTTATTTTTTCCATATTGTTTCTCCGCCCGACATTGTCGTGATGATTTTACCCTTGATTTTTCTGCCCTCGAAGGGCGTCGCATTGCCCTTAGACGCACTCTCTCTCCCCCGCACCGTCCATTCTTGCGAAAGGTCTATGACGGCAAGTTCGGCGGTCGCGCCCTGCTTTATCTCGGCTACAGGCAGCCCGAACCTCTTGCGCGGGGAATAACTCATTGCCTCTATCAGTCTCACAAACGGGATTTTGCCCGTCAGCACCAGTTCGGTGTACAACACGGGGAAGGCGTATTCCAGCCCGATAACCCCCATGAGACTGCCCGCCAGACCGCGGGATTTCTCTTCGTCGGAGTGAGGCGCGTGGTCGGTGGCAATCATATCCACCGTACCGTCGGCAAGTCCCTCGACGAGCGCCTCCCTGTCCTCCGCGGTGCGGAGCGGCGGATTCATCTTGAACCTGCCCTCGTCTTTGAGGTCGTCCTCGCAAAGCACGAGATAGTGCGGAGCCGTCTCGCAGGTGACATCCACTCCGCGCGCCTTGGCTTTGCGTATTATGTCCACGCTTTCCTTGGTGGACACATGACAGACATGATACCGCACGCCCGTCTTTTCGGCGAGCGCGATGTCGCGCTCCACCATTTTCCATTCGCTTTCGGAGCAGATTCCCTTGTATCCGTGCGCGCGAGCATACGCCCCGTCGTGGATGCAACCGCCCCGCAACAGACTCTCGTCCTCGCAATGCGCCGAGATGATTCCGCCCACGGCGCGCACGCGTTTCATTGCTTCGAGCATAAGGCTCTCGGACTGCACTCCCTTGCCGTCGTCGGAAAATCCGACGACCGACGGCGCAAGCCCTTCTATGTCCGAAAGTTCCCGCCCTTTTTCACCCACGGTGAGAGCAGCAAACGGACGAACGAGCACTTTAGCGGACGATTTGATTATTTCAAGTTGCTTTTGCAGATTTTCGACGCTGTCGGGCACGGGGTTGAGGTTGGGCATGGAACACACCGCGGTATAGCCGCCGCGCGCCGCGCTTTCCGTCCCCGTCGCTATGCTCTCTTTATAAAAAAAGCCCGGTTCTCTCAGGTGCACATGCACATCTGCGAAAGCCGGAACAATCACCTTTGCGTCCCTTACAGCCGTTTCGGAGACGACGGGAGCGGAATCCGAAAGGAACACTTTCCCACCCTGTACGGTCATCTCTCCGCACAAGAGCTCCTTTCCCGAGACATAAAGCACCTTTCCGAAAACGGACACCGCGCAGTCCTCCGAAATTTTTTCCATTATATCACAGCCCGCGCAAATTGCAAATTGTTTGGGAGCAAAATCTGCCGCTTTTTTGCGGGGCGCGCTCCCGCCCGCAGATTTATGACTTTCAATGCGCAGGCGGCGTTGCCGCTGGCACAAGCGCAGGCTCAGACGCCGAAAGTGTCGCGCCGCAGGGATTGTCCCACGCAAGACTGCGCCGTCGGAATTCGCCGCACAAGCCGCGCTCCACGCCTGCCGTCGCATGCGCGCACGCGACGCGTACGCGTACGAGCGCAACGAGCGCGCCGCGGGCGCGTCCTTTAATGTTTGTTCCGCTATGTTCCCCGTCCGCGTTTTATCCCGTTCCGTCTACGCGCCGTCCGAGCCGCACGGTTCGGAGTCGCCGTCCGTGCCGTACTGCGCCGTGTGCCGGGCGGTCGCCGAAGAGCGCAACGCACGGATTGCCGCCTCGGGGGCGGCAACCGTCGGCGCGTCTCGGAGCACGCTCAAATGAAAAGTGCCGCGTTGCCGCGGCACTTGTTCGGTTATTCGTCATCTCCCGAGGGAGCTTCGCCGAAGTATTCGCCTCCGCCGACCTCGTCGGCCGCGGGAGCCTCGTCGTCGTACGCGGGAGCCTCCTCATCGTACGCGGGAGTCTCCTCATCGTACACGGGAGTCTCCTCATCGTACACGGGAGCCGCGCCCGCCGCATCCGCCGCGGCGCCTGCCGTTTCGGTTGCGGGTTCGAGAGCCGCCGCCGCTTCCTCGGCGTCCTTCTTGATGCGGAGTTTGAACTCACGGCAACAGCTTGCCGCAAACACCGTCACAAGCGCGATTGCGCCGACGATATACAGCCAGTTGCGCAGCGACATCACGGAGATGACCGCGCACAGCAGATTGTTGGACTGCAGCCATGTCATATCCTGATAGCCGAGCACGCCGTAGGTGACGCTCATCGGGAAGATGTTGATTTCGAGCAGACCGCTGTCGTTGATGCAAAGTCCGAGAGAGAGAGGTCTGCCACCGGTGGCGTCGTAAAGCACATTCCCGAGACCGTCGAGCAGTCCTTCCACGATGCTGACATCGCCGACCTTGATTTCGGCAAGCAAGGGCACAAGGGTGTTGAGCGCGCCGTTGAGCAGTCCCGACATATCCAGCGAAGTGACCGCCATCGTCTTGCCGTCCATGTCGAGTATGCCCCACTTCATGGGCTGGCTGACATAGCCGCCTATGAGTTCGTCGCTGTCGTTGTAGCACGGCACGACGACGGCGCCCGCAAGCACTCTGGACACCTCGTTGTCTTCATAGAAGGCGGGGTTGACATAATAGGTGTTCTCGTAGTTGTTGACCTTGACGAGCGCATGGGAATAGTCGTTGAACAGTTCCTTGACGGCGTCCGCCATATACAGCTCGTAGTACATCGAAGTTATCGCCTCGACCTTCTGGCCGTCGACGGTGGCTTCGTAGGTGGGATAAATGAGGTTGTTGTTCTCGTCGAGCACCGCACGGGAGTCTTCGGAGAAGTCGCTGCTCTGGTCGAGTATGAGTCGGAGCACGACGGGCACCGTCATTCTGCCCGAGGACTGAGCGTAGAGGATAAGGCTGTCGTCGTAGGTGACATAGCCGTCGTTGTGCATACTCGCATAGTTCTTGTTGAACAGATACGAGATACGCTCGTTGCTCATGCCTTCCTGCGCGAGTTTGGTGTAGGTGTTCAGCGTGGCTTTGGAGACCGCAAGACCGACCGCCAGACGCTCGATGTTGCCGATGGAACTGCCCGCCGTAGGCGAGTTGAGCATATAAGCGGGGTCACGCATAACCCAGCTGGTGTACACGAATTCGAAGTACTCCTGCTGCAGTTCGGGCAAGCCCGCGATGAGCGCGTCGTATTTCTCCTGCTGCACGGCGGAGTCGGAGTTGCTTATGATCTGTTCCAGCTGATTGAGGTAGCTGGAGTTGTAGGTGAACATATCCGAGCCGAAGGTGTCCGTCTGCGATACCAGCGTTTCGTATGCGTAGTCGGCTGAATAGTTGCCGTTGGCGATGTTGTACATCACGAATCTGCGCACGAGGAAGGCGTTGGTCTCGGCCTGTTCTTCGTAGTTGTTCTCGAGGTCTTCTACCTTGAGGGTACCGGATGTCAGCGAGGACAGGATGTCGGGGAGCACCACATCGACGAGCGCGCCCACGAGGAAGGTGAGACACACAACCGTCACGATGAGGGCTATCGTCTGCCGTCTGATTGTCTTGCGGGACTTCTTGCGGGTGACGCAGAGCAGCACGATGAAGAACACCAGACACAGCACGCCGGCGAGAATCACGCCGACAAAGGGCCAGAAGGTGTAGTAAGGCACCATCTGATAGAACTGCACGGAGAACACCGCGGTGAGCACCACCAGCATGGGCATACCCACAAGATAGAGGAACACTTCCAACAGGGTGAGGCCTGCGACTTTTCTGTTGACGGATTTCCTGATGTCGTTAGTCATAGTCACTCCACCTCCTTTCCGTTATTTTCTTCGGCAAGGGTCTCGGTGCCCTCCTCCGCTTCGGGCTGTACCGTCGGTTCTCCGACAATATCGGCCGCGGGTTCCACGAACGCTTCGGTGCGTTCCACGGGGGTGTCCGTCTCTTCGGGCTTGGAGAATTCCTCTTCGACCGCGGGCAGAGCCGCCTCCGCTTTCGCCGCCGCCTTATCCGCTTTCTTTGCTTTCTTCTTCTTGGCGGGGGTGTCGTCCTGACCCGTCTCTAGCAGCCACTCTTTCTCCGCCGCTATGCCGCTGGCTATCAGCGCGAACACCACGACGGGAAGGAACGCAAGAAGGAGATTGCGCACCATGTAGAGCGGATAGTACACGGGCTTGTAGGAGAGGTCTGTCTGCAACTGAACGACCGCGGCATAGGAGCCGAGTCCCATGGAGGACGGCATACCCGAACCGATGTTGTCGCCCGCGATGAGGGAGACGCCGGGGATAAGCGTGGAGCCTATCATGTATCCGTGCCAGCCGCCGTTGTAAACCGCCTTGTCGAGCATGCAGTAGTAGGAAGCGAGTTCGGTGTCGTAGCCGAGGCTTTCCGCCGCCTCTTCGTAGTAGTCGTAGACGGGAATGATTTCGGGGTCGCAGTACCAGTACAGACCGCCGAGCAGGTTCATGACTATTTTTTCGAGCACTTCGCCCGTGGACATGGTCTTGTCGACGCCGACAAACAGCGAGGACAGGTCGAGACCGAACAGTCCGAGAATGCTGTTGAGGTTCAATCCGAGGATAAGATCCTTGCTGAGCAGATCGTACAGCCAGGCGCCGATGCTGAGCCCGCCCGTACCGACGGGAATGACGCCGCTCTTCACCAGACCGTCGAGCAGGTCGCCGAGCGCATACAGAATGTTGCCGTTGAGCTGAATGTTGGAGGCATCGCCCGTCGCGGGTTGGTAACGGATGAGCAGACCTTCCGTGACGCCTTCGCCGTATGTGTTGTTCGCGACATCCGCGGCGGTCACGACGAGAATGGACAGGGTGCCGTCGCCGACGGGGAAGGACAGGCTGACGCCGAAGGTGTCGGTGATGAGCCCGAGCAACGAACTGATGACGACATTGTTGCCGATGTGGCTGCCGACGGAGTTAAGCAACTGAGTGAGTTTGCCGACCGTCATGGAGAAGCCCTCTTCGGTGCCGCCGCTGCCGCCTACCTTGACATAGTTGTGCCAGATTTCGTACTTCTCGGTGCCCACCTCGCTGTAATCTTTTTCCTGCAGCCTGAGCGCCTCGGCGTAAATGGCGTTGTAAATCGCGTCGCTGCCGCCCAGTTCGCTTATCTTCATCTGGGAGTAGTAGTACTGACGGAGAACTTCGAGCGCGGTGTCGATACCGAAGACATAGCCGTCGGAGAGCAGACCGTTGGCGTTGTAACTCGCCATACCGTAAACGCCCTCTTTATACTCGGAGTCGCGGGAAGTCTTGTACCAGCGGAAAATCTTGTATCCCGTCGTCGCGCTGCCCGTGGTGCCGCTGGGAAGAGACGGAGAATAGGACGCGCTGGTGTAATTCTCGTACACCACGCCGTCTATCTCGAGTTTTCCGTCCGCATTCGGGGGAACACGCACGAAATCGTGGTCGGTGCCCGTGCCGTCGCCGTACTGTTTCTTCAGTTCGAGGATACGCTCTTCGGAGAGCTTATTGATTACTTTGCCGTCTTCGTCGACATTGTACAGGCTCTCGTAGGTGACGGGAATGTTGCTGGTGTTGTCCGCAAGACCCGATTTCGTGCCGTCGTAGTAGCCGATGTTATACGCTCTGGTGACGGACGATACCTGACTGAGGAAAGAGTGTGCGTCGCCTATGGGACTGCCCGTCTTGCCGACGAGGTCGGACAACTGCAGACCGTAGGACTTGACGGTCACGCCCTCGGGCGCCGTCGCCTGTATATCCGCGAGGTTGGCGGGAAGCACGATGTCCATGACGACAATGGGCACACCCATTGCGAGCAGCGCAATCACCGCAACGATGACCGTGCGCGCACGCCTGTTGTGCATGGTCTTGCGGAGAATGACTTGCACGACGGCGACGAGAAGCCACACGCCGAATGCAATCCAGATTCCGTAAGGACCCGAACCGGTGACCTGATTTTGCAACCAGATGACCGTCGTCGAACCGCCCGAGCCCATATAGGGGTCTTCGCCGGCAAAAAGCCAAGTCATCGTTATGATAACGGCGAAAACGAAGAGCGGAAGCCCAAGGCAGTAAAAGAGCACTTTCAAGTTGCGGTAGAATTTAATCTTTCCGTTGACGCTCCGTTCCATAATTTTCTCCTTCTATCTATACTCACCCGCGAAGGGGTAAATATTCATTGTCGGGTTTGTGCGGTCGGCATTCACACCTTTGCCGCCGCAAACAACTGTTTTCTCAGAGACCGTTTTCTTCGAGATATTTTTGCTCTGCCGCCCTGTCGTAGCCGGGTTCGGTCTCGGGATTGGGCTTGAACAACCACACAAATGTCAGACTCGACAAGTCTATATTCGAAATGTCTTCGCCCGAATCTCCGCTAGATGTAAGCGCCAAACGCACTATATATACGCCATCTTCGTCAGGTTCAAGGGCAACCCATGTACCGTTAGGGACGGGAACCTTATTCGCGTTGAGCAAGGAAACATTTCGTGTGTTTATGGGAGAACCGTTTTCAAGGTCCCATCCGTCCACATCCATTTTGATGTAGAGCGTGTCAAGGCTGGGAACTCCTTCTCCGTCTTCCCCGAACCGGTATTCACCTGTTGCCCATTTAAGAGTGCCGCCACCGGCAACAGCCGTCAGTCCGAAAACGCAATCCGCGGTCAACTCTCCTTCCCAATGCGTATCGTCCACAAAACGCAGGAACATCTCTCCCAACGGGAAAGGCAGTTCCGAATACGCCCACCAGGCGCCGCCCTCAGGAGGTCCGAACAGCGCGCCCGCGCCGAACCAAGTGGCGAGTATTATCGCCGCACAAAGCAACACGGACATCACGACAAGAAGCGTTATCCATATCGCGGATTCTTTCTTGTCGCGCACTCTGATCGGACTGTAGCTTTCGAAGGTAAGCACTGAAAATCCCCCTTTCTCTCCCCTCTCCCCCGCGCTCCTCTTGCGTGCGGGCGACGCCCGCGCGTCGCGTGCAGGAGTTTTGACCTTATTATATTATCACAGCGTGCGCACATCCGCAAGACAGTTTTTCGGGTTTTAATCCCCATTTAATGTCGCGGGCGGCAAAACTCTTCCTTTCACAAGGTTTTCGGGTCGATTTTTTTGCGTCGTTTTCGAATAAATAGTTCACTCTTGACTTATTTTTGGCACGGTTATATAATTTTCTCAACACAAAGCGTCCGAAAGGGCGCATCTCAATGGGGAGAAATTTATGTCTTACATTTCGGAAGTCATCGAAGCAACAGCTCTGAAAAATCCGGGTGAACCCGAATTTATGCAGACCGTGAAGGAAGTTCTCGTTTCCCTCACCCCTGCCGTCGAACACAACGAAAAGGTGCTGCGCAAAAACTGCATCCTCGAAAGAATGGTCGAACCCGACAGGCAGATTATCTTCCGCGTTCCGTGGCAGGATGACAAAGGCGTCTATCATGTCAACCGCGGATTCCGCGTGCAGTTCAACAACGCTATCGGACCCTACAAAGGCGGCCTGCGTTTCCAGCCCAATGTCAACCTTTCGGTGATGAAATTCCTGGCGTTCGAGCAGACTTTCAAGAACTCGCTCACCAGCCTGCCCATGGGCGGCGGCAAGGGCGGCAGCGACTTCGACCCCGCGGGCAAATCCGACGACGAAGTCATGCGCTTTTGCTACAGTTTCATGAACGAACTTTACCGCCACATCGGCTCCAGCATAGATGTTCCCGCGGGCGACATGGGCGTGGGCGGCAGAGAAATCGGCTATCTCTTCGGCGCATACAAGAAACTGACGGGCGTCTACGAAAACGGCGTGCTGACGGGCAAAGGTCTGTCCTACGGCGGCTCGCTCATCCGTCCCGAAGCGACGGGCTTCGGTGCGACCTATTTCCTAAAGGAAGTGCTCAACCACTGCGGCGAGGACATCGCGGGCAAGACTTTCTGTCTCTCGGGCTTCGGCAATGTCGCGTGGGGCGCGGCGATCAAAATCACCGAACTCGGCGGCAAGGTGCTCACCCTTTCCGGTCCCGACGGCTACATCTACGACCGTGACGGCGTGTCGGGCGAAAAAATCGATTATATGCTCGAAATGCGCGCCAGCGGCAGAAACAAGGTCAAGGACTACGCCGACAAATTCGGCTGCGAGTTCGTCGCGGGCAAAAAGCCGTGGGGCAATGTCAAGGCGGATGTGTATATGCCCTGCGCCATGCAGAACGAGATACGCATAGAGGACGCGAAAGCCATGGTGTCCCTCGGCGTCAAATACCTCAACGAAGTGTCCAATATGCCCACCACTAACGAAGCCCTCGAATATCTGCAGCAGAACGGCGTGCTGGTCGCGCCCTCCAAGGCGGTCAACGCGGGCGGCGTGGCGGTCAGCGGCCTCGAAATGAGCCAGAACAGCGAACGCCTCTCGTGGAGCAAAGAGGAAGTCGACTCCAAACTGCAGGGAATCATGAGCGGCATCCACAAGCAGATCATCGAAGCCCTCGACACCTACGGCATGGGCTACAACCTCGTCGCGGGCGCCAATCTCGCCGGCTTCAAGAAAGTCGCCGACGCGATGATAGCACAAGGCATCAACTGAAGCAATTACACAAAAACGATGTTTACAACAACAAAAAGCGCCGTAATCGGCGCTTTTTGTTTATTCCGAACCGCATCCGAGCCGCAGACTTTTTCCGAAAAAGCTCGGCA
>CALVTH010000017.1 GCA_944360115.1 uncultured Clostridia bacterium
GAGGGGGAAGTAATCCTCGAAGGTGCGCTTGTTGATGGTGATGTTGCCTTCGCCGGGGATGAGACGGACGCGCGCGACGGCGGTCTTTCTTCTGCCGGTGCCGAGATACTGAACTTTCTTTTTAACGGTCTTCTTGGTAGCCATAGTTCACCTCATTTGAGTTCGAGAGCGACGGGGCACTGAGCCTGATGTCCGTGCTCGCTGCCGGCGTAGACGCGCAGTTTCTTGAGCATCTGCCTGCCGAGGGTGGTCTTGGGGAGCATACCCTTGACCGCCTTGTAGACGGCAAACTCGGGTTTCTCGTTCATGAGTTTCTTGTACTGCACTTCTTTGAGACCGCCGATGTAACCGGTGTGATAACGATAATATTTCTGCTCCAGCTTCTTGCCGGTGAGCACGACCTTATCGCAGTTGATGATTATAACATGGTCGCCACAGTCGACATGGGGAGTGTACTCGGGTTTGTTTTTTCCTTTGAGTATGCTCGCAACCTGAGAGGCAAGTCTGCCGAGGACCATATCGGTCGCGTCGACGACATACCACTTGCTTTCCACTTCGCCGGGCTTCGCCATATAAGACTTGTTGTTTTTCGCCATTGCGGACAAATCTTTAGCCATACCGACCTCCAAAAATGATATGTTCTCCGAAATCCGTGCAAGCGAGGGGCAGTTCGCAATACATCAGCCAACCGAACGGGGCGTTGCCGTGCTGTTCCGTGCGCGGCGCGCGCAACCTTCGTCCGCGGAGACGCTCACCCATAATAATAAATAACAAAAGACCTGTCAAGCGATTTACGCCGATTTTTCGCCGCCCCCAACATAAGGCGGACGCGCGCCGCAACGACACACTCCGTGCCGTCGGACGCGCGTGAAATCGGCGGTTGTTCCGTGCCGACCGTCGTCCGCCGTCGGTTGCCGCGACGGACGACGGGTCGGGCGTCAGTCGGTTTTACCCTCGGCGGCCGCGCCGTCGGACGCGCCGCTCTCCTCCGCGCCGTTTTCCGCGGGAGGAATCACGGCGACGACGGAAATGTCCGTGCACGGCACGGTCACGCTGTCGTCGTCGCGGGCAAGTATGCCCGTCGCCTGCTCCGCCGCAGGCACGGCGTCGCGGAAACGGATTCTGATTTTACGGGTCTTGGAGCCCTCCTCGGGGGACACGGTGACGACCAGTCTGCCGCCGTCCAGACGGGAGCGGAATTTCACCCCGCCGCAACCTTCGTCGTGCATGACGAATTCGCCGTCGCCGCGGAAAATCTGCACTTCTATCTCGTTGAATTCCGTCGAATTGCCGTCCCTCTCGGCGATAAGGGGCACGATTGCGCCCGCTTTCGCGTAGACGGGGAATGTCGAAAGGTCGCTCTCCACCACCCTGTATCTGCCGCCCTCTTCGCGCTCTCCCGTGAACACATTGACCCACTCTCCCGCGGGGAACCAGACGGGAGTGCGGGCGAAGCCGTCGGAACGGGCTTTGGTGAGTACGGGGGCGACAAGGAGTTCGGAGCCGAACATATACTGGTCGGGCACATTGTACGCCATTTCTTCGTCGTAGTCGTAATACATCGGACGGCAGACGGGCACGCCTTCCTTTGCCGTCGCGACATTGGCGGCGTAAAGATACGGCAACATCCTGTGCCTCAGCCGCAGGAAACAGGACGCCACGGCTTCGGCTTCCTCGCCGTACAGCCACGGCTCCTTGGAATGTCCTTTCTTGGTGGAATGAAGTCGGTTGACGGGCGAAAACGCGCCGAACTGCACCCAGCGGGCGTACAACTCGGGGTCTCCCTTGCCGAACATGTGCCCGCCGATGTCGTGCGACCACCATGTAAATCCGACATTCGCCGCCGTGGAAGTGAATCGCGGTTGCAGGCGCAGGCTCTTCCACGACACTATGGTGTCGCCCGAAAACCCGAGCGGATAACGGTGAGACCCCACTCCCGCGTAGCGCGACAGCACCAGCGGTTTGCGGCCGTCCCTGCCCGAGTCCAGCGTGTGATAGTGGTTGAGCATCCACAGCGGGTCGGCGTTCTTCATTTTGGACTTGGTGCCCTGCTGCCAGTCTATCCACCAGAAATCCACGCCCTCGTCCTCGTAGGGATGATGCAGGATGTCGAAATAGGCAAGCAGGAATTGCGGGTCGGTGAGGTCGAACTCCACCGTCTTTTTGCCGGCAGGGTCGATGCCGCACGCCCTCGCCATGTCTGCGTACTGCTCTTCGAAATAGCGCACGCCGTCGCGGGGGTGCAGGTTGAAAGTCACCGCAAGCCGCCTGTTCTTGAGTTCGGCGAGGAATTTGCGGTGGTCGGGGAAAAGTTCCTTGTTGAAAGTGTATCCCGTCCACCCGGCGCATTGCGTGGGATTGTGCGGTTTGAACTCCTTGGGCACGCCGTCGACGATGTGCCAGTCCATATCCACCGTCGCCACGGTGAAAGGCAGTTTCTTCGCCGCGAACTCGTCCATGAGCGCGAGATATTCGTCGGCGGAATAGGCGTGATAGCGCGACCACCAGTTGCCGAACACGAACTTGGGCAACAACGGGGGATAACCCGTCAGCGCGAAAAATTCCTTCAGTCCGCCCTTATAGTCGTGCCCGAAAGCGAACACATAGATGTCTCTGCCGCCCGCGGGACGGGGCACGAGCATGGCGTCGTCGCCTATGAGACAGGAGCGCGAATCGTCGTATTCGGCTACCCCGCCGCGCGACATGATTCCCTTCCCGATACGCACCCGACCGTTGGTCATGTCGAGGGTGCGCGCCGTGCCGCCGAGATTGTCGCGCGCGGAAGGCCACGCCTCTCCGACAGGCGTGACGCACCGCGTTTTCAGCGTCTTTTTGTCGGTGACGAAAACAGCGGAAGCCGTCTCTATATGCACTTTACCGTCTTTTTCGGTCACATTAAACCGCGGGTTTGCGAAATTACGACAAATCACGCTTTGGCTGGGCAAATCCACGAAGCCCGCTTCCGTGCGTTTCTCGACGCGCAAAATGCGCTCCGAAAGAACGGAAAAGCGGAGGTCGCCCGTGAAGTACACGCACTCCTCCGCCGTCTTTTCGCAAGTGACCGCGAATCTCTTTCTCACATCGGAAAGCACACTCTCGGATACGCTCATATTTTCCTCCGCCGCGCCGTGCGGCGCCGTTTATTTTTCTTTCTTCTCGGGGTGCAGCACGACCGCGAGGAACACGCAATCCTCTCCGCCGACGGCAATCATTCCGTGCGGTTGCGAGCTGTCGTAATAGGCGGCGTCGCCGGGGTTGAGCGTGTCGATGTGTCCGTCGATGTTGACCATAAGTTTGCCCGACAGAATGTAGTCGAACTCCTGTCCGTTGTGCGCCGACAGGGGAATGGGCTTGTCCTCCGCGCCCGCCACGAAAGGCGCGACGACATAGAAAGGCTCCGCCGTCCTGCCGATGAAATTCTGCGCAAGGTGCTGATAAGTGAACGCGTGTCTGCGTTCCGTGACAACGCCCTGCCCCGCGCGCACTATGCTGTAGGACGACAGCGTGGGAGTGTGCCCCGTCAGCAACGCGGTGACATCGACGCCGAATTTGCCGGCGCAGTTGTACAGCATCGTCACCGAAAAATCTTTCTTGCCCGCCTCGTATTCGAGGTAGGTCTTTTCGTCGAGTCCCGCCGCTTCGGCGACCTCGGCGGCAGTCATATCCATCATTTCGCGCAGACCTTTCAGCCTTTCCGCAATTTCCATTGTGTTGGAATTGGTCATACAGTCCTCGCTTTGCGGCTTCTCGCGCCCGCGGGCGCGCCGCCGCAACCGTTTTCGTTTGAAATATACTATCAAAAACTCCCCTCGAAGTCAACACCAACCGACGCCACGCGGCACAAATTCAGTCGGTTTTCCGAGAGAAAAACGCGGCGCTCACAGGCAGGTCAGAAGCGGAGCGACGGCGGCGGCAACCTCGGCGACATCGGCGCGCAACACCAGCGTCGCAAGCCCGTCGCGGTCGGTCGCGCTCTTGTTCACCAGCACCAGCTCTCTGCCCGAAAATTCCGTCACCAGTCCCGCCGCGGGATATACAGAAAGCGAAGTGCCCGCCACAATCATGACATCGGCGCGGGCAATGTCCTCCGCCGCCCCCGCGAACACCGCTCCGTCGAGCCCCTCGCCGTACAGCACGACATCGGGGCGTATTATGCCGCCGCACCTGTCGCACCTCGGCACGCCCTCGCACTCCGTGACGGCGGACAGCCCGAACGACTTGCCGCAGTCCGAACAGAAATTGCGGTACACGCTGCCGTGCAGTTCCCACACCCTGCGCGAGCCCGCCGCGGTGTGCAACCCGTCTATGTTCTGCGTGACGACGGACACTTCCTTGCCTGCGTCCTCGAGGTCGGCTAGCAGGTTGTGAGCGGCGTTGGGACGCGCCTCGGGATAAATCATCTTGCGACGGTAGAAGTCGTAGAACTTCTCGGGATAGCGCACGAAAAAGCCGTGCGAAAGTATGGTCTCGGGCGACACGCCGTCAAAATCGCGCTCGTACACGCCGCCCGCGCTTCTGAAATCGGGTATGCCGCTGGGCACGGAAAAGCCCGCCCCCGTGAAAGCGACAAGGCGCCGCGCGCCGTCGATGATTCCCGCAAGTCTCTTTATATCGTCCATAGTCCCTCCCTCCGAGGAAATTATACCCCCGCTTGTCGCCGCGCGCAACAGGCGCGGCGCGCGCCCATCGCTTTCACGACCTTTTCCTCATTCCCGCCCGCCGCTTTTACTTTCGCCGCCGCCCTACCGTCCGCCGTTTTTCTCTCTCAGCCGCGCGCTTTACGCAACTTTTGCGCCCGCCCCGTCTTATCGCGTGACAAACGGCGGCAAAAGATTTAATATATCCACGAACCTTTCTTCTCGGAGGCATTATGTACAACAAGACTATGTACGGACTCGGCAGCCGCCGTTCCGTGATAAGGGAACTGTTCGAATACGGCAAAAAACGCGCCGCCGAAGTGGGCGCGGACAAAGTCTACGACTTTTCGCTGGGCAACCCCAATGTGCCCGCCCCCGCCTGCGTCAACGACGCGGTGCGTGAAATTCTCGCCACCGAGGACTCCACCGCCGTGCACGGCTACACCTCGGCGCAGGGCGACGCGGGAGTGCGCGCGGCAATCGCCGATTCCCTCAACCGCCGTTTCGGCGCGGGCATTTCCCCCGATATGATTTATATGACCGTGGGTGCGGCGGCGTCGCTCACCGTCACCCTGAACGCACTCGCCGAAGAGGGAGACGAATTCGTGTTGCTTGCGCCGTATTTCCCCGAATACGCTGTTTTTGTGTCGTCTACGGGCGCTAAACCCGTTGTTGTGCCGTTTGACGAGCAAACCTTCGCTCCCGACCTCGACGCTTTCGAAAAGGCGATAACCCCGAATGTCAAGGGCGTGATCGTCAATTCGCCCAACAATCCTTCGGGTGCGGTCTACAGTCGCGACACCCTCGAAAAGTTGTGCGCCGTGCTGTCGGCGAAGAGCGCGGAGTTCGGCAGACCCGTCGTGCTCATCGCTGACGAGCCCTACCGCGAAATCGTCTACGGCGACGCGGAAGTGCCCTTCCTGCCCTGCCTTTATCCCGACACCGTCGTGTGTTACAGCTACTCCAAGTCGCTCTCCCTGCCCGGCGAGCGCATAGGTTACATCGCGTTGTCGCCTTCGATGACGGCGGGCAAAGAGGTGTACGCCGCGGTGTGCGGCGCCGGTCGCGCTCTCGGCTATGTGTGCGCCCCCAGCCTCTTCCAGAAGGTGGTGGCGAAATGCGTGGACGCCCGTCCCGACATCGCCGCCTACGAACGCAACCGCAATCTCATCTACGGCGCCCTGACGGATATGGGCTACACCTGCGTGCGCCCCGACGGCGCCTTCTACCTCTTCGTCAAGGCGCTCGAAGAGGACGCCAACGCCTTTGCCGACAAGGCGAAACGGCTGGGGCTTCTCATCGTGCCCGGCGACGACTTCGGCGCGAAAGGCTGGGTGCGCGTTTCCTATTGCGTATCCCACGATATGATAGAACGCTCCCTGCCCGCCTTCCGCGAACTTATGGCGAGTTACAAAGCCTGACTGCGTTCCGCCCGTGGCGGCCGCAACGCAAATAAGCCGCCGTTGCGAAAACAACGAGTAAACAAAACCGTCCCGACGAGGGACGGTTTTCGTTTCGGTTGTCGTCGCGCCGAAGCGTATTCCGCAAAGGCGCAAACGCGGGCCGCGTTATTCCGCGGCGTTCTCCGCGACTTCGGCGGTCTCCTGCGCGACGGGCGCGGAGGGGTGCCCGTCTTTGTGCTTCGCGATTGCCCGCACGATGAGTTTGTAGATTTCGACGAGCGGCACGATTGCAAACGCCACCGCAATGGAGATACCCCATTCCATACCGTCGAGCGGCGCGGTGTCGAACACGGTGCGGAAAGGAGGAACCACGACTACGAGCACGGTGAGCAGCACGCCCACGACAAAGCTGATGTTGAGGAATTTGTTGGAGAACAGCCTTTTGTTGAGGATACTGTTGTCGAGCGAGCGCATGGAATAGCTGTGGAACAGCTGTATCATACAAAGGCTGACGAACGCCATGGTCATGGCTTCGTCGTGACGCTCGTCCAGACCGCCCTCTATGACGAAGCAGCCGATACAGAACGCCACCATAACCAGAGCCGTCTGGAATATGCCCTGCACGACGATATCCACGCCGGTTCTGCCCGCGAAGAGACTTGCGCCCGACTTTCTCGGGGGGTGTTGCATAACATCTTTCTCCGCCGCTTCCATACCCAGCGACAACGCGGGAAGACTGTCGGTGATGAGGTTTATCCAGAGTATCATTATGGGGGTGAGGAAGGCTATGTCGCGTCCCATTGCAAGCCCCATGCAGGTGGCGATGAAAAGGCACAACACTTCGGCGATGTTGGCGGACAGCAGGAACTGAATCGCCTTTTTGATGTTGGCGAAAATCTTTCTGCCTTCTTCCACCGCGCCGATTATCGTGGCGAAGTTGTCGTCGGCGAGCACGAGGTCGCTGGCGCCCTTGCTGACATCCGTACCCGTGATGCCCATACCGATGCCGATATCCGCGCGCTTTATGGACGGAGCGTCGTTGACGCCGTCGCCCGTCATTGCCACCACCTTGCCCTTCTTGCGGTAGGTGTCGACTATGCGCACCTTGTTTTCGGGGCTGACGCGCGCGTACACGGAATATTGTTCTATTGTGTCAAAGAATTCCTCGTCGGACATTGCGTCGAGGTCCTTGCCGAGAATGACCTTGTCGCCGTCGCGGAGTATGCCTATTTCGCGCGCTATGGCGGAAGCGGTGTCGATGTGGTCGCCCGTTATCATAACGGGGTGCATACCCGCCGCGCGGCACACGCGCACGGCTTCCCTGACCTCGGCGCGGGGCGGGTCTATCATGCCGACCAGACCCACGAACACCAGTTCGCTTTCCCAGTCCTCGGTGTCGAGGTTGTCGTTCTTCACGGCGACGGCAAGCACGCGGAGCGCGCCCTTTGCCATACGCCCGTTGGCGTCCTTGATTGCGGCGCGGTCGTCGTCGCTCATCGCGCGCACGACGCCGTCCTGCAGGATTCCGGAACACTTTGCGACGAGAATGTCGGGCGCACCCTTGACATACGCCGTGCGCACTCCGTCGTGCTCGTTGACCGTGGTCATCAGTTTCCTGTTGCTGTCGAAAGGTCTTTCGTCCACGCGGGGATATTCGGCGTCAAGCGTGTCGAGGTTCAGCCCGCACTTGTCGGCATAAGCGACCAGCGCCGTTTCGGTCGGGTCGCCGGTGAGCCCTTCGGAAGTGCGCACCGTATCGTTGCACAGGGTCATCGCCCGCAGGAAAACGCCGAAATCCTCGCCTTGCGGCACGCTCTCGTCGCTGACTTCGCCGTAACCGCACGAGGCGAGATAATATCCTTTGACGGTCATCTTGTTGAGAGTGAGCGTGCCCGTCTTGTCCGAGCATATAACCTCGCAGCACCCGAGAGTCTCGACGGAAGGAAGATTCTTGACTATGGCGTTGCGCTTGCTCATGCGCTGCACGCCGATTGCCAGCACTATGGTGACGATTGCGGGCAAGCCTTCGGGAATGGCGGCAACCGCGATTGCGACCGCTGTCATGAAACTTTCGATGACATCGTCGCCGTTGACGACGCGTTTGCCGTCGACGACTTCCATGCCGCCCACCACCTGAATGACGAAAATTATCGCCGCGATGGCGAGCACCAGTATGCTGAGGATTTTCGCGGTCTTACCAAGCTGTTTCTGCAAGGGCGAGGACTGCTCCTTTTCCTCGGAAAGCATTGCCGCGATTTTGCCGACCTCGGTCTTCATGCCCGTGGCGGTGACGACGCCCGTGCCCCTGCCGTAACTGACAGTGCCGCCCGAGTACGCCATATCCGCCCTGTCGCCGAGAGGCGCGTCGGCAGCGACCACCTTGTCGCAGTCCTTTTCCGACGGCACCGACTCGCCCGTCAGCGCGGCTTCCTCGATTTTGAGCGACGCCGTGGACAACAGTCTCAGGTCGGCGGGCACGATGTCGCCCGCTTCCAGCTTGACGATGTCGCCGGGCACGAGTTTCTCGCTTTCGAGATGTTTCCACTCGCCGTCGCGCAACACCTTGGAAAACGCCTTATTCATGTTTTTCAGCGCTTCCATCGCCGACTCGGCTTTGTTCTCCTGCACAACGCCGATGACGGCGTTCAGGATGACGATGAGGAGAATGACGCCCGCGTCGATGAGTTCGCTATATTCGCCGTTGACGATTGCGATAATCGCGGACACCACCGCCGCCGCGAGAAGAACGATAATCATAACGTCCTTGAACTGGTCAAAGAACTTCTGAACGATGTTTTTCTTTTTGCCTTCGGCAAGCGCGTTGGCGCCGTACACGCCGAGCCGTCTTTCGGCTTCGGCTTCGGCGAGACCGTGCTCCGTCGCGGACAACAACCCGAGGGTTTCCTCGGCGGTCTTGTCGTGGAAGACGGTACGCACTTCCGTCTCCTGCGCTTCCGCCGTCTCCGCCGCGGTCGGCTTCACGACCTCCGCGCGCTCTTTTCTCTCTTTCATATAGCCTCCTTAACCCGTCGCAGGGGGCGACGAAATTAAAAAAGACCTTCGACGAAACCGTCAAAAGTCTTGTAACCCGTTCGGGTTGCCCGAGCCAGAAGATTGTGCTTCACGATGTTGACCACGGGCATTGAACTACTCCCTTTTTTCGTAATCATATTATTACACCCGAACCTCTTTGTCAACCGTATGCCCCGCAAAAACGACAGTTCCCGAGCGACGGGCGGACGGCGCGGAAAATTTCCGCCGTGCACCGCGCTTTTGTTTCCGTTTCCGCTCATTTTCGCAGAAGTTCGGCAAGCGAATCCACGCACATATCGGTCACGGCGCGCAACGCTTCGGGCGGACAATCGGCGTGCTCGTCCACCACGCCCACCGTGAAAAATCCCGCTTTCGCCGCCGTGGACGCTCCCGTAATGCTGTCCTCAACGACGGCGCACTCCTCGGGCAACAACCCGAGTTTTTCACATTCCGCGAGGTACACATCGGGAAAATTCTTATCCCTGCCCACCTCGGCAACCGTGGTGTACGAATGCACGGCGGCGACTATGCCGTGCCGCGCAAAACACGGCTCGGCGAGTTTTTCGTCGAGCGCGGTGGCAATTCCGATTTTCTTGCCGCGCTCCCGCAACTGCGCCAGCAGCTCGGCGGCGCCTTCCTTGAGTTCCACCGTCGTGGCGTACGCGTCCCCCGCGATTTCCTTCCACACGGCAATGACGCCCTCCGCGCCGAACGGCAACGAAAACTTCTCCGCCGTATATGCCGCACCGCCCGACACGCTCCTGCAATTGACTTCGCGTATATAATCGGCAGGCATTTCAGCCACGCCGAAACGCGCAAGCGCCTTGCGGTACACCTCCGCCCACAACCCCATAGAGTCGAACAAAGTGCCGTCAAGATCGAATATGTATCCGTCGAGAGCGAAAAAGTCTTTCAATACCGAACATCGGGCGCAAGCCGTCGCCTGTAACGGCGCTTGCGCTTTATCTCCACATTTTTAATGATTGTGCGGTTATCCGAGGTTTTTCCATACGAATCTACGGCATAAACCGCTATTTCGTATGTTCCTGCACTTTTGTCGTACAGCGTCAGTTTCTGCCTTGCGTCGGCGTCTCCGCCCTTCCAGAAGTCGGAGAAGTATTCCTGCGCACTCCCGTCCGAATACTTCAGTATGTACGAATGCGCACCCGTCGCGCCGTCGAATTCAATCTCGGCAGTACCGTTTTTACCGCGCCACACGCCCTCGGACGCAGGCATAACGGGAATGGTATCGGCGCGTTTCGAAGCGCCGACGGCAGCATTTGTCGAAAGAATACCGCACTCCTTCTCGCGCCTGCCGTTTTTCATATTATACAACGAAAGTCGGACCTTGTCACCGTCGAAATCCAGCACCCACCCGACGGGCGCGGTGTGGGCGTCGGGAGGCACGCTGCCGTTGATCTTTCCTTTCTCCAGTTCCGTGTACGACACCGAGCCCGTCCCCGCCGCCGTAAAACCGCCCCGCCATATTATGCGGTCGTCAAAAGGCGAATAATGCGTATGCCCCGCAAAATTGACAAGGCGCGGGTGCCCGTCGAAGACTCCTTCGAGCGATTCGTCACCCCACTCCGCGCTTCCGTACACGGTGTTCCGCGGCGAATTGTGAGTTATGACGAAATAGGGTTTCGCCGTGCCGTCGCTTTCGGCGACGGCAATCTGCCGCTTAAGCCACGGCAACACTTTGCCATAGCCCTTGCGCATACTGCCGCAATCGGGCGACGCTCCGATGAATCGGTAGCCGTTGACAATGCAATGCACATAGGGACTCTGCCCCGTTTCACGCTCAAACAGCCGTCTTTTGCTCTCGCGGCTTCCCGCCCGCAGATAGTAATCGTGATTGCCCATTATCAACAGCGTGTGCGGGACGGCACCGTCGTAGCCCTCCGCGAGACAGCGGACAAATTTGCGATAACCCGCCTTGCTTGCGGTGTTGCAGATGTCACCCGCGAAAACGACGAAGTTGACTCCGAGTCTTTTCATCGTACGGAAAGCCGACAGCAGATTGCTTTCGAACACCGAGCGCGTTTTCCTGCGGGAAAAATTCAGTTGCGAGTCGGACAGCACGCCGACCCGTAACCGCGGAAGCTCTATTTCCACAACCTGCTCTTTTATTCTCACGCTGCCCCCTGTCCGTCCGCGGCGTTGTCGGTTGTCGATGTACACCGCGCGTCGAAGCAATCGGTTTCGCCGTCGAAGGTTTCGCTCCGTCCCGCCGCCGCGTCGCGGCTTTCCTCCGTCACGACGCACGGCGCGTCTTCGCCGCCGCAATCAGGTTCTGCGGTCTGCGCTTTTTCCGCTCTTCTCTCGGCCAGTTCGGCGAGTATCCTCTCTTTCCTTGCGCCCGTATAGTCATAGAACGCCATGGGTATAAGCGACAGCAGGAAACCTATCGCAGGTATGAGCGTAACCATTGCGTACAATCCGTTGACCGTGAACTGCGACTGCGGCAGATATTCCCCCGACACCTCGGGCTGCACATAACCGACCACAATGAGTCCCAGCGCCAGTCCCGCCGCCCCGACGGCGTTATTGAATTTGGTGACAAAGGAATTGAAACTGAAACATATCCCTTCCATGCGGTTGCCCGTTTTCCATTCCAGGTAATCCAGGCTGTCCCCCACCATGGGATACGGCAGGGTGTTGTATGCGCCGAGTCCCAGCCCTCCTATCATCATGAAAGGCAGTGCGGCGAAGATGTTGGCGAGTCCCACGAAAAATCCCGCGCCGAGGAACACGGCGCCTATGGCACCCGCAATGAGAGAGGTACGCTTGTATCCTATGCGCTTGTAGAAAACGGGAGTTAGCAGTATTCCCGCGAACATCCCCGCGCCGACTATGAGATAAAGCAGCAACTGCACCGTACCGGGTTCCATACCGGGAATCCTGACAACATAAATGGAGATGTAAATGGCGCACAACATTATGAGATAACGCGGCGAAGCCAACATCGACATAAGCAGCGTCAACACCATGGGCTTGTTCTTCGCCACGACCTTGAACATCTCTTTGACTTTGATGCGCTCCGTCGATGTGGCGAAACGCTCCTTGCTGTTGTAATACAGACAAAGATAGCCGCATAGCACCACCACGCCGACAAACGCCGATATGACAAAGTATATCCATCTCTGCGGGACGAAATAGTCAAGCACGAAATACAGCGCGGCGGGCAAAAGTCCGCCCACCGACCCCACCGTCACATAAAACGACAACAGCGAAGCGCGTTCGTTCTTTTCGGGAGTCGCAACGCTCATCATTCCCATTGCGGGCACATCCACCAGCGTGTACGCCATTCCGAATCCGAGATACATGAAAGAGGCAAACACCATCTTCCACGCGTCCGAAGTGCCCGACAACGGGTAAAACAAAAATACCGTGAACGCCGCCATTATGTACGCCCCCACCTTTACATAAGGACGCATTTTTCCCTGCGGAGTGTTGGTCTTGTCCACGATTACGCCCATCATGGGGTCGTTGAGCATATCCCACACGCGGGAGCATATCATCAGCACCAGTATGAATGTCGTGGGGACAAGCAGTATATCGGTGAGATATATGTTGAGATAACTCGAAGCCATATTCGCCACCATATAACTTGCCACGGCGGCGAATCCGTAGGAGAATTTCTCCCTTCCTCTAACGACTTTATCCATGGTCGGCCGTCACTTTTTCTCCGCCTTCACGGCTTTTATTCTGCGATAGCAACGCACCGCCACCGCGACGCACAGCCCCATAAGCGCCGCGCCCGCCAGCACCGCCAACGCCACGGTGACATTGATATATCCCAGATTCTTCGCCCGCATATCGAGCAAATGAAAGCCGAAATACCATAGCCCCGCGCCGACAAGCGCAGACAATACGGCAAACGCCATGCCTGCCACATCCGCGATTTTCAATCCCGTACTTCTACCGCTTGCTTGCCTCCCTGCGCCGACTTTACCACCGCTTTCTCCGCGCCCGCGCCGTGTATTGTCTCCGTGTGCCAAAACATTTTCAAAGGTGTTCATACAACCCTCCTTGTTTCAAGCACAGTCTACTCCCGTTCCCCCGCAGGAAATCGCCGATTTTTGTCACTGGATTGTAATTTTTCGGTAGGAGTAAAAAGCGTGTACACGCCGTGTAAAAACCGTGTAAATTCCCGATCGCAACCGCCCGACCCTTCTCCGTTTTTCCCGCCGAGCGTTTATACGCCGCACGAACGACGCCGCACACCGGTTCAATTTCCCGTCATACACCTCGCCGCTCGCTACCCCGCCGCATCATAAAACGTTTGACACCGCCGCGCCGCCGTGCTATCATAATCGGGCAAACGATTTCGGCGTGGAGGAGTACCCAAGAGGCCGAAGGGGCTCCCCTGCTAAGGGAGTAGTACGAGTGAATCGTAGCCAGGGTTCAAATCCCTGCTCCTCCGCCAGTCAAAACCCGAATTGAACCATGGTTCAATTCGGGTTTTTCATTGTACAGTGTACTCTTAAAAATCGATTTAAACTTTTCTCCTTCAGGCTTACCGATAAAACTCAACTCCAACTAGTTACTTAATATCCTTAAAGAAAGGCAAATTTCTTTGGTTTTCAACGCAATCGCACATTAACAATATTTATTTCGGTTCGAAGGAGGTGTTTTACAATTCAGTGCCGTCATAGTAATAGTAGCCTTATATTTTCATTCTCTAGGGTATTTCGCGTCACTATAAAGCCCATTTACTCCACACCAGTCACAATCTAATCTTTTATTATACTCTTTGTAACTCACATCCATGGAATAGATATCAAATTCCCCGCGTCTGTTAATATTGGCAGGTCTGCAACATTTCGACAAGATTTTTATTGCTTCCATTCCTATCATGCTTGCTATCAAAGAACACATAGGGCCAAAACTACCGACTTTCCTGTTTTTAACTGCAAGTTTCTTCACTCTTGAACGGTCTATTTTGTTTTCTTCTTCCAATGTTTTTTCAAAACACTTCACACAAGCCGTTTGTCCCGGAATGATTGTCTGACCGACTAAAGAAAGATGTAGATTGTATCCTCCTCCCACAATATGTGGAATTTGCCGTTTCATGGCATATTCGCCAATCCAAGTGGATGTCATATCCACAGTTGGCTTATCCGCACAATTTATAATTAAATCTATGTGATCACCGTCAAACCGTGATAGCGCTTCTCCGTCGAGAAAATCATATGATTTTTTCACACATACATTCGGATTGTATTCTTTTAAGCGTTTTTCCAAAACATCGATTTTTTTCACCCCGATATCGGTTTCAGTATACCCAAACTGTCTATGTAGATTTGATTTTTCCACGGCATCAGGATCCATTAGTATGAATTTTTCAATCCCTGATTGACTCAGATTGCAAGCAACCCAGGAACCAACGGCCCCTAAGCCAACAATAAGGACACATGCAGATTGCAAATCGTTCCACATTTTTACCAAATGCTCATGGGATGTGGAAAAATCACCTAAAAAATTAATTACTCTTCTGAATTTTTCATATTCCTTAAAATCAATCGCAGGATCTACTGCATTCAATATTCCTTTTTGGGCTAAAAACGAAAACAATCCCACCAATTCTGCTTCGCTTACATTATATTTCTCGGCAATTTCTCTGATATCTTTATCCCCGTCCAAATCACAAACTATTTTTAAAATCAAATCGCTGTCAACTTTTATCCGTACCTGTTGACGAGTATTCGATTTAAAGAATTCCAAGATTTTTTCATTGACACGCACAACCGATACTGCGGAATTAAGTTTAGGTTTCATTCTTCCGGCCTCCGCAAATAACACAGTTAGGATTCTTTTCGACGGTTAAATATGTCAATTCCAAACTGCCAAATAGCAACTCACCCCTTGTTTTATACTCATAACTGTCTCCAGCCAAACCTGCAATATATTTTATAATTTCTATTGCGGCAAAAGACGACGCGAACAATGCCATTGAAGATAGCCCACCTATCTCTAAGTAGCGTCTCTTAACCGGATGATCCTTGGGTTTCCAGTTTTTTAAAATCTCTTTGAAATAGTCAGTATAGCACTCCACGCACGGTGTCTTGTATGGCACAATCAATTCTCCCGTGCTGGCTAAATGAGCATCAAATCCTCCAGCAATAAAATGGGGAATATCGTTTAAAACACAAATCCTGGAAATCTTTGATGCCGTATAGCCGATATAAGGTTCGTCCATCGTATTAACTACGAAGGAGGCTTTTCTTATTATTTTTTCCACATTACTGTCGGGAACCATCCTTTCGGAATATGTTATAACACAAATGTTCTTGTTTATTCTTAACAACTCTTCTCTCAGCGAATCAATTTTTCTCTTGCCTAAATGTTTCGTTTTGAAAAACAAATGCCTAGACACATCCGAATTCTCAACAACATCATAGTCATAAAGTGTAAATTTTTCAACACCCGCCATTGCAAGCTGCACAGCGATATTACCGCCGACAGCCCCACATCCAAAAATTATCACATTGCTATCTTTCAGTTTTTTTTGCGCTGTAATCCCCGCATATTCACTTCCCAAGAATTCGGAAAAATAGTTAATTTGCCGTGAGTATTTAAAAATTTCATCGAGTGACAGTTTATCTTGCTGTCTGGTAACTGGCGTTGCAATATTTTTTTTTAAGAGCGTTTCAATGATATTTAATGTTTCTTTTTCTTCAACATTGTGGTCTATTCTCATTTTATCGCAAATTTCCCCGATTGTCGCATATCCATCAATAAATCCTATCAATGAGATGAAATTTCCATCAACACGAAAACTTTTCCTAACACGGGTGTTCATGAAATACGCGGTAAGATAAATGTCATCGTATAAAAACAAATCAACGGAATCTTTTATCTTAATTGTCAGTGTTTTGTCCATTATTATTGCTCAGACTCCACATATTTCCTGATGGAAACCACCTCACCGTTAGGGTTAACTATCATGGAATCCATTAATTGAATATCAAACAATTTTAGCGCAGCCGCCATTTTTCTAGTCATAGTCACATCCTCATCTGTTATTTTTAAACACCCATCCGGATGGTTATGCGCAACAATAACCTTAGAGGCATTGGACAGCAACGCAATCTTACATATTTGAGCGACAGAAGCCTTTACCGTTGCAATATTTCCTGTGGCGACATTTGCGTAATTTATAATCCGATTATTGAAATCCAAACAAATGATGCCCACAATTTCCACATTGCTTTTACCTATCTCTTTTGCAAAAATCTGTTTAGGCAAGCTAACATCAAAAACTCTATCCTCGCTCACATTCAAGGATATTTTATATTTCGTGCTTAACTCAACACCCACGGCATCGATTTTTATCATGCTAAAAGCAAAAAAGGCTCTAGTCTGTTCCAAATTCACTAGAGCCTGCTTCTTCAATATTGTATTACGCCGCCCTCAATCTCAAGAAATTTCCCCCAATCTTCTTCGTTGGCATAGTTCTCGTCCCTGCAAACCCTTGTGCAGCAATCAGAACGGCTACCGGAACATCCGGCAGAATATGCGGAAAAAATTTCCTCTTCGCTTATTTCCTCAAAAGTAATTTTTGTTTCTTCCATTGTATATGCTCCTTTCTGCGCTCACCGCAAACTATAATTTTATACATTGATTATAATTTCTCAAAAAAATTTTTGTCAAGAGGTTAAAATTGTTTTTACGCAATCTCATATGTATCAATATTTGATTGAAGGCATGAATTTTCATGCCTTCAATCAAATATTATGCCTGAAATATTCACTGTACCGACATTGGATCCGGCCAATATTAAACTTCCTTTGCTGCAAGTGTTTGTACAGGGGAGGCGACAGTTCCGGTCTTTAGTGCGATTTGCATCGATATATCGGACCATTACGCCGTTACATTCCTCCGCCGCAGACGAGATAGGCCGTGAGAGTCGCGTCGCCGAGGTTTTCGACGGAAAAGGCGGCGCTTATCGCGCCCGCGGACACGACGAGGGACAACAGGGCGACTTTGATGACGGCGACCACCGCCGCGAAGATGAGCGTTGCGCCCGCCACGGTGCCGACCGCGGGCAACATGACGGTGCCGGACAGCAACTTGCGTTTTGCTGTTTTTTTTCTGTCGTCGGAGCGGGAGGAAGAGGAAAAAGACGAAGATTCGACGGAATTTATCTCCGCCGCGCGAAAACTCTCGGAAGCGACATAACTTTCTTCCGTACGGTTGTATTCCCGGGAGCGATAGGTTTCGGAATAGCGTTGATTCTCGCTCGTCCTGAAAAATTCGTCCATCCGATTCTCCTGCGTTTTATTTTCCCCGACTACGATTATACCATCTGTCGGGGGATAATCATGGACCCAAAATTCGGCGGGGCGGCGCGCCGTCCCGCAAAGGTCGACTTCCGTATTGTGTTCGCGCGGGAACGAGTGTATAATGAAAGCGGCGGTTTGCGCACAAACAAAGGTTGTGCGCGGCATTTCGAACGCACAAGGAGGCTTTTATGACGCTCAAAGAAGCAATGCTGGTGCGCCATTGCGTGAGAGAATACACAGACAGACCCATACCCGACGACATAGTGGCGAAACTGCGCAACACCGTGGACGAGTGCAACCGCGAGAGCGGTCTTTCCATTCAGCTCGTCGTCGACGAACCCAAGGCCTTCGACGGAATCATGGCGCATTACGGCAAGTTCTCGGGAGTCAGGAATTATGTCGTCCTCATCGGCAGAAAATCCCCCGACCTCAGCGAAAAATGCGGCTATTACGGCGAGAAAATCGTGTTGACGGCGCAGACTCTCGGGCTGAATTCCTGCTGGGTCGGGCTGACCTACTCCAAGGTCAAGGGCGCATACACGGTGGGCAAGGACGAAAAACTGGTGCTGGTCATCGCTCTCGGTTACGGCAAGACGCAGGGACTTCCCCGAAGGACGAAATTTGCCGAACAGGTAAGCGCGTCCGAAGGCGAGCCGTCGGACTGGTTCGTGCGGGGCGTGGACGCCGCGCTCAACGCGCCCACCGCTCTCAACCAACAGAAATTCTTCTTCACTCAACGCGGCAACGGCGTGGAAGCCAGGGCGGGCGCGGGATTCTTCACCAAAGTGGACCTCGGCATAGCCAAATTCCACTTCGAACTCGGCGCGGGCAAAGAAAACTTCGAGTGGATATAATGATACGGGCGGGCGCGCCGCGCTCGGGCATCGTCGCCCGCCGCAACAGGAGATTATGGACAAAATAGCCAGTTTCACCATAGACCACAACAGACTGCTCAGCGGGCTTTACCTCTCCCGCGTGGACGAGCGCGACGGCGTGGCGGTCACCACATTCGACCTGCGCTTCACCGCACCCAACCGCGAGCCGGTCATGGACATGGCGGCGCTTCACACCGTCGAACACCTCGGCGCCACCTATCTGCGCAACTGTCCCCGCAAGGACGAAATAGTTTATTTCGGTCCCATGGGGTGCAGAACGGGGTGTTATCTGCTGATGTTCGGACGGCTCACGCCCGAGGAAGTCGCACCGCTCGTCGAGAGTATGTGCCGGTTCATCGTCGGATACGAGGGCGAAATACCAGGCGCAAAGGCGGCGGAGTGCGGCAATTATCTGGAGCAGAATCTCGCCATGGCGAAGTTCTACACGGCGCGTTATCTCGCCGCCCTGAGAGACACTCCCCGCTTCGAATATCCGCGGACGGAGGACTGACCGTCAATGTTGACGACATTTTTCGGGGCGCCGCAAGGCGCCTTTCGTCTGCCGCCGCGGCGGCGCGCATTTGACGGAAAGCGACAAAACCTATAAAATATCAGAAAAACGGACCTTTCATTGGCAAAATCCGTTTGTCGATTGTTATATATTCGGAGAGCAGAATGACGAAAGAAGCGTTGGAGAAAGCCGTCGCGCGCCTGAAAGGAGGCGATCGGGCACAGTTCGATGTCATATACGACGGCACCTACAAGGTCGTGTATTTCGTCGTCCACTCCATCGTCGGACAGAAAGAAGCGACGGAGGACATAGTGCAGGACGCGTATGTCACCGCGCTCACCCGCCTGGACTCCTACGAAAGCGACAACTTCCTCGCGTGGCTGACGACGATAGCCAAAAGGCTGGCGCTCAACAGCGTGAAGAAAAGATCGCGCGAGGTGGCGACGGACTTCGCCGAGAACGAAAGCGCGTTCGGGACGACCGACCCGACGGACGGCGAAGCGGCGGGGTTGATTGCGGCGGCGGAAAAGCTGCTCTCGCCCGACGACTTCGAAATAGTCATCATGTGCGCCGTGGCGGGCTTCAAACGACGGGAAGTGGCAAAGATAAAGGATATGCCCGTGTCCACCGTGACGCATCGATACAAAACCGCATTGACGAAACTGGAAAAATATCTTAAAGGAGGAGAGGCCGATGAAACGGATTGAAAGGATTCTGAAGAAGCAGGCGGAAGCCGTGTTGCCCGACGAGAACTTCAAGCAGTCCGTCCGCGCACGCGCTTTCGGCGACGAAAGAGTGTTCGACGAAGTCCGCGAACCCGTCCTCTCTCCCGCGGCGGCTGGAGCCGCTTCGGGCGCCGCCACCGACTCCCGCAACGCGGGCAGGCGTCGCGCTGCGACCATAATGCTCGTCGTGTTTGCGGCGGTCGTCATAGGACTTTCCTTCTATTTCGTGTTCGCCACCACGACCGTGACCGCGTCGGAATTCACCTATGTCAGCCTGGACATAAATCCGTCGTTCGCACTCAGCGTCGCCGCCGACAACACGGTCGCGGAAGTGTCCGCACTTAACGCCGACGCCGCAATAGTGCTGTACGGAATGGACCTCGTCGGTATGCCCGTGGAAGACGCCGCGCGGGTCATAGTAGCCGAAAGCGAAGCCCTGGGATTCATCGACAAAACGGAGACGCGCACTCTCAACCTGCTCGCCGTAAACGACAGTGCGGCGCGGGAAGTCGAAGTGAGTTCCTCTATTGTAGGCGGACTGCTTTCTATGTTCTCCGCCAACGGCTGGAACACTGGCGTGTACTGCGGCAACTCTCTCTCATCTTCCGCGACCGACGGCACGCGCTATACCTATCGTGTAAAAGACTACTGCTCTCCCGGCAAAAGCGTCCTCGTCGCCGAGGTCAGCGAAGTCACGGGGAAATCGCTTGCGGCGCTGTCCTCATACACTGCGGACCAACTCAATAAAATTCTCAAACAATACGATGAAAGTGTCATTCTGAACGTTGAAAACGCGCTTTCTGCGAAATACGAGGATTCTTCAGTCAAAGCCGACGCCGACAAACTCGCCGCCGAACGCCAATCGTTCGACTCGTTTGTCGACAGTCTGAGAGACGTTCTCGACGCGCTTGACGATATGGACAAAGACGAATTCGGCCTTCCCGAATTGCACGGCCTGCTGGAAACCATACGCAACGATTACATCGACCTTACCTCGACCGTTCTGTCCCTTTATCACGAGATAGTGGATTCTTTCATAAGCGGCGACTGGTTCGGGGAATTCTTCGAAGGTCTAGAGGACCTCTTCGACGACATAATTGAACTCTACGAAGAGGATATGCACAACTTCGCCGAATCCGTGGCCCGCGAAATGAGCGACTGGAAGGCGGAGATTATAGAGGAACTCCGCGGATAACGTCCGCGCAACAAACTGCAACACGACTGCAAACAAGGAGGTATGACCATGAAAAAAGTTCTCATCGTTCTTATGCTTGTCGCCGTGCTCACCGCAGGTGCGGTAGTTCTCGCCGCCTGCGGCAACGACCCGCCCTCGGGTGAAAACTACTTCCCCGACGGCAACGGCGGAAACGGCGGAAACGGCGACGGGACCGCCGACACCGTGGTGACGGCGTCCAACAGTTCCCTTATAGGCTACTCTGCCGCGACTTCTGTTTCCGCGTTGGCGGTGCTGGGCGGAGGCGCTTCGTCGTCTTCCGTACAACCCGCAACCGAAACCCTCTATGCGGACAATTTCAAAGCGGAATTCGAGAAGCAACTCGCTGTGATAGGCTCATTCATAGACCGCACGGGTATAACCGTCACCGAAGGCGCGTCCACCGAAGAAGGCTATGCGCATTTCCTGTCGGTGACGACAAAAGGTCTTGACGGCGAAGAAAACACTTTCGTGCTCCACTACAACATTTCCGCTCTTCCCGACTATGACCGCGACTTCGACGACGACCGCGACGACTGGGATATCGACAACGAAGAGAAGTTCCGTCTCGACGGCGTGATGACCTACGGCGGAGTGACCTACACCGTCACGGGCGAAGTTGAAAACGAGGTCTCCGCGGACGAAACCGAACACGAAATCGAACTCATCGCCAAAAACGGCACTTCGTGCATAGTCCTCGAATACGGCACCGAGACAGAGACGGGCGAACAGGAAGAAGAATTCGAATACGAATATTTCTCCGACGCAGTCTATGACGCAGCGGGCAAGCCCGTAGGCAAAGCCGACGAGGAGTTCTCCGTCGAGTTCGAAAAAGAAAACGGCAAAGACGAACTGGAAGTGGAGTTTATCTCCCGCGGCGGCACCGACAACTGGACGGGAATCGCCGTGGAATACGAGGCGGAAACCGTGAGCACGGGCACCCGTATCGTAATCGAAGTCACCGACACCGCCGCCTATCCCCGCACCTCCGCCACCGTTGTGGTTTCGGTAGGCCAATCGGCAGACGGCGAGACCGAATATACCTTTGCCTTCGTCAATCCCGCCAACTGGAACACCCTCGGAGCCAAGATATTCGCGTCCGCAACTGACGGCTCAGACATAACCGCATGACAATAACACGCAAAGGTCGATATGCTCTCCCCAAGAGGGAAAAGGGCGGCGCACTGCGCCGTCCTTTTCCTTTCGCCGCGCGCCGCCCGCGGCGCGCAAAGCATACACACCCGCGACAAACACGACGCACACTCCCCTCGTCTGCGGCGCCGTGTGTGATTGCGATATACGCGTACCGTTACGCGAGCGGTATGTGCGCACGCTCCCCGCGCGACACGCGCAAAAAAATTTTTCGGTAATGTTGGCAAAACGCGTTCCACGATTGTTTTATATACGAAAGCCAAACAACGGAGGATTTCGAAATGAAAAAGAAAATATTGCTTTCTCTCGTGGTTGTGCTTGCGATAAGCGCGATGGTCGTCGCCCTCGTCGCCTGCAATCCCGACAAGACCACCGACGACGCAGCAAAGGTCGGCAGCAACGCTTACACCATAGGCTATTCCGCGGCGTCCGCGGCGGCTATGATGAACGCTCAGCAGGGCGCGACGGCTTCGGCTTCGGCGCAGAACGGCAACAGCTTCGGATTCAGCCACAGCGGAGAAATCACCGCCGAGTCCAGCGAATTTCTGCAGGAGATTGCCGCACAGGTCAAGTCCATAGAAGAGTTCATAGACCGCTCTTCCGTGCAGATCAAAGAGGAAATCTCCGACAGGACCGATTTCACCCACAAGATGGTTATCACCGCCAACAGCGCGCTGACGGGTGAAAACGACACCTACACCCTCTACTACAACACCAAACTCGTGGCGTCCGAGACCGAAGCGGACGACGACGACCTCGACATCGAGACCGAAGAGGAATACACCATAAGCGGTGTCGTCGTCAACGGCGAGAACGAGTTCGAAATCAACGGCGGCATGGAAATCGAGTCCGAAGGCGACGAGAACGAACAGGAATTCTACATGACAGCGTACCTCGGCGAGCTGAGACTCGAACTCGAGCAGGAATTCAGCACCGAAGGCAACGAAATCGAAGAAGAACTCTGCTACACCTTCTACGGCCCGAACAACACCAAACTTTACTCCTTCTCCGTGGAATTCGAGACCGATGAGGACGGCGAGGAACTGGTGGTCAAGAGCGACCTCATCGAAGGTATCAGCCCCGACCTTCTGGGCGCGGAAATCCGTTATAAGAGGACGGTCGACGAGCAAGGCAGAAAGTGCGTCAATGTCAAGATCAGCGCAGGCGTCGGCATCGCCAAACTGCAGGCAATGGTCAAGGTGTACTACGACATCAATGACAACGGCGAAACCGTGCTCGGCTACGAAATAGCCGGCGACGCGGACTGGAACGCCCTCTACGAAATCATCTTCGGCGAGGACAACGCCACCGAAAACGCTTAATTACCCATAACCCCTTATACAGCGGACGGAGTTTTACGCTCTCCCTTTCTTCGCCCGCAAGGACGGCACCTCTCCCCGGGGTGCCGTTTCCCTTATAAGGAAAACCGTCGGAAAGCGGCGAAAGGACGAAGCCTCGTGCCGAGAAAGGATGAAAAACCGCGTACGGAAACTACCTCAGACGGACATGCCCGCAGGCGGGGAAAGCGGGCGCGAACAATCTGAGTGCGGGCAAGTCGGAGGACGGGCGAATCCCAAGGCGGGCAACCTGCGTATGGGAACAGCCGCAAGGAGGAAAAGCCGCGCGGGTGGGCAGGTCCGCAAGCGAGTCTGCGGACGGGCAAAACGCCGGCGGACAATCTGAGTGTTGGCAAGTCGGCGGTTGACGAGCCAATCCCAAGGCGATTAATATGCGTGTGGGGAAAACGCGGGCGGGCGTACCCCTATTGCCGCCCATGCGCACTCGTGCGCGTTTTCGACAAACAAAAGCGCGGAGATTGCTCTCCGCGCTTTTCAGCGCCGTTGTCGGCTTTCAGTATCATTCGAACTCGAACAGTTCGGGGAGGTTCTGCACCGCCGTGAAATTGAGTTTTACGAAATCGACCTTGAAGTTGAGCGTGAGCGCGTTCACGGGCTGGTCGAGTTCGATATCCCTGATGTCGTAATCCACCTTGTTGTTGTAGGTCTTGGACTCCATGGTCATGACGATGAAGGGCTGGGTGTCGCCGTCATAGGGAGTGAGATACACTGCGTCGTACACCTTACCCGTGGCGTCCTGCACCTTTTTCATGGTGTAGTTGTAATTTAGTTCGATACCGAAGCCCGCGGGAATGTCGAGCGAGGACGGCAGTTTGCCCGTCTGCAGACCGTTGACCAACGCGGCTATGCCGGGGTCGTTCATGTCGAAGCCTATGAGCCTGAGTCCGAGACAGTCGTACGCTATGTCCAGCAATCCTTCGAAGTCGTCGAGGGAGGCTCCGGGGGCTATGGGGGTGAGATAGGTATTCTGGAAAGAACTCAAATCCACGCTACCGCCGAGGAAGGACCCGAGCAGACCGTTGATTATCCCCGTGGCTTCGTCGCTGAGTATGAGACGGAGCGACATCGTGCCGTCGTTGCGCAGGAAAATTCCGCTCTTCTCGAAATCGAAAAGCAGATTGATCGTCGAACCCGTCACCCCCCACACGCTGGTGTTGGCTACGTCGATACGGAACTGCGTCTCGATGATGTTGTCGGACGGAGCGGGCGCGGCGTGGCTTATGCTGTAGTCGGGGGTTATGCCGTTGGTGGCTTGGAAGAACACTTTGGTGACTTCGGCGCAGGAAGTCGCCGCGTTGATGTTCGCCTTGACCTGCTCCGCATTGCTTATCTTGCCCGCAAAATTGTTGTTGATGAAATCAATTCGCATTTGCTTGTAAACGGCAAGCGCGTTGTCCTTGTTGGCGAGTCCGAGTTCCTCGAGTTTCGCCTGCGTGAGGTCGGCAAGCACGGCGTGTCCTTCGTCGGAAGGATGAATTCCGTCGGGATAAATGAGGTTCCACGCGCGCTTCGCGCCGTCCGCTTCGTAAACATCGTTGAACGCCGCAAGCGCGTCGACGGAGGTCAGCTTCCATTTGGCGGAAGAGGCCTTGTCGGCGTTGAACTCGTCGATAACGCGCTGAATGACGGCGTTCATCTTGCCGATGAGGTTGTCGCCGAGGGCGTGCAGAGACTCGAGCGTGATTTCCATGCCGTGGCTTTGAATGGCATTGCGCGTCCACGACTTCACAAGCGGAGTATCCACGCTGAAAATGGGATTGTACACCTTCTGGAAAATGATGACGGCGTCGGGATTGAGTTCGATGAGCCGCTCCACGATTTTCACTATGTTGCCGTAGGAGCCGCTGTTGCCGTCCTCTCCGTAGAGCGCCCTTTCGAGAGTGCCGTACTCGCCGTCCACCATGGCCTCGCAGACCACCTGATGCATGGTCATGTACTTGATGAGTTCGCCGTCGGAGTCCTTGAGAGGATATTTGTCGTTGTCGAGCGACACGTCTTTCCTGTCCTGCAGGACGTCGTTGCCGATTATGGAGATGTGCACGATGTCGGCGGTGGCAATGTTGGACACGAGCATACGCGCGCCGTCATAGCCCACTTCGTTGCTGATGAGTTCCAGCATATCGTCGGTGAGATGACCCGACACGGAATGGTTGGCATAGGAATAATCGTTGCGTCTGCCGATAACATTGCCGTAGGCGTATTCGTGACGGAGCGGCAGCGGCGAAGCCCCCAGAATACCTTCGGCAATGGAGTCGCCGAGATAGACAATCTGGGTTTTGTCGGAAGCCGCCACTTCCTTACCCTCTCCCCAGTAGAAACGGTCGGGAGTGCTTTCTTCGGGGTCATCGGGACTGCAGGCAACGAAAGCCGCGACGCAGCCGATTATCAAAGCAAGGCACAATATCAGTGCGAAGACTCTTTTCATAGTTCCTCCTTATACTCTCTTCGGGCGCAAACACGCCCATCCGTCCCGCGCGTTTTACGCGCGCATATCGACAAGCCAATTATACCCTTCCGCAGAATCAAAAACAAGTGCCAATTTTGCCCGACATGTGTCGATTTAATTCCTGCGGACTTCGGGTTGCGAGGTGACCTCGCCCCACCTGACGGTGTGCACTGCGCCGCCCGCGTACACCTGCAATGCGGCGTCGGGAGTCACGCCGACTGCTTTGCCCGTCAGCCTTTCGCCGTCCGCGCCCGAGAAGCCCACTTCCGTCCCGAGCGTGGCAAGCCGCGCGGCGTATTCGCCCGCAAGGGTCGCGTCTCCCGCGAGATAGCGCCGCACCGTATCGTCCGTCATAAGGGCGAGAGCGCCGCCGAGTTTCCTCAACGCTTTTGTCTTATTCCCCCAAAAATCGAGGTTTATACTGCCCTTTTCAGTCTCTAAAAGCACAGATGTTGCAATTTCCTGCAAATCCCCCAGATCTGTTTCGTCGGTAAGCACATTTATTCCCGTGCCTATCAGCACATATCTTTCACCATTCGCCGCGACCACGCTTTCGGGCAGTATTCCGCATATCTTTTTGCCGCCTGCCAGCACATCGTTGGGCCACTTCAGGGTGCAGTCCAGACCGAAAACCTGCCCCAGCAAATCGCATACCGCAAGCGCGGAGAAACAGCCCGCGGGGCTGACATCCGCGACGCCAGCCGCCTTGCGCACAAGGGTCATATAAATGCCTTTTCCGCGCGGAGAAACAAAAGTGCGCCCCATTCTTCCCCTGCCCGCCGTCTGTTCTTCGGCGAGCACGGCGAAACATTCCTCGCGGACTTCTCCCCCGTGCAACAGGGTTTTCGCCGTGTCGTTGGTGGAAGTTACCGTACGGAAGCAAAAGCAAGGCAGTCGCCTGCCTTGCTCTTTCGCGTAATAAATGCTGTAATCGCGCATTCCCGCCTCAACTGAACACGGCCATCAGGAAGCCCGCAGCGACTGCCGAACCGATAACGCCGGCAACATTGGGTCCCATTGCGTGCATAAGCAGATAGTTGCCCGGCTTGTACTTCAGGCCGATGGTGTTGGACACTCGCGCCGCCATAGGCACTGCGGACACGCCCGCCGAGCCGATAAGGGGATTGATTTTGCCCTTGCTGAGCCAGCACATAAGTTTGCCGATGCCGAGACCGCCGACGGTGGCGAACACGAACGCCAGCAGACCAAGCGCAACTATCATAAGTGTCTGGGTGGTGAGGAATGTGCTGAAGTGCGCCGTCGCACCGACAGAGACGGAAAGCATTATGGTGACGATGTTCATCAGCGCGTTCTGTGCCGTGTCGGAAAGTCTTGCCGTCACGCCCGTTTCCTTGAGCAGGTTGCCGAGCATAAGGCAGCCGAGCAAGGGAGCGACGGAGGGCAGGAAGAGACAGGTGGCGATGATAACCACTATCGGGAACAGTATCTTCTCCGCCTTGGTGACTTTGCGGGTGGGCTTCATAACTATGGCGCGCTCTTTCTTGGTGGTCATCAGACGCATAAGCGGGGGCTGAATGACGGGAATGAGCGCCATATAGGAGTAAGCCGCGATTGCGATTGCGGCCAGCAGATGAGGAGCCAGCGTCTTTGTAAGCCAGATTGCCGTCGGGCCGTCCGCGCCGCCGACAATACCTATGGACGCCGCCTCGGGACCGGTGAAGCCGAAGCACACCGCGAGGAAGAACGCCACATAGATACCGAACTGCGCCGCCGCACCGAGCAGCAACGATTTCGGGTTGGCCAGCAACGGCTCGAAGTCCGTCATCGCGCCCACGCCGAGGAAGATGAGGCAGGGATACACGCTGGTCTTGACGCCGATGTAGAGAATGTCGACGAGTCCGCCGTGCTGCAACACTTCACGATAGTTTACCTCCTGCACCGTCCACCATTCGGGGTGGTAAAGAGGAGTGGAAGTGATATTGTCAACGGGCAGGTTGCTTATCAGCATACCGAAGGCAATGCCGACGAGAAGCAACGGCTCGAACTTCTTTTTGATACCGAGAAAGAGGAAGAAACAGGCAAGCACTATCATCACCGCGTTGCCCCACGTGATGTTGGCAAAGCCCGTGGACTTCCACAAGAATTCAAAGGTTTCGCCCCAGTCCATAGTGCCCTCTCAGACTATCTCAAACAGGGCGTCGCCCGTGTTGACCGTCGCACCCTTGGTGACGAACACGCTCTTGAGCGTGCCCGCTTTGGGAGCAACGATTTCGTTTTCCATCTTCATGGCTTCGAGAATGATGATGACATCGCCCGCCTTGACGCTCTGCCCTGCAGAGAACTTGACTGCGTTGATATTGCCGGGCATAGGAGACTGCACGACGCCTTCTCCTGCCGCTGCGGGAGCGGGTGCCGCCGCAGGAGCGGCGACGGAAGCGGCGGCGACGGGTGCCGCAGGAGCCGCGGGAGCGGGAGCAACGGGTGCCGCCGCGTCATATTCTGCGCGAATCATAGCCTCGCCTTTTTCAACTTCGACTTCGTATATTTTGCCGTTGAGCGTAACTTTGTAAATCATACTTCAATCCTCCGCTTTGTCTGTTGCGGCGTCTTCGCCGTCCACTCTCTTTATGCTCTTGAACCTGAGTTCGTTGAGCGGCGTGCCGAGGGTATCGGCGACTATTGCCATAATCATTGCCGCGTCGCGCTCTTCGGTTTTGACGAGAACGAGTTCTCCGCAAGTGCCGGGCGCGAGTTCGGCGGGAGCGGCCTCGCCGCCCTCCTCCGCCTGCTTCTTCTTTTTGAAGCGGATTTTGGGCATTTTTGCGGCGAGTGCCGGCGACTTGTCCGCAATCAGCCCCATAAGCATAACCACCGCCATAAGAATGACGAGCACGGCGAAAACGATGAGCATACCTATAACCGAGATTATCAGCGCGTCGAGAATGCTGATTTCTCCTCCGCTAAGTCCCATAACTCACCTCCGTCAGTCCATCGGTGCGATGGTGTAACGCACGACTTTTTCTTCCTTGGCTTTGCGTGCCGCAAAGTACTTTTCGGTGACTTGCGGGAACATAATGTAGGACAGCACGTCCTCGTCGCTCTTGGCAACGCCCTTGAGTTCCTCTTTGGTCTTGTCGAAGACGGGTTCGAGGGTGTCGGCGTAGCGCCCCTTGATGGGTTTCTCGTCGCCGAGAACGGTCTTCAGCACTTCGGGGTCTATCTTTCCGGGAGGATTGCCGTATTCGCCGCGGCAATACGCCTTTACTTCCTTGGAAATGTTCTTGTAGCGCTCACCCGCAAGCACATTGGCGGTGGCCTGCACGCCCACCATCTGGCTCATAGGAGTGACGAGCGGCGGATAACCGAGGTCCGCGCGCACCTTGGGGGTCTCGACGAGCACTTCGTCGAACTTGTCCATGGCGTTCTGCGCCGTGAGCTGCGCCACGAGGTTGGACAGCATACCGCCGGGCACCTTGTAGTTGAGCGCGTCGGTATCGGTGGCAAGCATTTTGGGATTGAGTTTGCCGCTCTTGAGATACTCGTCGCGAATGGGCTTGAAGAAGTCGTTGACTTCCTTGAGCACGGCGCTGTCGAGGCCGGTCTCGTAACCGAGTTGACCGAGCGCGTAATTGAGAGTCTCGGTGGCGGGCTGAGAACTGCCGCCGCTGAAGCAGGAGGTGGCGGTGTCGATGACATCCGCGCCCGCTTCGACGGACTTGAGGCAGGTCATAAACGCCAGACCCGTCGTGCAATGGGTGTGAACGACGACGGGCAGTTTGACGCTCTTCTTGATTGCCGACACGAGGTCGTACGCTTCCTGCGGGCTCATGACGCCCGCCATATCCTTTATGCAGATGGACGCAACGCCCATGCTCTCCATGTCCTTGGCGAGTTTGGCAAAGGCGTCGAGGGTGTGGACGGGCGACTGGGTGTAGCTGATTGCACCCGACACCGTCGCGCCGCGCTTGATAGCCTCGTCCGTAGCCACTTCGATGTTGCGCAGGTCGTTGAGCGCGTCGAAAATACGGATGATGTCGATACCGTTCTCCACCGACTTCGCCACGAACATTCTCACGATTTCGTCGGGATAATGTTTGTAGCCGAGCAGATTCTGCCCGCGAAGCAACATCTGCAACTTGGTGTTGGGCATAGCCTTGCGCAGTTTGCGCAGTCTTTCCCACGGGTCCTCGTCGAGATAGCGGAGACAGCAGTCGAACACGGCGCCGCCCCAGCACTCCACACTGTAATATCCCGCCTTGTCCATAACGGGCAGGATATCCGCAAATTTCTCGTACGGCAGACGCGTCGCTATAAGCGATTGGTTGGCGTCGCGCAGTACAGTTTCAGTAAAACCGATTTTCATTGTTTGCCTCCGATAAAATTCCACCCGCAGAGCGGGACATTTCCGTTATTTGTTTGCCGTCGCCCCTTCGGCCGCGGCAGCCGCTTCGATGTCGGCAAGCGGCAGAAGCGACACATCGAAAGTGCCGTCGGCGTTGATGTCGACCACCGTCCCGCCGCGTTGCGTCCTGCACTTGGCGGTGGGTATCTGCCCCAGCCAGCCGACATAGGCGAGATAGTCTATGCTCATACCGTATGTCATCCTCATTCCCCTGTAATCGATACTGAGGGTGTTGAGGTGGTCGTGTCCGACGAAGAAACCCTTGCAACTGCCCAGTTTCTCCATCCTCTCCACGAAATTGCCCTTCTTTTTCTTGGCGTAGCCGAAGTAATTGTCCTTCTCGCCGACGAAACCGAGACGGTATTTCGCCGAGGGGTCGCCGCGGTAGCACTTCTCCCAGCCTTCCTTGAACTCGGCGGGGGGAATGTGAAAGAACGCAAGCGACGGCGTCACGCCGTCCTCGGGCGAATTTTCCCTGACGATACGCTCGTACCAGTCCAGCTGGTCGTCGTGTATGACATCGAAACCGCTGAAGAAGCCCTTGCCCGTATAGCTGTTGCTGTCTATCATCATCAGCAGCATATTGAGCGTGCCGTCAGCCTTCTCCAGGCGGAACCAGTGATTGCCGACGCCGGTTATGTCCTTCTCCCCTTTTCTGAAGAAACAGCACTTTAACGACTCGTAATAGTCGGCTAATCTCTCTTTTTTGTAAAACGCTATCGGCTCTTCGTCGTGATTGCCGAACACGCAGGTCCACGGCACGCCCAGGCTTTCCATTTTGTCGGCGAACTTCTTCGTGGCTTTGAGATTGTTGCCCGTACCCGAAAACATAAACATCGGATACACCATATCGCCCGTCACCACGATGAAGTCGGCGTTCGCCGCGCGCACGACCTTTTCCACGGCGTCGAGGGCGAGTCTGTCCTTTTTACGGCTGAGCCACCCGCCGCCGAGATGAATATCCGTCAGTTGCAGAATACGGAAAGGTCTGCCCTCCGCCATTCTGATAGTGGTGTATTCTTCGCCGCGCAAAAATTCCGCTTTCATTTTTCTCCGTCCGAGCTTTCGTCGGTCTCCGTCGCCGCGCCGTCGATCTCAACCGTTTCGGCGGTCTCCTCCGCCGTTTCGACGAACACTTCGCCGTCGGATTCCTCGACTTCCTTCTCCGCTTCCACGCCGAACGCCGCTTCGGGCACATCGCCCTCCTCCGCGGGTTGGTCGTCGAAAGTCATGCCCGCGGGGGGATAACCGCCGGGGTCGGTCTTGCCGTACAGTTCGTGCACCAGCGCGGTGCGCTCGGCTTCCTCTTCCTCGGAAAGCACGGTGCCGTTCTTGCGCGCTTCGATGAAGTAACGCACGCGAGTCAGTTTCTTGTTTGTAATCTTATAGTTGAACGACGCCCACAACGCAATGGAGATGAACACCACTATCGCAAGTCCCATCAACAGTTTGATCGCCAACAATGCCGACTCGGGCTGATCACCGGCCGCGCTCTGCGGCACATAATGGGCAGCAGTCATAAACCACCCGACCATACCGACTCCAAGCGCTCCCGCAACCTTTCTTGCGAATGTCATCATACCGCTGTAGGTACCCGTGGGGCGTTCGCCCGTCGCCATCTGCGCAACATCGACGGTGTCGGGGAAGATTATCCACGGCATCATCTGCGCGCCGCCGAAACCGAGCCCCATGAGAAACGCCACAATCGGCACCAGCCAGGACGGAGCCCACGACGGGTCCATAACGCACATCAGTATACCCGCGACGATATAGCAGGGAAGACCCATGCGGAACGCGAACTGCTTGCTCTTCTTGTCCATAACCCAGCGAGCGAGCGGGAACATACACACCGCCGCCACCATAAGGGGCGCGATTATGAACAACGAGGACATATCCATGCCGAATAAGTCTCTGCCTGCCCACACGTCCGTCGCATAGTAGACGGCAAGCGCGGAAATCATATCGGCACAGACGAACGCCGACACGTACATAACGATGTGCCAGCGGTAAGAGCGGTTCTTATAAGGCTCGGCATAGTTCTTGACGAACTGTTTGCCGTCGAATTTTTCCTTGGGGCCAGTGGCTTTTATGCGTTCTTTGACAAACAGTCCGCACACAATAAGCCCGCCGCCGAACAATACCCCGAAGATGATTGCTATCGACAACCAAAATTCCGTTGCCGTAATGCTTGGCATAAACAAATACCCGTCTTCGCCGTTATTGTACGCGACAAAAGCTTCAACAAACAACAAGGGCAAAACATACGCAAGTCCGCTCGCCGCCGCGTTGAACACCAGCTTGACGGTATTGGCGTTGTTGCGCTCCTTGAACGACGGAGATATGTCACTTGCCATGGAACAGTACGGCACCATCGTTATCGTGGAGAATGTGTTCCACAGCAAATACATAATAACCATCCAGGCAACGAGTCCTGCCGTATTATCCGCTTGAATAATCCCCCATTCGGTTACCGGCAAAAAAAGTAAAAATATTCCAACAATGAGGAGTATTCCGCCGAAGAACATATACGGCTTTCTGCGTCCCCACTTGCCGCGAGTGTTGTCCGAGATGAACCCCATAATCGGGTCGGTGATTGCGTCCCAAATCTTGGACACCATCATTATTGTGGAAGCAATGGCAGGTAAAAGCCCGAGCCCCCCCTCCATATATTTCAGCATCACGCAGGACATCAGCGCGACGCCGCCGCCGTCCATGAACGCTCCGCAGCCGTAGGCAAGTTTCTCTTTGACGGGAACATAATCGGGCGAATTGCGGTAAGACAGATCTTTTTCCGGCTTCGCCTTTGCGGTTGTTTTTGCAGTCATATTCTTCTCCCTTGCGTGTAACACGCGCGCAATCAAAGTTATGATAACATACGCGCCCGCCCGCGCGCAATATAAATGAGGGGTGCGCGCGCAAATTTTTAATACTTCTTTAACGCACGCCGTTCCCGTGCTCGCACCGCAAATGCGAATTATTCATAAAAACGCTTGTACATTCCCTGCCGTCGTGCTATAATGCGGAAGCCGTGGGGGCGTGGCTCAGGTGGTAGAGCGATGCGTTCGCAACGCATAGGTCAGGGGTTCGAGTCCCCTCGTCTCCACCATAAGCAAACAAAATTGAACCCCAGTTTTGTTTGCTTTTTCTTTTGTCAACATAAGGCAATCCGTGGTTTTCGGACTGCCTTATTGTTTTATCTTGCGTGG